>JAYQOK010000019.1:0-30458 GCA_038144795.1 Candidatus Kuenenia sp. | reverse complement strand
CCAACTGCTCCCGCGTATCAGCACTGGTCTCCCCGTCCCCGCCCTCACCACTGAGTTCGGGAAAGGGCCACTTCGCCGCGATCTCATCACCGGGCGCGAGCGACACACTGACGATCATCTCCTCGATTTCCTCGGGCGTCGCAGGAATGCTGCTGCTCGCAGGAACCTTCAACGGCTTCTTTTCAAGCATCGCTGCCACCGCGAAGAGATCCGACTGCTGGAAGGGATGGTTCGGGGCATCGTGGCAACGAGCACACTTCATCTCGACACCAAGGAACGCTGTCCCGAGCACATGCGCCTTGGCCGCCATCGGCACATCATTCTCCGACGCCATGCCAAAACCGGCAGGCCCACCCAACTCCTTGCTCCCCTCCATACGGATCAGGTTGGTGACAAAGCGATCCATACCCACGTTGTCCACCAGCGCGTCATGGAGGTACCAGCGGAACGGGCCGCTGTTGTTGAGCGTGGGCTTGGTCAGGGCGGGATTCTCCGCCAACACGTCCATCCAGTAGCTCGTCCAGTGATCAGCCCATTCGTCCGAGGCAAGCAGATTGTCAATCACAGCCGAACGGTCGAGCGGCGGAGGGGACGCCTGATCAAACCCCAACGAATGCAACTCCGCAATCGTGGGAATCCGACCGGTCACATCCAGCGTGGCTCGCCGCAAAAAGGCTGCGTCATCAACCAGCGGCATCGGCGAAAGGCCTTCCTCCTCGAGCCGTGCGAGCAAGAAGTGGTCTATGGGCGTGAGACCCTCGTCGCCCGCACGCACGCTCGGCACAGGAACCGGGGCGCCCGCCGCAGCCGCAGCCTCCGAATGCCGCCGCTCCCAGAAGCGATCCTCCTCCACATCGGCAGCGGCCCGCGCGGCACGATTCCACTCGGCGACGGTCGCACTCTCTCGGTCAAGCAATGCCTGCCAACCCGCATCGTCGGGCTGCCATCCACTGCCAAGCACGCGAAACGACTCTCCTTCGGAAGCCACCGCCACGAGGAACTCGCCAAGCTGGTGCACGCGACCATCGCCGCCAAACAGGCGATACACCTCGACGCGGTGTGGCAAACCGTCGCTGACAAACTCGGCGAGGGTGTCGGTGTGGGCGCCGGTCTGCTGCACGACACCCACCGGTGGCTCAACTAACTCATAAACCTTACCGTGCGCAGAGCCATTGAGTTTGGGCGCGGTCGTCTGCTCAACGACCAGTTCGCCGTCGATATACACCCGGGCGGCATCGAGGCTGCGGAGCAGGATCTGGCAGGTACCGGACGGAAATGTGGCTTCTGTGACCAAACGCACCATCGAGGCGCCGGGTCTGTCGGCAATCAGCCCACGTTCGTTGTAGCGGTGCGGCAGTCGCGTGAGCGCCATACCGTCGCTGAAAAACACCGGCTCCGTGTGCTTCGGCTGGAAGAACCAACTCCGCAGGGGCAAGTCGGCGATGGCCACGCGTGTCACGCCCGGACTCGCTTCGAGTGTCTCTGCAGGCCACGGCATTTCTGGCTGCTGGGTGTCGACCCACGTGGTCCGCTCCTTGATCAACGCCGGATCGAGGCGACTACGGTAGATCGCCAACCCCTCAATCAGGCCCGGAAAGGTGTGCCCCGCCCCGTTCGAACCGCCCACCCACACGTCGTCGTTGTCCACCACAGGCGGCGCTGACGAGTTGCCTTCCATGTCCCAGACGCCCTCGGTCGCCACACCATCGATCATCGCCAGCACGTCGTCGCCGGTGCCGAAGGTGTAGCTGAGCACCACGTGGTGCCACCGGCCGTCGGCGGCAACCGCCGCCTTGCTCGTCCACCGATGCGCCCTCTGCCGTCCTTCGGGATCAGTGCTGTCCATCCAGAGGAATGAGAGTTTGCTCGATCCGCCCCCCTCGAGCCGCAGGGCATAGTTTTGATTCGCGTCGTTATCCTTGCCCGCAACGGTGTGGGTACGTCCCTTGCCCACGATGTACGGGAACCCGCCCGCGGCGGATTCATCGATCCGCAGCCACGACTCGATCGTCAGCGTGTCGCCCACGCCGAAGTCGAGCGGGCTCTGGTCGCCTGGATCGACGACTTTGAGAAGTTGGCTTGTCTGAGGGAGCAGGGAGGCTGCGCCACCCTCCACGCGAGGTGGGCCAAGGCTCAGCTTCGCATCGCGGATTTCAAAGCCACCCGCAGTGTCGGCAGCAGACACGACCACGTCTTCGAGTGCAAAGACCGCGGCAGGAGCCTCCGGCTTGGATTCGGCATCGGATGCCCACACGACCTGCGAGGCCGACAGCACCCCCACGGCTCCCAGAAGCCCCATCGCGGCCCGCGAATGAATCCAACGCATCGCATTATCCCCTGTATGACCCCTCTACTTTACCACAGGGAGGGCCAAAGCCGCCTCTCCAAGTTCACGGGCTCGGTGGCGGTGGTGGCAACTCGACGTCCTCAGGAACCAGCGCACGGCAGCCCCCGCCGCCGGCACCTCAAGGCCCGCCGTCCAGAGAATCCCGTTGACGAGCGGCTGCCGAAACGCGGGAATCGCGTAGTTGTCGTGGAAATGGTCGAGCGTGGTGCCAAAACTCCTCCCACCACCTTCTCGTTCCAGCACCCTCGCCACCGTCTGCACGGTGCCATCCACCTCAACGGCGAGCACCGGCGTGGCCCGCCGATCGACTGGGGAGAACTCGTGGCCGCTCCTCCCGAGGCTCACGATTCGCTCATCAGCCGGAAGACCGGTGTGGAGGTGCCATTGACCGGGCGATCCTTTGTGGCGCGCACAACCGGATGGCTGACTGAACGCGGGCGGTACGAGCGGACAGAGCCTCTTTCCGAGTGCCTGATCGCGGAGCCGCGAGAAGCCTTGTGGGAGGTATGATTGGGTTTCAGGAAATCGGAGCCCGCGACCCGTGAACAAAACGATCCTTCTCGCCGTCAGTCTGCTCGTGGTGAGGTTCACTGCCTCAGGATCCACCTCACTCGATGCTGAAGAGATTGACTTCTCCCGCGATGTGCAACCGATTCTGGCAGCCAACTGCCTGGCATGTCATGGGTTTGACGAGGGCGCGCGCGAGGCCGGACTGCGACTCGATGGTTTCGATGGCGCCATCACCCCATTGGCATCCGGTGCTACCGCGATCGTGCCGGGCAACCCCGCCGCCAGCGAGATCATTGTGCGGATTGAGAGTGATGATCCTGATCTCGTGATGCCACCTCCCACTTCGGGGCACTCGCTCTCACCACAACAACGGCAGGTGCTGCGGGATTGGATTGCCGGTGGTGCCACCTACGATCAGCACTGGGCGTTTGCGCTCCCGGCAGTCAACGCTCCGCTCCCGCCGACGAGTGCCTGCCACCCGATCGATCACTTCATTGGTCAGGGCCTGGCCGCGGCAGGGCTCACGTTCTCGCCCGATGCCGCCCCCGAGACTCTCCTCCGCCGGTTGCACCTCGACCTGACGGGCCTGCCGCCAACACTCGATGAGATTGATGACTTCCTCGAAAGCTACTCGATTGACCCGAATTCAGCCTATGACACGGCCGTCGCTCAACTGCTTGCCAGCCCCCACTACGGTGAACGGCTCGCCCGCTGGTGGCTCGATATGGCGCGGTATGCCGACAGCAACGGCTATTCGATCGATGGGCCGCGAGAAATCTGGGCGTGGCGGGATTGGGTGATCGCTGCCTTCAATGCCGACATGCCGTTTGATCAGTTCACCGTGGAACAACTTGCCGGTGACCTTCTGCCCGATGCATCGCTCTCGCAGCAGTTGGCCACTGGCTTCCACCGCAACACCCCAATCAATCAGGAAGGAGGTATCGACAAAGAGCAGTTTCGCATTGACAGCATCTTCGATCGTGTGGCCACAACTGGTGTGGTCTGGCTGGGGCTGTCGATCGGCTGCGCCCAGTGCCATGACCACAAGTTTGATCCCATCAGCCAGCGCGACTACTACCGGTTCTTTGCCTTTTTCAACAACCAGGATGAGCCACACTTGGCTCTCCCCGGTGATGCCCTGCCATTTCCCGAAGCCGTGCCGCCCCCTGGGACATCCTCAGACAACACGCCCAGACCTGCCACGACATCGCTTATTCTCCGCGAGCGCGTCAAGCCACGAACCACTACGGTCTTCGTGCAGGGGGACTTCACTCGGCCGGCCGACGAGATCATGCCGGGCACTCCGTCAATCCTGCCACCTCTCCGGTCGTCGACCACCACTCCAAATCGACTCGACCTTGCCCGCTGGCTTGTCGCGCCGACTAATCCTCTCACGGCGCGGGTGCTGGTGAACCGCATCTGGCAGCGGCTCTTCGGCCGCGGGCTCGTCGCGACGGACGATGATTTTGGCGTGATGGGCATGCCACCGTCGCATCCGGAACTCCTTGATTGGCTGGCAGTTGAAGTCGTCCGCCGTGGCTGGAGCCTGAAGGAGTTGCACCGGCTGATGGTGACCTCCCGGACATACCGCCAATCGTCCGTCGAGGCCTCGACCCTCCGGGACAGGGATCCGGATAATCGGCTCGTATCAAGGCAACGACGTTTGCGGATCGATGCCGAAATTGTTCGGGATGTCGCACTGACCGCAAGCGGTCTGTTGGTACCGAAAGTAGGTGGACCGCCGGTCTTTCCACCCATCCCCGACGGCGCAACCGCCTTCAATCAGGTCAAACGCGAATGGAAAACCAGCCACGGAGATGACCGCCATCGCCGTGGCATCTATACGTTTGTGTATCGGGCCACGCCTCCCCCAGCCCTGTCGGTCTTTGATGCCCCCCAAGGCATCACGGCATGCACTCGTCGCTCCCGCAGCAACACGCCGCTTCAGGCCCTCGCGATGCTCAATGACCGGGCCGCTGTGGAGATGGCCCATGGCCTCGCCACGATCATCGATGCCGATGGCGTAGAGGCTGCCTTTCGCCGCTGCACGGGCCGACGGCCGGAAACCGAGGAATTGAAGGTCCTCGCCGCGCTCGCCCCCTTCGAAGTGGCTCGCGTGCTGCTGAATCTCGATGAGACGATCACCCGAGAATAAGTGCCGTGTCGTCACCACCTCCCCACAAGCGTTGAAAAATCTCTGGTCTGCAACACCCCCGAGGCCACCGATGAAGACTCACCCTGACCGCCGCACACCCACGCTCCTCCATGATCGCACCCGCCGACATTTTTTTGCCGAGTGCGGGATTGGCGTGGGTGCCATGGCCCTGGGGACACTCCTTCATGCCGACCGCGATGCGTGGGCCGAGACCGATCCCCCGACCATCCGGCCGCCCGACTTTGCCGCGCGAGCCAAGCGGGTGATTTTTCTCTTCATGGCAGGCGGCCCATCCCAACTCGACCTCTTCGATCACAAGGCCCAACTCGCCGCCTTCAACGGTCAACGAATCCCGGAAAGCCTGACCGCCGGAAAACGTTTCGCCTTCATGGATTCGAGCAACGGCTTCAATCTGCTGGCATCAAAGCGAACCTTCGCTCAGCACGGCGCATGTGGGGCCTGGGTGAGTGACCTTTTGCCTCATACCGCGGGCGTGGTCGACAAACTTTGTTTCGTGAAGACGTGTGCGGCTGATCTCTTCAACCATGCCCCGGCAAAGCTGTTCATGAACACGGGCACGGGGCAGTTCGGCAGGCCCAGTATGGGGTCGTGGGTCACATATGGTCTGGGCAGCGAATCGACAGAGCTTCCCGGTTTCGTCGTCCTCCAGAGCGGCCCCCGCGGCCCGCGCGGCGGTTCCATCCTGTGGGGAAGCGGAGGGCTCCCGAGCGCCCACCAAGGCGTGCCCTTCCGCAGCTTTGGAGACCCGATTCTCAATCTATCCTCCGCCGACGGCATTGAGACCGCCAGCCAGCGCCGCGTCGTCGACGCCGTCCGCACCCTCAACGAGCAGCGACTCGCAGCCACCGGCGACGCTGAGATCGCCACCCGCATCGCGGGCTACGAGATGGCCTTTCGAATGCAGTCAAGCGCTCCGGAATTGACCGATATCTCCGGGGAGACGACAGAGACCCTCAACCTGTATGGCATTCAAGACGTTGGTGAGTCGACGTACGCCCGAAATTGCCTGCTCGCTCGGCGGCTCGTGGAGCGGGGCGTGCGATTCGTGCAACTCTACCACACCAACTGGGATCACCACGGAGGCCCAACGGAAAACCTCGAGAAGCACCTACCGCAGGTCTGTCGCGAGATCGACCAGGCCTCTGCAGGCCTCGTGATCGACCTTGAGCGGCGGGGGCTGCTGGATGACACGATCGTGATCTGGGGGGGTGAGTTTGGCCGCACGCCGATGGGTGAAAACCGGGAGAGCACCGGTCGCAACCACCACATCGACGCCTTCACGATGTGGTTTGCCGGTGGTGGCTTCCGGCCAGGGCTGACCTACGGCGAAACCGACGAGTTTGGCTTTGGCCCGATCGCCGAGCCGACCCATGTCCGTGACATCCACGCCACGGTCTTGCACCAGCTCGGTCTTGACCACGAGCGGCTCTCCATCCGTTCGCAAGGGCTCAATATCCGACTTACCGGAGTGGAACCAGCCCGCGTGGTGCACGGCATTCTCACATGATGCACCGGCTGCCACACACTGCGATGCGCTCAGTTTTCCCACGTCTTCTTCCGGGTCATTTCCGCCTCTTCGGCACTCTTCTGCTCGGCTTCGATGGCCTGTTCCATATCGGATGTCACCGCGTTACCACGATTCGTTTCCGACTTTGAACAATCGACGCAGCCACAACAAATCGCCACAAGCGAAACAATGACCCAGCGCGGACAGACTCACAACATCGGGAGACTCCTTGGGTTGAGGAACGGAAAATGGCGCGCGGGAATGGGTTCCGACGAGCAGTGCACACACCCGCGACGAGGAGTGATGGTGAGGACACGGGGAAACTCCTTTGGACGCTGAGCGACAGAACCCGACGACGGAATGGGCTGGCACGGCCCACCAAGGTACTGCCAGTGACGTTCCGTCTATGGAGGAGCAACGTTCGGCTCTTGCATGAGCCCGCTCTGAGACTGATCTGAAAAATTGTTGATCGCCCGTCGTGCACCTCCCGCCACGGGGTGGTATTCTCGGAGAGCTCGCTGAGGATTTTGCAAGGCGACGGATTTCCCAGGTGACAGATTTTATTGGTCAACACCGCGGGTCGCTCATTGCCGCAGCGTTCGCCTGTGCGCTCACGGCAATCGGTGACTTTGCTCAAGGCGTCGAAATCGCGGCGGCGCCGATCGTCGCGGCATACGAGCGGTTCGGTGAGAGGGCGGCCGTTGCCGGTCGCCTCGACACCCACGACGCCGGGCGGATTTTGATTGGCGAACTCGGCTGCACCGCCTGCCATACCTCGGGCGATGTGGCACTCACTCCGAAAGCTGGCCCCGATCTCGCCGGGGTCGGCACGCGGGTCAAAGCCGGTTGGCTGCGGCACTTTCTGCTGGCACCAGCAGCGGCTGCCCCAGGCACGACAATGCCGCATGTCTTGGCAGCGCTTCCTGCCGCCGAGCGGGTTGCAGCGATTGACGCGATTGCCGCCTATCTTGCGACACGCACCGCCCTGGTGCCGCTGCCAAAGCCCAACGGACTTAACCCAATGCCGCCGGCCTTCTGGGATCGTGGCGACCCGGCATCCGGAGCCGTGCTCTACCATCGCGTCGGCTGCGTGGCCTGCCATCCACCCGAAGAGGGCCGTGCCGTCGCCGATGCCGATCCGGCGGCGATGCTCGACCAAGAAGAACTGGCCGAGGCGGGGATCTCACTACCAGAACGGGCGTTTCCGTCGCTCCCGCTGGCCCATGTGGGGGCGAAGTATTCACAACGCGCGCTGACGGAGTTCCTGATGGTGCCGCTGCATGCCCGGCCATCCGGCCGCATGCCGGCGATCCCGCTGAAGGCCGCCGAGGCCGCCGACATCGCAGCCTTTCTTCTGCAGCAAACGCCCCCAGCCGACGCGGCTGGCGCCCCGACGCCGCTTGATCAGCCGCTTGTGCAACGCGGGCGGGATGCGTGCGTCAGCCTGCGGTGTGTGGCCTGCCACACCGGGCTCGATGTGCAATCCGACGCTCCTGCAACGCCCCCGCCGCACGCGCTGGCGGATGTCGATCCACACGCAGGGGGCTCGTGCATTGCCCCCCTCGACACACACCGCTCCGGCCGCCCTTGGTATCCCCTCACCGACGCACAACGAACTGCCATCACGTTGGCGCTCGACTCGCTGCGCGATGAGGGGACCACGGAGCACCAAAGCGGCGAAGGCAGCGGCCTGCCCCGACTCTCTCACCTTGAACTGACGCTCCTGAGGCTCAACTGTGTTGCCTGCCACGAGCGCGACGACCGTGGCGGCGTGGGTACGGACCGCCGTGGGTTTTTCGAGACGGTCGACCATGTCGATCTCGGTGACGAAGGCCGGCTCCCGCCGCGGCTCACCGGCGTGGGGGCACGGCTCCAGAAGGATTGGCTCGCCAAGGCCGTGGCCGGGGCGGTAACGCTGCGACCGTTCATGCGTGCGCGGATGCCGATCTATCCGAAGGACGTCGTAGCCGCCCTTCCCGAAGACTTCAAGCAGGCCGATCAGCTGACCGGAGCCGCCGCGACGAATCTCAGTCCGGCATTTCCGCCACCCGGCGACCACGCGTCGTTCGTGCCTGCCGGCGCGGTGCTGCTCGACGCCGGCTGCATCCAGTGCCACCCGCTTGGCGACAAGTCCCTGCCAGGCACGGTGGGAGTAAACCTCGCCGGCGTCACGAAGCGGGTGGAGCCGGAGTGGTTCCGACGGCTCCTGCTCGATCCGATGGCCGTGCGACCCGGCACGAAGATGCCTGCCTTCTTCGGGGCCACGCTCAATCAAACGATCCTCGGCGGCAATGCGGAGCGGCAGATCGCCGCCCTGTGGGCATATCTCGACCGCCCCGCGCTCGAGCCACTGCCGACCAAACTCGCGGCCGCAACGGGCGACTTCGAACTCGTGCCCGAGAAGCGGCCGCTCCTCCTGAGGACATTCATGGAGCGAGCCGGCACCCACGCGATCGCCATCGGCTTTCCGGCGGGCGTCCACCTTGCCTTCGATGCAGATGCCTGTCGACTGGCCGAGGCGTGGCATGGCCGCTTCCTCGATGCCCGCGGCACGTGGGTGCTCGCCAAGAGCGCACCGCCGGCCGACCCGCTCGGCACTGACCGGATCGTCATCGACACAATGCCCGCGGTGACGGTGCTCCATGCCACCGACGATACGCCCTCAGCAAGCCACATGCGGTTTCTCGGCTACGTGCTCGACCGCGCGGGTGTGCCGACATTTCGCTATCGGATCGACACACCGGATGGCGCCGCGGAGATCACGGATCGATTCGAGCCCGAGGGAGCGGGCGGCGGCGGACTCGTGCGCCGACTCACGGTGCGGCGGCCGACAGCGGTGGAGACTCTGCCAAGCGGTCTGGTTTTCCGGGTGTTGACCGGAACGGCGATCAATGTCACCGTCGACGATGACGGCGGCGTGACCGCTGCGACCCCCGACGCGGCGCTCACTGCCACGCTCGACACCGGCGCCGGTGGTCATACGGTGTCCGTTGACTCGCGCCACGCCTGGGTCGTGCCGCTTGAGGCCGATGACACGACGCTGGAGGTGCGTTACCGATGGTGAGTGATTGCGGGGCCACATGGCGGATGATCGGGGCAGTGTTCCTCGCCAACGGATGGCTGCTCGGGTATTTGGCGACGGCAAGTCCGGCGGCGACGCTCGACGAGGAAAACTCGTACTACAAACTCGTGACGGTGATGGCGCCGGAGGCCGTGCGCGACTCCCGCGACACCGGCTGGAAGCCACCCCCCGACGGCCTCATGCTCGAAGTGAGCGGCATCACGGAACTCACCGATGGTCGCCTCGCCGTGGCGACCCGCAAGGGTGAGATCTGGTTTCTTTCGGGCGTCGGTGAAGGCTCACCGACCGACGTGCACTATCACCGCTTCGCCAGCGGTCTCCACGAACCACTCGGCCTCGAATGGTGTGACGGTGCGTTCTGGACGGCACAGCGCAGCGAGTTGACGCGGATCGCCGACACCGACGGTGACGAGGTGGCCGATGACTACTCCACCGCCGCCAAGGGATGGGGTGTGACCGGCCACTACCATGAATACGCCTATGGCCCGAAGCCCGATGGCGACGGCACGTTCTGGCTCACGCTCAACACCGGACTCAACCTCAGGGACGAGCACCTTGGCCACACGATCCATGACGCAACGCTCGGCTACCGCCAGGGAGCGTGGCGCGGGTGGGCGCTGACAGTGCCGAGCGGCGGTGGTGAACTGATGCCGGTCTGCGCCGGGCTGCGGAGCCCCAGTGGCCTCGGCCGCAATGCCGCCGGAGCGATGTTCGCCACCGACCAGCAGGGCAACTGGATTGCCACCAATGCCCTCGTGCATCTGCGGCCCGGCGGCTTCTACGGACACCCCGAAAGCCTCGCATCACGATCACTACCCGGCTCGCCCCTGGCCGCGGCCGGCCCGGTGGTCGAGGGCCTGCCCTGGCCCGAAGCCGTGAAGCGAATGCCGTTTCTCACACCACCGGCGGTGTGGTTTCCCTATCGCAAGGCCGGCCAGAGCGCCACCGACGTGCTGCTCGATACGAGTGGCGGCCGCTTCGGTCCGTTCGCCGGCCAACTCTTTGTCGGTGAGTTCACACAGGCGGCGGTGCAGCGGGTATTTCTCGAAGACGTCGACGGGGTGTGGCAGGGGGCCTGCTTTCCGTTCCGAAGTGGCTTCGCCTCCGCAGTATTGCGGCTAGCGCAGGCCAATGATGGCAGCGTCTACGCGGGGCTCACCAACCGCGGCTGGAGCAGCCTTGGTGGTGCGGCCTACGGCCTGCAGCGGCTCGAGTGGACCGGCCGCACGCCCTTTGAGATCCGCGAGATGCGTGCTCAGCCTGACGGCTTTGAGCTGATCTTCACGCTGCCGGTCGATGCCGCCACGGCATCGAAACCCGAGTCCTACACGCTCGCGAGCCACACCTACCTCTACCATTCGCAGTATGGCAGCGACGAGATCGCCCGCCAGGCACTTGCCATCCGGTCGGCGACGGTATCGCCTGACGGTCTCTCCGTACGACTGATCGTTGACGGTCTCCGAGAACTCCACGTGCACGAACTTGACGCAGTGGGCGTGCGTGATCGTGCGGGGCAACCCCTCCTGCACTCGTGGGCTGCCTACACGCTTGTGAAGCGACCGCGGGCCAACGCGGCTGCAGCGACGCCAACTCCGGTCGATGGCCGACCACCGAATGTGGTGATCATCATGGCGGATGATCTCGGCTACGGCGACGTCGGCTGTTATGGCGACACGACAATCCGCACACCCAACCTCGATCAGATGGCCGCCGAGGGCACGCTCTTCACCAATTTTTATGTCGGCCAATCGGTCTGCACGGCCAGCCGCGCGGCGTTGCTCACCGGCTGCTATCCCAACCGCATCGGCATGGCCGGCGCCCTCAACCACACCAGCCCCACCGGCATCGCCCCGGCGGAGCGGCTGCTCTCGGAGCGACTGAAGCGGCGTGGCTATGCGACGGCCTGCTACGGCAAGTGGCATCTCGGCCTCCATCCGCCGTTTTGGCCCACGCGGCGGGGCTTCGACGACTTTTTCGGGATTCCGTATTCCAACGACAACGGCCCGCTTCACCCCACCGTGCCAACGATGCCGCCGCTGCCGCTGTATGACGGTGCCGAGGTTGTCGAAACTGATCCCGATCAGGGGCTCTTCACGCGGCGGTTCACGGAGCGGGCGGTCAAGTTCATCGCCCGGAACCGGGAGCGGCCATTTTTTCTCTACCTGCCGCACGTCATGCCGCATGTACCGATCTTCGCGTCAGCCGAGTGGCGCGGAAAAAGTGGCAGCGGTCTCTATGCCGATGTGGTCGAGGAACTCGACGCCTCCGGCGGCACGATTCTGGAGGCCCTGAAGACCCACGGCATCGATGACCGCACACTCGTCATCTTTCTCTCAGATAATGGCCCATTTCTTTCCTACGGTGAGCACGCCGGTTCGGCAGGGATGCTCCGCGAGGGAAAACTGACAACCTTCGAAGGGGGGATGAGAGTGCCCTGCATCGCCCGCTGGCCGAGCACGGTGCCGGCGGGTCGCACCGTTGACGAGATTGTGAGCACACTCGATCTCTGCACGACGGTCGCGGCTCTTGCCGGGGCTGAGCCGGTCGATCGCCGCTCCGACGGCATCGATGTGCGGCCGCTCCTCTTTGGTGAGCCCGATAGCCGCGGACGCACCACCTATCTTTACTATTCCGGCACGGAACTGCAGGCGATCCGTGAGGGTGACTGGAAACTCCACCTGCCACACGATTACCTCACGGTGGCGGCAGAGCCGGGACGCGACGGCAAGCCGTCGAATTTTGGCCGCATGAAACCGGAGTCGATGGCCCTCTCCGGGGTGCGTGGCATCGCCAGTCGCCATGGGTATCGGGTCGAGTCACTGCCGCTGTCGCTCTACAATCTCACCGTTGATCCGGGCGAGACGCGGAACGTGGCCACGGCCCATCCTGACGTCGTCGCCCGGCTCGAAGCGATGGCAGCAAAGGCCCGCGAGGATCTCGGCGACTCACTCACCGGCGTGCAGGGCCGTGGCGTGCGTCCAGTCGGCGACGTGCGTCCGGCGGTACCGGCGGGAGTCGAGCGGATCTCCGACATCGAGTACGCACAACCGCGTGTGCCGAAGCGGCTGTCGCTGTTGCTCGATCTCTATCTGCCGCAGGACCCGCCCGTGCCGTGCGTGCCGTGCGTGCTCGGGAGTCTTGGTGGCGCCTGGCGAAACGGCAGCAAGGAGCAGTGTCCACTTCTGTGGCTGGCCGGTGAAGGAGTGGCCGTGGCAAGCATCAACTACCGGCTCACCCACCTCGCCACATGGCCGGCTCAGGCGGAGGATTGCCAGGCAGCCTTTAATTGGCTCGTCGCGCACGCCGCAGATCATGGCATTGACCCACGACGGATCATCGTGGCCGGCGGATCGGCGGGCGGTCACCTGGCGGCTTGGCTCGGCACGACGACCGGCAGCGGACCTCGGCCCCGCGGTGTGATCGATATCTTCGGGCCGGCCCACCTGCCCACCATGGTGTCAGACACTCCCGGCGGGCAGTTCGCATCCAACGCGATCGCAGACCTTCTCGGCGGTCCGGTCGCCGAGAAGGCAATGCTCGCCAAGAAAGCCAGTCCGATCACACATGTCTCGGCAGACGACCCCCCGTTTCTGATTCTTCACGGCGACCAGGACCCGCTCGTACCGCTGGGGCAGTCAGAGCGATTGCGGGCGGCTCTTGAGGCGGTCGGCGTACCGGCGGAACTGCGGGTGCTCCGCGGCGCCGGCCACGGCGGACCGGCGTTCAATGCTCCCGACGTTCAGCAAGCCATTCTTGCATTCATCGGCGTCGACGCGGCTGTGCCGTGATCGCGAATGACGCCCAGGCACGCACCTATCTCGATGCCGGATGATCGGGAAGCGAGACTCCGAATAACGCCGCGATGCAATCGATGGTTTCCGTGCGCTGCGGTGGGACTTGGTACCGCCACTCAGCCAGATACTCTTCGAACGCCAATGGCTGAGGCGGTGAAGAAGCATTGAGCCAATGGATCACCCCAAGCCATGAGGGCTGATTTTCGAAAAGCGGCAACATTGCCGCCGCCACCACCGCGGCATTTTTCCGATCCGTGGGGCGTGCGACAAGTTCATTCCGATAGCGGCCATACCACTCGGCAAACGACATTCCCCGCGGAAGTTGTGCCTCGTCGATCAGCCTGGCCGCATAAGCAAGATGTGACGTGGCGTAGTCGCGCCAGTTGGGATACGGAGGACGCTCCTGCCACGCCTCTCCCATCCGCCGCAGGGCAAACATGCTCGCCATCTCGCACATTGCCTCCTCAAACCATCGATTTCCGGTGTCATCCTGATCAAAGCGACACAGCACATGGCACAACTCATGGGCAAACTGATAACCATACTGAGACCAGAGTCTTCCGCCCGTGTTGAGATGCACCCGAATCGCACCGTCAGGAGCCCTCTCGAACAAGGCAATCGGTCCACCGCGGGCATGCACATCGAGGGCGATGGGCGCCGCGTCGGGGACGAGCGGAAGGAGCGAATCGGCAACCGACTTCAAAACCATCCGCACGTCTGCCGGTGAGGCATCGCCCCAACCGGCCTCGTCAACGAGGCGGATTTCGATCGGTGCAGAGGAGCCAGCGGGTTGCTCCACAGCCAAAACACCACTACCGCAGTACCAAGCCAGCAGCGTCGCCGTGCTCACAATGCCGCAACGGATCATGATGCCGAATCTGGCAAGCAACCGCTGCCTGCGCTTCATTGCCTCATCAATTCCGCCCATGATTTCCCCTTTCACGGTACGATCTCGTTGCTAACCGGCCAGTCGGGGCGTGCCGATCGCCGGCGATCCGATTCTGAAACGGACTTCTCAGGAAGGATGATGATGACGCGACCATTCCTATCTGGCCAGTCTCTTGAGGCCACCTTGAGACGCCGGTCCTCACAACGCCTTATCCGCTGTCTCCTGTCGGTGGTTGGCATCGTCTCCCTCGGCGGTGAAGCTACGGTTGGAGATGAATTCTGGTATCAGTGGCGCGGCCCCAGTCGAGACGGCTTTGTCGCTGCCACCGCGAAGCCCTGGCCCGATGGCCTCGATCAGACGCGGCTTGAGGAACGGTGGCGGATCGCCCTCGGCCCCAGTTATTCCGGTCCCGTGCTTGCCGGAAACATCATCCTTGTCACCGAAACACGTGACAAAAAGACGGAACATGTGCGGGCTCTTGATCGGATGACGGGCCGCGAACTCTGGCAGGCCTCCTGGGAAGGCGCGATGACGGTGCCCTTTTTTGCCGCTTCAAACGGGTCCTGGATCCGAGCCACACCCTGCATTGATGGTGACCGTGTCTATGTGGCGGGAATGCGGGATGTCCTTGTGTGCCTTGATCTAGCGACGGGCCGGGAAGTGTGGCGAGTGAACTTTGTCGAGGCTGTGAAAAGTCCGCTACCGGCCTTTGGTTTCGTCTCCAGTCCGCTCGTCGTTGGCGATTACGTTTTCGTCCAGGCTGCCGCTGGATTCGTGAAACTGGTTACGGCGACCGGAAATATCGTCTGGCGGGTGCGCGAGGACGGTGGGGGGATGTGGGGGAGTGCCTTTTCTTCACCCTATCCGACGGTCCTCGGAGGCGTGCCGCAGATTCTTGTCCAGACTCGTGAACTCCTTGCCGGAGTTGACCCGGAAAATGGCACTGTCCTGTGGAAAACACCAGTGGAGGCGTTTCGCGGCATGAACATCGTCACCCCCACCGTCTCCGGCGGGCGGGTGTTTACCACCAGTTACGGTGGCGGATCATGGCTCTTTGCGATCGACCTGAACAGGACTGAGGAACCGGTCGAACAGGTATGGCGAAACAAGATTCAGGGCTACATGTCCTCGCCGATCGTGATTGACGGTCATGCCTACGTCCACCTGCGCAACCAGCGGTTTGCCTGCCTTGATCTGGCCACCGGCAAGGAATCCTGGATTACCACGCCATTTGGCCGCTACTGGAGCCTGATCGCCCAGGCCGATCGGATGCTGGCCCTCGATGAAACGGGAGACCTGCGCCTCATTCGTGCCAATCCCGAACGCTATGAACTCATCGGTGAGGCGAAAGTAGCCGCCGAAGAAAGCTGGGCCCACCTTGCGGTCGTGGGTGACGAGGTCTACGTCCGTGACCTCACCGGGCTCACGTCGCTCCGCTGGAAATGATCAACTCAGGAAGGCCCCACGATGTTGCCCGCGGCTGAGACCGTCGGCGGCACAACAAGGTCTGCGACCCGGCAGGCATGAACACCACAGCCACGGGGCCCGTCGGGAGATGTCGCGTGTCGCCAGCGAATGGCCGTTTCCATCAGTGGTGGCGTACGGGAATCGAGAATGGTGCAACCGTTCACGAGCACATCCTCGCAATCTTCGACGAGGAGACCGGCAGGAGTTCCTTCCAGCAGCTGGCACCCCGAGAGCGTGATCCGGTGGCAGCCCACCAACTCCACGAGTGCTTCCTTTTCATTCGGCCGCGCACTCGGAACCGTGTTGCGGCCGGCAATCGCATCTTGGATGAGCAGACCACTGATGGTGCAGTCGCGGCAGTCAACAAGCCGAACACCGGTGGCGAGTTCGTGATCACCGTAGTCGGGGTTATGGCCTATGCAGTTGCTGCCCAAGGCGATCGACCGGCAATCTTCGAGAAGAATCGTCCGCTCATGGCCGCTGTAGAGGTAGTTGCCCGAAATTGCAAAGCCCAGACCGCCCGTGAGATGAATATTGATTGTTTGGCTGCCGATGAGGTTGCCGGCGATGGTCCACATGCCAACCCGCCGACCTCCGGTACCACCGGCACCGATGACGCGGATGTTGGCACTGCTGGGCGTGGCGGTCGCCTGGATCGTATTGGATACGATTGTCCCTTCCCGAATGGATCCATCCTTCGCCTCGATCCAGATTTCGCCGGTCGGTTCGTCTTCATGTTCAGCGTCAAGGGAGGCATTAGTGTTGTATTCAATGTCATTGCCCGTGATCTGCAGATTGCGGATTTCCCCTCCGGTGATGCGAATGCCTCCCAGTCGACAGTAACTCACATGGCTTGATGCGACGATCGCCTGATGGAGATTGACCTCCTCAAGAAATATGCCGACGCCCGTATTGCGATAGATGTGGCAGTGTGAGATCAGCAGATTACGGGCACGACCGGTGACGTGGATTCCATGCCGCAAGGTCCGCAGCAACACTCCCATGAGTGTCGGCTCCATCACGCCCTCGATCCGGATGCCATCGGCCAGCGGGTGGCGGCCGGCGATCTCAAGGTCGCGAATCATCGGCATCCGCTCAGCATCCCATACCCGCGGAGTAAGGCTCCGCGGATCGGCAGTGCCCCTATGAGAGCCGGTAATGTGAATCGCTGGACCGGGAGCGTCCATGATGAGCCGCGCCGTGCCGCCAGACCCGTGCAACCCATGACGCACGCGATGACCAGCCACACCTTTGGTGAGGTCTATCGCTAAGGTTCGGGTGATTCGGTAATCGCCGCCGGGAAGGGCAAGATACCCATCACCTTCGTCAATCGCGTGCTGGAGGGCAACGGTGTCATCGACGACACCGTCACCGATCGCACCGAAGTCACGCACGCTGCTCATGACCACTTGGCCGAGGGAGTTTTCAAACGACACCGATTGCGGATGGTAGCAAACCATGGCATTCTGGAGGATGATTTTTTCTGCCACACCCCCTTCTTTTTCTCTCCAGAGCATTTATGAACGTCCTTCCATTGCTCAAGCAGTTCAACCTCCGTGCCTTCGTTCTTCTCGTTGGCACGTTATCTCCAAGCATCGTGACGGCAGCCGACGGTCAGCTTGTGGAGGGGATCTTTGAGTCGAGTGAAATCTATCCTGGCACCCGACGGGCATGGTCGGTGTATGTGCCGTCGGCGTACACGGGTGAAACACCTGCACGGCTGATGGTCTTCCAGGACGGTCCGGCCTACGCCAAGGCCGACGGGGCCTTTCGCGCACCGCAGGTGTTCGAGGAGTTGATCTCAAAAGGCGAGATGCCCGTCACGATCGCCGTCTTCGTGGCTCCGGGCACGATTCCCACCACCCGGCCCGGCGGGAAGGATCGCAGCAATCGCTCCTTCGAATACGATTCACTCGGAGACCGATATGTGCGGTTTCTCGAGGAGGAACTGCTCCCAGTGGCGGTCGGTGGACTCTCCGTCTCCACGAACCCGCGTGACCGCGCGATCTGTGGGATCTCGTCGGGCGGCATCTGTGCGTTCACGGCGGCCTGGGAGCGACCCGATCGGTTCGGCCGTGTGATGAGCCACATTGGTAGTTTCACCAACATCCGGGGTGGTCACGTCTACCCGGTGCTCGTTCGCAAGACCAAGACGGCTCCGAAGCCAATCAAGGTCTATCTTCAGGAGGGTCGGGACGATCTCGACAATCTCTTCGGCAACTGGCCGCTCGCCAATGAGGATCTCGCGGCTGCGCTGGCCTTCGCGGGATATGACTATCGCTTCGTGATGACCGATGGCGGCCACTCGGGGAAGGCCGCCGGACAGGAATTCACCGCTGGTCTACGCTGGCTTTGGTCGGATAATGCCCCGACTGCCCGCGAGGCCTCAGCCCACCCCAAGCCTGGTGAATGGACGCCGCATCCGGACGCCGTGCCGCGGAAGGATGTGCCTCAGGGTCGCGTCGAGACGATGTCTCCCTTCGAGTCAAAGATCTTCCCCGGCACCATCCGCAACTGGTCGGTCTACATTCCCGCGCAGTGCACGGCTGACACACCGGCCGCAGTAATGGTCTTTCAGGATGGACACGACTATGTGAAGCGGGAGGGGCGTTGGCGGGTGCCGATCGTCTTCGACAATCTGATCGCCAAGGGCGCGATGCCACCGACAGTGGCAATCTTTCTCGATCCAGGCCACGATCCTGGGAAGGAGAAGCCGCAGAGTCCCTGGAAAAACTCCAACCGCTCATTCGAGTACGACTCGCTCGGCAACCGCTACGCCTCGTTCCTGGTCGAGGAGATCCTGCCGGAGGTGGAAAAGATCCAACCTCTTTCAGATGACCCGGCCATGCGCGCGATCTGCGGCGCGAGTTCCGGCGGCATCTGTAGTTTCACGGTCGCCTGGGAACGGCCCGACGCCTTCCAGAAGGTGCTCTCCACGATCGGCAGCTTCACCGGGCTCCGCGGCGGCAACGCCTATCCGGCCCTTGTACGCAAGACCGAGCCCAAGCCAATCCGCGTGTACATGGCCGACACCAGTGGCGACATCGACAACCAGTTCGGGAGCTGGCCGCTCGCCAATCGGCGGATGGCGGCGGCACTCGCGTACATGGGCTATGACGTGCGGTTTGACTGGGCCGAGGGCTATGCCCACGACAGTTTCCACGGCAGTCAGCTCTTTCCCGACGCACTTGCGTGGCTCTGGCGTACGGCACCTCATAAACCAAAAATCGACACCGCGGGGGATCTCAAGGGGGATCTCACGCTCTTGAAGTTGCTCGTGCCGGGTGAGGGCTGGCAACTGGTGGCAGAGGGTCTCGGATTCGCCGACGCCCCCTGTACCGATGCGGAGGGCAACTTCTTTTACTGTGACATGAAGGCGCCCGAAATTGTCCGGATCGGTCTCGACGGGAGCCGGCGGGTGGTCGCCAAAGAGGCCGTCAGTGGCCTCGAATTTGGACCCGATGGTCGCCTCTACGCCTGTCAGGGCAGCAAGAAGCGAATCATCGCGATCGACCCTGCCACAGCCGAGGTGAAGGAGATCGCTGGTGATCTTGCGCCGAATGACCTCGCTGTCACGCCGGAGGGAATTCTTCTCGTCACCGAGACAGGCAAGCGGCAGGTGACCCGTATCGATCCCGCGACCGGGAAGCTCACCGCGGCAGATACCGGCATCACCGGCCCCAATGGGATTGCGCTCTCGAACGATGCCGGCACACTCACGGTCTCAGATTATCGGGGCACGCATGCCTGGACCTTTCGAGTCAATGCCGATGGCAATCTCGATGCCAAGATGCCCACGATGGAAATGCGGATGCCGATCGATCCGAAGGGAGACTTCCGCTTCCACGAGCCTCCCCCCACGCTGGCGGCATCTGCTGGCGACGGTCTGGCTGTGGATCGCACTGGCCGCTGGTATGTGACGAGTGCCCTCGGCGTCCAGATCTTCGATCCAACAGGGCGGCTCTGCGGGGTTCTCCCCAAGCCCCGCCCCGAAAAGCCGCTCACCAGCTGCATACTCGCCGGCCCAAGGCACTCCTATGTCTATGTCACCAACGGCGACACGATCTGGCGACGCAGGGTCACTATCGAGTGAGTGGCCAAGGCCTACGGTGCTCAATCGATGATCCCCCGCAGTGTCCCACCTGATTTTTAAGTCACTTTGGGGGAGCCACTGTCTGTTTCTCGACCCCTTGCTTGTTGATCAGGGCCTCCTGCCCCTGCATCGCCTGCTTCAGGGAGTCCTGCAACTTGCCGATGTGATCCTGCGCCTGCTGCGGTGTCTTTGGTGATTGCTTCACCGCCGCCTGAGCCGCCGCATGATGCTCGCGAGCCGCCGTCAGGTGGCGATCAATCGTGTCAAGCGTGGCGATCGACTCGGGGTCTTCGGAAGTCGTGAAATACTCCCGCGTGGCAGCAGAATGCTGTTGAGCCAGGTCGAGATGATGGCTGAGCGTGGAGTCTGACAGTGTGGCGATTCGCGGTGACACCGTACCGGTCTGGCCGAGGTAGCCGTGGTAGTGGCTGGCATGAGCATGAGCGGCATTCACATGGGAATAGCCACTCCGGGCATAAAAGAAAAAGTCACCGCGGGCTTTCGCACCCGCATCTCGCTGGGCCTGTGCAGAAGCCGAAAAAATCGCACCGACGACGACGACGAACAGGAACTTGTTCATGGAAGCACTCCTCGTGACGGGTTTCGGGGGCACGGCTCGTACAGGCTCCCTGCGTGACCCTCATGATCGTATCAGACTGAACTTCACGACGCGAAGCTGTAGGGATCCGGCAACCTCGTCGATGCAGGAAGGGTGTAACGATCACGGGAGTCAACGGATCGACTTCCGGCAACGACACAAATTTTCCACAGGAGGGTGAGGCGATGCCGTACGGTGATTCCTCGATGCTGTCGCGATTCGACTGGAAGTCGGCGCTGCTCGGCGGCGCCGTTGTCATGGTGGCATCGTATGTCGGGGTGGTGTTACCGGCACGATCCCAGGTGGCCACGCTTGAGCGGCATGTGAACCGCCTCGCCACCTCGGTCGAGGCACTCAATGCCTCGCGAGACGACGTGGCGGAGGCGACCTCCTTGCTGGCCCGACTGGAGGGCCAGGCAGCCAGGTTGGTCGCAGCCGAAACGACGGTCGAGCGGATCGAGTCGCTCGCCGCCCGCCTGATTGCCGAAGCGGATCAACTGAGAACGGCCGAGACGCTGCTTGATCGCCTCGACGACCTCCAGCGGAGCCTTGGCCGCCAGGGCGAAACGTTGGCCGCGGCCGAAGCGACGCTCACCCAACTCGACACAGTGGCGACCCGCGCTGCGACGGCCGGCCGTGCTGCAGTGCCTGTGGCGGAGCAGTTGAGTGATCTGGCCGCCACGCTTTCTGCACGGTCGGATGATTCGCAACAGGCGATCGATCGTGCCGAACAGCTCGTCACCCTCGAAAGCCGCCTCGTTGAGACAGCGGTTGATGCACGAGCCGCCGACGCAGCGCTGGTGCGGCTCACCGATCTTGCTGAGATGCTCTCTGGCGCCTCGGGTACAGTCGGCCAGCTGCAGCGATTTGTCGTCGAAGTGATGCTCCTCGAGCCGGCGGTAGGCCGCGCAATGCGGGCACTCGAGCCAGTGGTCGAGTTCACACGTGGTGAACAACGAGGCGACGGTACACATGCGAAAGCTCGATCAGTATCCGCGGCCGAGCGAGCAATTGATCCGTCGGACGTCACCGAACTGGCCCGCACTCCAAGCGATGAAAGTCGCTGAGCGGCATTTCACGAGGGGAAGGCCATGAATGGCTTCCCCCCGCGAAACGTCGCACGATGCGACGCCACCATAAGCGGGGAAGGCCACGGATGGCTTCCCCGCCCGAAATCTAGTGCGAGTGCTTGAACGCCGGCTCTTTGCCTTCATAGGCGCGGTAGAGATTGAAGATCGCGTCTTCAAGAGTCTTGGCGGTGGCCGCATCCGTCGACTGTTTGCACTTCATGGCGGCCACCGTCACGGCATGGGCCGCCTTGAGCTGCTCCATGTAGCGGGGGGCATCCGCCTTGATCCGCTGCGCCAGAAAATAGGTCGCGATGGTCTCCTGCACCTTGGCGGCATGCTCCTCCTTGGTCATCACCCAGCGGGTGAGTTGGTTGATGTCTTGGCCGGTGGCCTTGCCGGCCAGGTCGTTGATTTGCGCCTGGGCCTTGGCGATCGTCTGCTCGTCTTCCAACAGCTGTTCAAATCGCAGCTGGTCGGTGAAGATTCCGCACGGCACCTGGCAGTGAGCAAAGACCGTGGTAGAGAGGACTAGCGACAGCAGTAGGCCAAACGTCGTGCGAAGCATCGAAAATTCCTCCTCGGTGAATGAAAGCGACTGGAGTAGACGGTTCCCATACGATACACAATTCCGAGGCTGCCAGGCTTTCGCCATGGATGCGTTTGTTTTCGTCCTGCTTGAAATGCTGTTTCTCGCGGCTGCTCACTGGCTGGGCGGGCCGCCGTGGACGGCCGTCGGAGCGGTGGCGATCGCATCGCAGGCGTTTGTCCGGCTGCAGCCTGCCCGGCTCCTTTTGGCGGTGCCGGCGCTGGTGTGGCTCGGCCTATTTCACCTCTCGGGCAATCGCGAACTTTTCTTCCCGTATGCCATGGCGCTGGCGGCCTTTGTGAGCCTGCCGCTGGCGGCCCGAAGCACCTGGCTAGGCGGACTCGGGGGCGGCCTGATGATCGGAACGTTTCTGCTTATCCGCATCATGCAGCAGGCAGGCGGCCGCGTGCTGGCGGTCGAATTGGCCGTCGCGGCGGTGATCCTCGCGCTAGTGCTCGCCGCCGCCAACCGCGTGGGTGGCCGCTGGTCGATCGAGGCCGCAGTGGTTGCTGCCGCCTCCCTTCTGGCCTACGCCGGCCTGGCGCTGTGAAGACTGCGTCAGCCCGCCATCAGTCGTGGGGCCGCACCTCACCGCTGGCGAGCTTCTGGCGATACTCCGCCAGCCCCCGCGCCACGACGCCCGATAACAAAAAGACACCCAGGATATTGGGGAATGCCATTCCCAGAATCATCAGATCGGAGAAGTCGAGAATGTTGGTGGCCGTGACCACCGACCCCAAAAACGTGAACGTCAGAAACAACAGCCGGTAGAGGATCGTGAACGATTCGCCGAAGAGCCAGGTCCAGCAGCGCTCGCCGTAATACGACCACGAGATCATCGTCGAATAGGAGAAGAGGAAGACCGCCACCGCAAGCACGTAGGGAAACCAGGTGATCTGGCTGGCCATCGCCGCCGAGGTGAGGGCGGCCCCCTGCTGCTTGGCGACGTAGACGGCGCAGGCGTCGTCATTGCAGACACCGGTGATCACGATCACCAGCGCCGTCATCGTGCAGACCACCACCGTGTCGATGAAGGGCTCCAGCAACGACACAATCCCCTCCTGCACCGGGTATTCGCTGCGGGCCGCCGAATGAGCGATCGCCGCGGAGCCGATCCCCGCCTCGTTGGAGAAGGCCGCCCGCTTGATGCCGATCACGAGGCAGCCAAGAAAACCGCCGACGGCCGCCTCGGGGCTGAAGGCACCGCGAACGATCGCGGCGAGTGCGGTAGGAATCGCTGGAGTATTGGTGACCAAAACGTAGAGGCAGGCGACCACATAGAGCCCGCACATCGCCGGCACAATCTTGTCGGCCACCGAGGCAATGCGACGGATGCCGCCGATGATCACGATCCCCACCAGCACCGCCATCGTGAGCCCATAGGCCCAGGGATGGGCGTCGAAGAAGGGCACGACGGTGCGGATCTGGTCGAGCCCCTGCTTCACCTGAAACGAATTGCCGCCGCCAAAGGAGCCTCCAATACAAAGAATCACAAACGCAACCGCCAGCGCACGGCCCAGCCTTGGCAGCCCGTGGGCAGCGAGGCCGTCGGAGAGGTAATACATCGCTCCCCCCATAATGCTTCCGTCGGGCCGAATGTGGCGGTATTGCTGACCGAGCGTCACCTCGGTGAACTTGGCCGACATGCCAACTAACCCGGCCACGATCATCCACAGCGTGGCCCCCGGACCGCCTGTCGCCACGGCGATCGCCACCCCGGCGATGTTGCCCAGCCCCACCGTCGCCGACAGGGCCGTCGCCAGCGCCTGGAAATGGCTCACCTCACCGGCGGCGTTGGGATCGTCATACTTCCCGCGGATCAGCTGGATCGCGTGGCCAAACATTCGCAGGTTCACGAAGTTCATGCGGAGCGTGAAGAAGATCGATCCGGCCAGCAGCCAGGCCACCACCACCGGCATGCCCAGCCCGGGCACTTCCCAAAAGAAGACCTTCGCCAGCGGTTCGACGAGATACTTCCCAAAGAACAGATCAGCTTGCTGCTCCAGGGTCGACCGCTGCCCGTTGGCTGCGGCGAGCAACGCGGGAATTCCAGCGGTCGGCATCATGTTCGGCTCCTCATCCGGATGGCCACGGTTCCGCTCGCGACAAGTCGTTAGGATACTGTGAACTCAATTGGAAGGAGAAACCCAATGCGTTTGTCACGCTGCCCCGTGCTGATCTGGCTGGCGACTGCGATCTGCGGCCAAAACGCCCTCGTGCAAGCCGCCGACCGGCCCAATGTGCTCTTCGTGCTCTGCGACGACCTGCGGCCCGACGCCGTCGGCTGCTACGGTTCGCCCCACGTGAAAACCCCACACATCGACGCGCTCGCCCGCAACGGCGTGCGGTTTGCCAACGCGTTCTGCACAACATCGCTCTGCTCACCGAGCCGGGCCAGCATCCTCACAGGGCTCTACGCCCACGCCCACGGCGTCCGCGACAACTTCACCGAACTCCCGGCCCGGCTGCCGCACTGGCCTCGGCAGCTCCACAACGAGGGCTACGCCACGGCTTACATCGGCAAGTGGCACATGGGGGAAGACAACGACTCTCCCCGCCCCGGTTTTGACTGGTTCGTCTCCCACAAGGGTCAGGGCAAATACTTTGGCACCGAGTGGAACATCAACGATGAGCGACGCGAGACCACGCCTGGCTATTACACAACCGTCGTCACCGACTTCTGCCTCGACTGGCTGAAGCGGCAGCCAGCCGACAAGCCGTGGGTCCTGTGCCTGGGCCACAAGGCGCCCCACTCCTTTTACTTCCCCGAGCCGAAATACGAACACTCCTTCGACAACGTGAAGGTGCCCTATCCACCCAGTGCCTTCGAGCTGGCTGACAAGCCCGACTGGATCCGCCAGCGGCTCACCACCTGGCATGGCATCTACGGCCCGCTCTTTGACTGGCGAAAGAAGTTTCCCGACACGCGGCCGGAGGCCGTGAAGGATTTCGAGAACATGGTGCATGCCTATTGGGGCACCGTGCTTTCGGTCGACGACAGCATGGGGAAGCTCCTCGACTATCTGAAAGCGACCGGCCAGCTCGACAACACGCTCGTGATCTTCATGGGTGACAACGGGCTCCTCGAGGGGGAGCATGGCATGGTCGACAAGCGGACGATGCACGAGCCGAGCATCCGCATCCCGCTCATCGCCCGCGGCCCCGGCCTCCCCGCAGGAACCGTGGTCAGCAAGCAGGTGCTCGTCGAGGACGTCGCGCCCAGCGTGCTCGAGGTCTGTACCGCGCCGCCGCTTCCCGACATTCATGGCCGCTCCTGGATGCGGCTGTGCAACGGCAACGATCCCGACTGGCGTACGGGCTGGCTCTACGAATACAACTATGAGAAGCAGTTTCCCTACACGCCCAACATCCGCGGCATCCGCACCGATCGGTTCAAGTTTGTCCGCTACCCGCATGGCGACGGCTCGCCCGATCGCCACCTGCCGGAGTTGTACGACCTGACCGCCGACCCCGGCGAACTCCATAATCTGGCCGCCGATCCGGCCCATGCCGACACCCGGGTCAGCCTCGAGCGGCAGCTGGCCGAATTGCTCACCTCGTTTGGTCTCGATGAGGGCCGCGACCCGATGCCGCTCGACGAAGGCATCAAGATGGCTCTCCCCGATGCCAAGATCCGCTAGCTGTCCGTGGAAAAGCCATCCATGGCCTTTTTCCACTTGGGCGATCCCAAAAACGCCGAGGGTTTTCGGGATTGCCGATCGCGGCATCGTGCGACGGCACACTATCTCCCCATAGGGATTATCCGACAAACCGAAGAAGGTAGGCTCGGGGGTCGTCGAACGCTCGAGGAGCGTTGGGCGTATCCTCGCCCGCAACGAGACTTTTGCCTCACCGCCGAAGGTGCCATGGGGCCTCGTGGCAGACGGCGCCGGCCTGCCTGCCACGAAACTGACACCCCCGCGCGATGATCTCGCGGGCATGTCCATCCAATCGAGTCATCCTATACTTCAGGTCAAGGAATCTTGCATGTGGCTGCTGCTTGACGCGGCATCTGCCGAGCAGACATATTGCCGATTCACGAATTTCCCTTCTGAATTTTCCTTTTTGGAGTCCGGCCCTCATGAGCTTCCGCAAGTCCCTCAACGAAGAAGTCGCCGCCGCCCTCAACGAGCAGATCTGCATCGAGGCTTCGGCCGGATTCCTCTACTTTTCGATGGCCTCGTGGGCGAGCGTGCGGGGCCTCACCGGTATGGCCAGATGGTTTCGGGGTGAGGCTCATGGCGAACTCACCCATATGAACCTGTTTGTCGACTATCTCAACGACCGTGACTACCAGGCAAAGTTTGCCACAATTGAGGCACCGGCGAGCGACTGGGAGAGCCCGATCGCCGC
Organism: Candidatus Kuenenia sp.; assembly: GCA_038144795.1. Taxonomy (GTDB): domain Bacteria; phylum Planctomycetota; class Planctomycetia; order Pirellulales; family UBA1268; genus CACORA01. The sequence continues at coordinate 3,986 of JAYQOK010000019.1, read as the reverse complement.
GTTCGATCTTGTCCGCACGCAGGAGCACACACTGCTGCAGCGGATGAACGACCTCATCGACTTGGCCGACAAGCACAACGACCACCTCACGCACAGCTTCCTGACCCAGTTCGTGCCGCAGCAGATTGCCGACACAGCCGAGGCCGACGACGTGCACGACCGGCTGATGCTGGTGGGGGGCGACGGCCACGGCCTGATTCTGATCGATCAGGAACTCGGCCGCGAAGCCGAAGCCCACGGCTCCGAAGGCTGAGCGACACCGATTGAATCGCGACCGCTCGTCGTCGTTTTATGGGGTATGCTTAATGATATGCCATGAACGACAACCGCGAATTTGTCGAGGAATTTCTTGTCGAGTCGAGTGAAAACCTCGATCAACTCGACCGGGATCTCCTTGCGCTTGAGCAGGCCCCTGGCGACCCGGAGCGGCTGGCGAGCATTTTTCGTACTGTCCATACGATCAAGGGCAACAGTGGCTTTTTTGGGTTTTCCAAACTCGGGGCTCTAACCCACAGTGGCGAGCATCTTCTCGGCCGACTCCGTGACGGAAAAATCACGCTCAACGACCGTGTGACCGGCTCGCTCTATTCGATGGTCGATGCTGTGCGATTGATCCTCCAGTCGATCGAGACCAACGGGACCGAAGGCGAGGGTGACTTCCGCGACCTCGCTCAGTCGCTTTCCGCGGCAGCTGCCGACGGGGAGACCCCGACCGATATGAGCCACGAGCCTGCAGCAGCCGCGCCGCCCCCTGCGGCAGTTGAGGCCATCGACACAGTTGCCACCGCTTCTGAAACCGCTTCCGCCGCGCCAGAGCCGCCACCTGCAGCCAGTGCGCCAACACCGGTCACGCCAGCGCAGGGTTCAACCGTCACGGCCTCGGAGAGCTCAATCCGTGTCGATGTCAGCCTACTCGCCTCGATTCTCGATCTGGTTGGCGAACTCGTGCTCGCCCGCAACCAGCTTCGGAGTATCGAGACCGAAGACCCGGCCGTGCAGGCCGTCTCGCACCGCATCAACGCCGTCACCAATGCCCTGCAGGAAACGGCTGTCAAAACGCGGATGCAACCGATCGATCACCTTTTCAGTAAGTTCCCCCGCACCGTCCGCGACCTGGCCGTATCGCTCGGCAAGGAAGTGCAGCTGGTTGTCGATGGCGCCGACACCGAACTCGACCGCACGCTTATCGAGAGCATCCGCGACCCACTCACGCACCTGATTCGGAACGCCATCGACCATGGCATTGAATCCCCGGCCGTGCGTCAGGCGGCAGGAAAGCCCCGGGCGGGACGCCTCCTGTTGCGAGCATTCAACGAAAGTGGCCAAGTCACGATTGAAATTGAGGACGACGGCCGCGGTATTGATATTGAGGCTGCGCGGACCAAGGCGATTGCGAAAGGGCTCATTACCCCCGAAGCAGCGAGTCTCCTCTCTGCTGATGATGTGCTGCAGTTTATCTTCCAGCCCGGCTTCTCCACGGCGACAGCAGTCACGAACGTGTCTGGGCGCGGCGTCGGCATGGATGTGGTGAAGTCAAATATCGAGGCCATCGGCGGCACGGTCGATCTCCACACTCACCCTGGCAAAGGCACGACGATCCGTGTCCGCGTGCCGCTCACGCTGGCGATCATGCCGGCCCTCATCGTCAGCTGCGCCCAAAAGCTGCTCTCGATCCCTCAGGCTGCCGTGGGCGAGTTGATTTCACTGCGTCCTGACCGCAGTGGGCCACGGATCGAGGGGCTCGACGGTGCGCCCGTGATCCGCGTGCGCGGCAAGCTGGTTCCGGTGGTCTTTCTGGACGAATTCCTCGGGCTCCGAGACCGCACCGCCTGCCGCCACGAGGGCACGGTGGTCCTTCTGCGAGTTGATGACCGTGAGTTTGGCCTCGTCATCGACGGGCTGAGGACCGTGGAATCAGCCGCTGATGGTCGACCGGCTGCTGAGGGTGTGAGCCTGACAACAATCGTCGTGAAGCCGATCGGACCACTGCTTTCCCAGATCGGTGTTTATGCCGGCGCGACGGTGCTCGGAGACGGCGGGGTTTCTCTGATCCTCGATCTTCGGGGCCTGCTCCGCATGGCCGATCTTCCTGTAGTTGAACAGGTAGAAAGTGCTGACGAAACAGGCGGTGCCGGTGAGGATCTGGCTGATCGCTACCTCATCTGCCGGACCGGCACCGGTCGCCGGGTGGCGGTGCCGCTGCATAATGTCACGCGGCTCGAGAGCGTCACTGCGGCCGACCTGCAGCCCGTGGCTGGTCGCCAAGTTGTCCGTCGTGGAAGCGGCTTTACGCCTGTTGTCGACGTCGACAGTCTCCTTGGTGGCTTGGTTCACCCCCCTCAAGACTCCCTCCAATTGGTGGTCCTCGGTACGCCCCGCGGCAGCATCGGGTTGGCTGTTCAGCAGATTGTCGATGTGGCCGCAGCCGAGTCACCTCTCCAGACTGACATTGCCGCAACTGGCCTCCTTGGCTCGCTGTCGCTCGGAGGCATCGCGACTGAGGTGCTTGATTTGGCCACCACCGTCTCTGCCCTTCCCTTCGATTCCTCCGCAATATCATGATTGCCACCCCGGCCAAATCTCCTACCGATCTCGAAGTCTGCGGGTTTCTCGTGGGTGGCCATTGCTTTGCGGTTCCCTCATCGTTTGTGTCCGAGGTGCTCCACGCTAGTGGCATTACCTCGGTGCCGCTTGCGATCGACGCGGTCGCCGGGCTCCTTCACCTGCGCGGCCAGATCGTCCCCGTCATCGACATGCAACGGCGGCTCGGCCTCGGCGACGGCATCGCCGCTGGTGGTGGCCTCCTTGTCGTGCGGTTGGAGGGCGATTGCTATGCCCTCCGGGTCGACGAAGTGCTCGACGTCGAGCAAATCCCCATGGACTCCATCGAACCCCCATCCGGCAGTCGCATTGACCCGGCCACCGACCCTCGCACTGGAGTTTTTGCGGGTGAAACCTGGCTCGTGCACCTCCTTGATCCGCAGCGTATCGTAGTGCCTCTTCTCCGGCAGCGGGTGTCCCCGGCTGCTAAAACTGCCGCCCACTAAACAAGGATCTCCACATGTCGGAACCGACTCATCGTAACCAGTCCCGTTACTCTGGCTGGTTCTCGCTCCTCGGAAACCGGCTCCTGCTGTCGCTTCTGGCCGTGTCGCTCATTCCGCTGGGCATCACTGGCCTCCTGATGTACCGCTCAGCTGTCGATGGCCTTCAATCCCAGGCATTCAACCAACTGGAAACGGTCCGCACGATCACCGCCAAATCGGTGGAGCGGTATTTTGCATCGATGGAAGACCAACTCCGCAACATGGCCGATGACAGGATGGTGATCGATGCGCTCCGGCAATTCACAGACGGCTACAAGACGCTCCTCGCGGATGACAGTGCCGATACCACGGCAGTCGACAAAGCCCGCAAGAATCTGGCCACCTTCTACACCAGCGATTTCGCCACTGAATTCCGCCGGAAAACAGAGAGCGATGTGGCCGTGCAGCCGCTTGTCGACGGGCTGCCTGACGCTGCAGCCTGGCTCCAAGATCTCTACATTCGCCGCAATGAACACCCGCTTGGCTCCAAACACCTACTCGATGCCGCCGATGACGGTTCGGCCTACTCAAAGGCTCATGCGACTTTTCATCCGATCTTTCGCAACTACCTGACACGGTTGGGCATCTACGACTTTTTCCTCATCGATGCTGAGACGGGCACGATCGTCTATTCGGTCTTCAAGGAAATCGATTTCGCCACGTCCCTCTTCAATGGCTCCTTCAGTGGCTCGGTATTCGGCGATGCCTGCAAGGAGGCTCTTTCCAGCGGCCGCCGCGACACCGTCGCCTTCGGGACCTTCGAAAACTACTTTCCCTCCTACGACGCCCCGGCAAGTTTCATTGCCGCCCCCATTTATGATGGCCGAGACATTCGCGGAGTGGTTGTGTTTCAACTCCCAGTCGATCGAATGAATGCCATCATCGGCGAAACGGTTGGCA
>JAYQOK010000018.1:1677-36345 GCA_038144795.1 Candidatus Kuenenia sp. | reverse complement strand
AGGCCCAGATGGCCAACCCCGGAGCCCGCCTCGGCCGTCCCAAGGGCGATACCGGCAAGCGGCTCACCGCCGACGAGCGGCGGAAGCTCAAGAAGCAGCGGGAGAAAGAGGCCCGCCGCAAAAAGCGGGGCAGCAAGTAGCGCGACCGAGTCGCACGTGGCGTTTCGGCCGAAAAACGACTTTTCCCGGGGGTGGGCTTGGGTTTGCCCATTTCTCGGGTACGCTAAGGGGCTCGAAAGTTCCCGCAGGAGAAGAGTGACCGTGGCAGTCGTGATTCGGATGAAAAAGATGGGCCGGAAGCACCGTGCCTTTTTCAGGATTTGTGCAACTGACAAGCGAAGCCCGCGAGACGGCCGCGTGATTGAGGCGATCGGTACTTACGACCCGAGCGTGCCCGAGACCGACGCCCGCTGCACGCTCGACCACGGCCGCGTGCAGCACTGGCTGTCTGTCGGTGCCCTGCCGAGCGACAACGTGAAGGTGCTCATCAAGAAATACGGCCCCAACGGCACGCACCTCAAGGAAATGGAAGAGGCCCGCGCCCGGCTCTCGCTGCCGAAGGTGCTCCCCGATCCCGGCCCGCCGGCGTTTGTGCCCGAGCCGCCGAAGACCGAAGAAGCAGTTGCGGCCGAGGCAGCCGCCGAAGCGCCCGCAGCGGAGGCAACTGCCGAAGCACCTGTGGCTGAGGCGGTCACAGAAGCGACTGCCGAAGTGTCTGCCGAGGCTCCGGCCGCAGAGCCCGCGGCCGAAGCACCGGCTGAGCCTGCCGCCGAGGCTCCTGCGGAAGAATCAAAAGAGTCTTGATCACCTGATGCCGAAGCTTCGCGGTTCCAGCCCCGGACTCTTCTCGCTGCCATGCGGATCGATATCCTCACGCTCTTTCCCGAAATGTTCACGAGCTTCCTCGAAGGAAGCCTCATCGGGGCGGCACGCGCCGCTGGCCTGCTCGATATCCGAGTGACGAACATCCGCGACTTCGCCACTGGCGTGCACCGTCAGGTGGATGACCGGCCCTTCGGCGGCGGCCCCGGCATGCTGCTCATGGCCGGCCCCGTGGTGGAATGCGTGGAGGCCGTGCAGCACCAAGCCGATACCGGCCACCTCGTGATGCTCACACCGGGCGGCCGCCGGCTCGATCAGGCGATCGTGGAGGAGCTTGCCACGCATGAGCGGCTCGTGCTCGTCTGCGGCCGCTACGAAGGCTTCGACGAGCGGGTGAAGGCGATCCTCGCCCCCGATGAGATCTCGATCGGCGACTATGTGCTCTCCGGCGGCGAGGTGGCGGCGATGGTGATCGTCGATGCCGTGTCGCGGCTCGTACCGGGCGTGCTCGGCGACGAGGAGAGCGCCCGCCAAGACTCCTTCTCCGGGGCTGACCGCCTCGTGGAAGGCCCGCAATACACGCGGCCGCGGGAGTATCGCGGCCTCACCGTGCCCGAAGTGCTCCTCTCGGGTGACCACCAGAAAATAGCGGCCTGGCGGCATGAGCAGGCCGTCACTGCCACCCGCCGCCGCACCCTGCAGATCAACCATTCCTGATCATCAAACTCCCGAAAGGAACCCGTCATGAGCCAGAAGATCCTTGCCCACGTCGAAGCCTCGAGCCTGAAGCCCGAGGTGGCGAAGTTCAACATCGGCGACACCGTCGATGTGCACACGCGAATTCTCGAAGGCGAGAAGGAGCGAATCCAGATCTTCAATGGCGTGGTGATCGCCCGCAGTGGCACCGGCAGCCGCGAAATGTTTACGGTGCGTCGGATCGTTGCCGGCGAAGGCGTGGAGCGGAAGTTTCCCGTGCACTCGCCCAAGATCGCCAAGATCGAGGTGAAGCGGTCGGGTGTGGTGCGGCGGGCGAAGCTCTACTATCTCCGCGACCGGGTTGGCAAGGCGACGCGGCTTCGTGAGAAGCGGGAAGACGCCAACACCGAGGGCAATGCCAAGAAGCCGGCCCGCAAGAAGGCCGCCGCGAAGGCGTAGCCCTTCATGATTTCGCGGGATGAAATCGGCCGGCGCGGCGAGGATGAGGCGGCCCGGTATCTCCGCGGCATCGGCTATCGGATCGTGGGCCGGCGGGAAAAGATCCTCCGCGGCGACATCGATATCGTGGCCCTCGACGACCGCACGGTGGTGTTCGTTGAGGTGCGGAGCCGGAGCGATACGAGCCACGGTCATCCGGTCGAGACAATCGGCCATCAGAAGCAACGACGCATCGCCGATCTCGCCAACGCCTATATTCGCCGGCATCGGCTGCAGGATTGCTCGGTGCGGATCGACGTGGTGACGGTGACGTTTGGTGAGGAACCGCCCGTCGTCGAGCATTACCAGAATGCGTTTGAGAGCCCATAGGGGGCAGGTTGCGACTGCCTAGAACGCCGGCCTCAGCCCATGAAGGCAGCCACTTCCGCTGGCGCAGTGAACACTTGCAGCCGGCCTTCCGGAAGCTTGCGGGCCAGCCGCCCGAGTCGCGCCAGCACCTTCTCCCGCGGCGCCTTGGCTTCCACCTGTCGGATCAGCACGCTCTGCACCTGCTCCGGATGCCGCCGCGCCACCGCCGCATACACCTCCGGATCGCGTTCACCGGAGTCGCCCACGAGGACGAATCGTCGTCTCGGAAAATCGGCGAGGATCCGTTCAATCGTCCGTCGCTTCGATCGCTTGCGGGAGGGCAGCCGCCTCAGGGGCGTCGAGTCTTTGAGCCGGAAGAGCTTGAGGTGCATCGAGCCGGCCGGCAGGCCAGCCACTGAGAAAAACTCGCACAGGCTTGGTGCCAGCTGCCAAGGGCTGGCCGATACATAGTGAAACACCGTGCCGCTGGTGGCGAGTCGTCCAAACGCCTCTACCATCCCGGGCACGGCGGCAAACTCCCGCAGAAACGTGTTTGCCAACAGTTCACGACGGTGGGCGACGTTGGTGATCTTCACCGTGTCGTCGATATCAGAGATGACCGAAAGCCCCTCTTCGTCGATGCATTGGATTCGGCCGCGGGCCATCGGGGTACTGGCGGGATCTACCGGATCTGGTTCATCGTCACCCGTCGTGAGCGACCCATCGTAGGGGAGCCAGCGACAACCGGAGCCACAGGGTGTGGCCAATGTTGCCACGTCGTCGTCATCGACCAGCACATCGGCTTGGAAGTGTCCTGCCCGGTCGGACTGGCCGGCGTCAATCGTGCGGCCGGCGATCGCCACGCGGACTGGCCGACCCACCAGCCGTTGGAAGAAGAAGGCATCAGCGCGGTCGCGGAAGATGGCCGTGTCGATGTCGTCGTCTTCGACGTCGAGGATCCGCTTCAGGACGGCACGGGCCAGCACCCGGCGACGGCTGCGCTCGGGCAGTGGCTTCGCGACCATGCCAGCGATTGAGGCCCGCCATTGCCGGGTGCCGGGCAGTCGACGGGCGTAGGTAGGGAAGAGAACGATCATGCCGTTCGTGGAGTGTGGCGGGGGTGGTCAAAAACCGTCCGTACCCATCCAACTTCGCGGTGGGAGCCACTGGCTTGCAAGGGCACCCCTCCGTTTTTACAACTTCTCCCGAAGATAGAGTGTTTCTCCCGGAGCAAAGCATGGGCGTTAAAAAGTCAGGCAAGGGTCGCCGCAAGCGGGGCCAGAAGAAGCGGCGGATGCGATCCAAGATCCGGCACCGCAAATAATTTGCGAAGCCCATTTCATGGTGTAGGGTTGCGAGGCTTCGCGGACGGTGCCGCGGGCCTAACTCACCCGACGCCCTTTCGAGACGTCGGCTGGCCTTTCCAGGAGACGGATCGATGCGTTCGACGGAGTGGAGCAAGCGTGCCCTGCTGGTTGTGCCAGTTGTGCTGGCCGCCGCGGGGCTTTCCGGCTGCAAGTCGCTTTCGGAGCGGTATATCGCGCTGGAAGTGTGGAAGTATGAGCGGTGCTTCGGCCACCTGCCCCCCGGATTCACGCCACCGGGCGCTCCGGCCCCAATGGCCGGGCCCCCGATGCGGACATGTGGTCAGGGTACGCCCTGCGCCCAGGCCAACCCCTGCTGCGACCCCTGTGCGGGAGCGGGAATGGGGGCCAGTATGGGTGGTGGCATGCCGATGGTGAGCGAGGGCGTGCCCATGGGCGGCACAGCGACTCCTGTCACCGCAGGGCGACCGGTCATCATTTCAGACGAGGTGGTGCTCCCGTAACCCGATTCGGGGCCCACGTCCTGCGACCGAGTCTCAGATCACGACCGTTTACCAGCAGGTCTTGCCGCCATTGACGGCGATCGTCTGGCCGGTGACGAACGACGCTTCATCACTGGCAAGGTAGGTCGCGGCCCAACCGACGTCCTCGGGCGTGCCCCACCGACCCAGCGGGATGGTGCTGAAATAGGCATCTTTATCGGCCTGCGGATCGTTGGCATGCCGCTCTACGGGAATCCAGCCGGGAGCGATCATGTTGACCGTGATGCCGAACGGCGCGAGTTCGTGGCACATGCTGCGCGACCACCCTGTCTGTCCCCCCTTGGCGGCCACATAGGCCGAGAAAGGGGCAACGCCAAGGTGAAAGACTTCGCTTGTGATGTTGATGAGTCGGCCGTGCTTTCGGGTCTTCATGCTGGGCAACGCTCGTCGGGTCAGCAGATAAGGGCTCTTCACGAAGAAGTCGAGCATCTGTTGATAGAACGCCCAGTCATAGTCTTCGATCGGCTTTTGCGGCTGTGGCGGCGTAGCATTGATGACGACGATGTCAACGGGGCCGAGCGAGTTTTCGATCTCTGTAAACATGGTGTCGATGTCGGCTTCATCCGTCACGTCAGCACGAAACAGTTGCGCCGGGATGCCTGCGGCCTCAAGTTCCGCCAAGGCTTCTGCGGCCCGGGGCTGCGCATTGGCGTAGTTCAGTGCAACCCGCGCACCGGCGTGCCCCAGACACACAGCCATCGCTTTTCCAAGTCCCGTCGATGACCCGGTGACGAGTGCCACACGGCCAGCAAGAGAAAACGGACGCGCAGGTGGGGAAGTGATCATGGGTTTTTGAAACGAAGGAGGATGGAATGGAGTGATGTTAACGCACCGTTGGTGCCCACGCGTTGGTGAGATGATGCATGATACCGGCAATCGCGCCCTGACGCTTGCTCGATCGCGTTGCCACGATAGTGCAATCAGCCAATGAGGCGGTGAGTGTTCGCTGTTTCACCCGCTCGAGCACGCGGGCAAATCGATCTGGCTCGGCTGCCAGAAGCGTGCCGTGCACGAAGAGCGTGGTGGGGTTGAAGATGTTGATTACGGCAGCAATGGCAATGGCGAGGTATTCGGTGACCGAGCGAATTTCGTGCTGGAAATCGGCTGCCCGCTCAGCGAGCAGCTCAGAGGCAGCCATGATATCGAGGCGTCTGCCAAGTTTGTCGGCCAGCATCCGGAGAAGGGCCGCGTCGGTGGCCATTGTCTCCAGGCAACCGCGGTTGCCGCAACCACACCGCAGGCCGTCGGGGGCGACGGTGATGTGGCCGATCTCACCCGCCATTCCACTGTGGCCGGTGAGCAGGTGGCCGCCACTCATCACGGCCAGGCCCAATCCAAACGAGGCATCGAGCACGGCGAAGTCGTCAATGCCACGAGCATCGCCGTACAGGCGTTCGGAGAGGCATAACCCATCAGACTCTTGGATCAGGAGGCAGGGAACACCGAGGCGTTGCTCAAGGTCGTGCGCGGGATTGCGTTTGTCGAGAAGATGGAGGTTTGGTGAGAAGACGATCTCACCGAGGCGGTCGTTGATCAGCCCCGGCACACTCACGCCGACACCGTGCAGTTTCCCCGAGATATCGGCCATCAGGGCACGGCAATCGCGTTCAACCATGTCGATGAGAGTTGCGTAGTCATCGGGCGTCGCAAACCGTCGTGTCTGCTCCTCCGTGACCGTGCCATCGAGACCGGCCGCAGCCGTGCAGCAGGTCTGCGTGTCGATCACGACGCCGACCACAGCACCCGACTGCGTCGCCATGCGGACGAGCTTTCCTGGGCGGCCGAGGGCCTGCTCTCGTGGCTCGAGTTCCTCAATCAGGCCGCGCCGCAGCAGCGAATCGACTGCCTTTGACACGGTTGGCGCGGTGAGGCCCGAAGCCCGCGTCAGCATGGCTCGTGACGATGGACCGTGGCTTTGGATGACCTCCAAGAGCCGACGCTCGTTGATCCGGCGAAGCAGAGTCGATTCGACGCGATTCGCAGGGGTGGTCATTGGTGGCCTCGACAGCAAAATATCGATGAATTGATTTTTTGTAAACGGTGCTTAGAATATCGGTCGACTCGGTCATGTCCGCCTCGTGCTTTGCGAATCCAAACACCCGTTAGGTCAATCGACAGATGAAGCGGTGTGCTGCGCTGATTCTGATCGTGTGGAGTGCGGCCCAAGGCTCGGCCACCGCACAATCCCCAGACTTTTCGCGAGACATCCAACCGCTGTTGGCGAAGCGTTGCCTCTCCTGCCACGGTCCCGAAACCCAGGAGGCCGGTCTGCGGCTCGATGATCGGGCGGCTGCGACGAAACAACTCGACAGCGGCAGTCACGCGATCGTGGCAGGGCAGTCGACCACCAGCGAATTGCTCGCTCGTATTACGTCGACCGATCCTGACATCCAGATGCCGCCCGAGGGGCCGCGGCTCACGCCGGCCGAGATTGCGGCCCGGGCAGTTTGGATCGACAACGGTGCCAAGTGGAAGGGACACTGGGCATTTCAACCACTCAGCCGTCCGGGCGTACCCGCCGTGGAGGGCATCGAGCATTCGATTGATGCCTTCATCCGCGCGGGACTCACCCATCGCGGCTTGGCCGCTCCCCCGGAAGCCGACCGGGCTGCCCTGCTCCGCCGCGCCACCTATGACGTGACCGGCCTACCACCGAGTGAGCAGGAGATGCAGGAGTTTCTCGCCGATGATTCGCCCACTGCCTGGGAACGGGTAGTCGATCGTCTGCTGGCCTCCCCGCATTACGGAGAGAAATGGGCCCGCCATTGGCTTGATCTCGTCCGCTATGCCGACACGAACTCATTCGAACGCGACGGCGACAAGCCACATGCCTGGCGGTATCGAGATTACGTCATCCGCTCGTTGAACAACGACAAGCCCTATGACCAGTTTGTCATCGAACAATTAGCTGGCGACGAGTTGCCGGCCCCCACCGCTGATTCTCTGATTGCGACAGGCTACTACCGACTGGGGCTGTGGGATGACGAGCCTGCCGACCGGCTGCAGGCCAAATACGACGGGCTCGACGATATCGTCGCCACCACCGCGCAGACGTTCCTCGGGCTCACGATCAACTGTGCCCGTTGCCACGACCACAAGATCGATCCACTCACACAACGAGACTACTACGGTCTGCTTGCCTTCTTCCACAACATCACGCCGATGGGGGATCGGCAGATGAATCCAAAATTCATCGAGCGGGCGATTCCCCTTGATGGTGAGTCGGCAGACGAGGCTCAGCACCGTGGTGAGGAACTCGCCCGTCGTCGCGAGGAGGCGCGGCGGAACGTGCAGGAAATTGAGAAGCGGATCAAAGAGCACGGTGAGCAGGCGCTCGATGACCTCACGAAGGCGGACCTCGCGAACTGGAAAGCAAGGCTGGCGGCACTTGATCGGGAGAACGCCGCCGTCTCCAAGGCCCTCGTGGTGAGTGAGCATGGTCCCGCGGCTCCCGACACGTTCGTCTTCTACCGCGGCAACCCCCATGCCGAACCCACGCCGAAGAACCGGGTCGAGCCGTCATTTCCAGGGGTGCTCAATCCGCGGGCCCCGGTCATTCCCACGCCCTCTGCCGACGCGAAGACCACCGGCCGCCGCACGGCGTTGGCACAGTGGATTGTCGCGCCCGACAACCCGCTTACGGCTCGCGTGATGGTCAACCGCATCTGGCAGCACCACTTCGGCCGCGGTCTGGTTCGCAGCCCGAGCAATTTTGGCCTTGCTGGCGATCCCCCCACGCATCCAGACCTACTTGACTGGCTGGCGACTGAGTTCATCGCCGGCGACTGGCGTCTCAAGCCGATCCACAAGCTGATCCTGATGTCGGAGGCCTACCGGGCGTCATCCACAGGCAACGCGGAAGCCCTCGCCAAGGATCCGCTCAACGAAGCCTTTTGGCGATTCGACATGCGGCGTCTTGCGGCCGAGGAGATCCGCGATTCCATTCATGTGGCGAGTGGTGCCTTCAATCCGAAGATGTTTGGCCCCGGTGTCTTTCCTGACATTCCCGACGCGGTGAAGGCCACGCAGTCGCGCCCGGGTGCGGGCTGGGGCAATTCGCCTCCTGCCGAGCAGTCCCGCCGCAGCATCTATGCGAAGGTGAAGCGATCGCTGCTGGTGCCGATCCTCTCTGACTATGACGTGGCCGACACGGACACCACATGCCCGGTGCGGTTCGTGACCACGCAGCCGACTCAGGCCCTCGGCATGATGAATGGCTCGTTCCTGCATGCCCAGGCACGGGTGTTTGCCGGCCGGGTGCAGCGCGAGGCGGGTGGTCCTGATGATGCCGACGTGACTGCCATGGTTCGTCGGGCGATCGAGATCGCGCTCGTGCGTTCGGCCTCCGAGAAGGAAGTGGCCGATGGCATCGCGCTCATCGATCAACTGGAAGACGCTGATGGCGTGAGTCCGAGCCGAGCCTTCGAGCTGTATTGCCTGATGCTGCTCAACCTCAACGAGTTCGCCTACCTCGACTAATGCTTTTCAATCCTGTCGCGCCGAAGTAGAGGCCTGCCATGTCCACCAGCCACCAAGCCATCCGAGGAACCTTCTGTCGCCGCACGCGGCGGGAGTTTTTTTGGGAAGCGGGCGCGTCATTTACGGGCCTCGCCCTGGCTGGCCTCCTCGACCAGGGATTTTTCGCGCGGCAGACACGGGCGGCCACGGGCACGCCGTTTCTCAATCCACTGGCGGCCAAGCCGCCACAGTTCGCCCCCAAGGCAAAGAGCGTGATCTTCCTCTTCATGTATGGAGGCCCGAGCCATGTCGATACGTTCGACTACAAGCCGGTGCTCTATCCGCTCGACGGGAAGACGATCAAGGTGAAGACGAAGGGCCGTGGTGGTGAGCGGAGTGAGAGCCGAGCCGTGGGCCCGAAGTGGCAGTTCAAGCAGTACGGCGAGTGTGGCAAATGGGTAAGCGACCTGTTTCCACATATCGCCCAGCACGTCGACGACATTGCCTTTCTTCACTCGATGACGGCCGACTCACCGATCCATGGCTCGGCAATGCTGCAGATGAACTCCGGCAAGATCCAAAGCGGGGCCCCGTGTCTCGGCTCGTGGGTGAACTACGGACTCGGCAGCGTCAACGAAAACCTGCCCGGTTTCGTCGTGATGCTAGACCCGACCGGCGGCCCGATCTCGGGGGCGAAGAACTGGTCGAGTGGCTACATGCCGGCGACCTACCAGGGCACGATCTTGCGGAGCAAGGGGGCACCGATTCTCGATCTCGCCCCGCCCGACGACATGCCGCTGGAGGCCCAGCGGGCGATGCTCGATGCGCTGCGGGAGGCGAATACGGCGCATCTTCTTTCCCGCGGCGACAACACCGAGTTGGCTGCTCGGATTGCTTCCTATGAACTCGCCTGGAAGATGCAGGAGCATGCGCCGGAAGCAGTCGACCTCGCCAGCGAGACTGAGGAGACGCAGCAACTCTACGGGCTTGATCAGCCGCGGACGGCTGACTTTGGCCGCCGCTGCCTGCTGGCCCGTCGCCTTGTGGAGCGGGGCGTGCGGTTTGTGCAGCTCTACTCCGGAGGTGCCCACAATGACGACAACTGGGATGCCCACGGCGACCTCGTGAAGAATCATGAGTTTCATGCCGGCAATACCGACAAGCCGATCGCGGCGCTGCTCACCGACTTGAAGCGGTCGGGCCTGCTCGACGAGACGCTTGTGATCTGGGGGGGTGAGTTTGGCCGGCAGCCAACGGCGGAATATGCAGAGGGGACGGGCCGCGACCACAACGCATTCGGATTCACGATGTGGATGGCCGGCGGCGGCATCAAGGGAGGCGTGAGCGTGGGCGAGACCGACGAGCTCGGTGCGGCGGCGATCACGCCGATCCATGACGGCAAGGCCGGCTTTCACGTGAAGAGCCTGCACGCGACAGTCTTGCACTGCCTTGGCCTCGACCCGAATCGGCTCAGCTACTTCTTCGGTGGCCTCGACCAGAAGCTTGTCGGCGTCGAGCACGTGACGCCGATCACGGAGATCCTCGCATGACCCTCCGGATCGCGTTGCTTTTGCTGCTGCCAACGGTGGCAGTTGCCGAGGCCCCGTCCACGGCGGTGCAGACGGGCACGCCACGGCGTGTGATCGCCGCTGATGACTCGACAAAGACATTCGCCGCGATCGGCCCCAACGGTCGGGTCGAGTGGAGGCTTCCCTGCCGCCAGATCCACGATCTGCACCTGCTCCCGAATGGTCACCTGCTTTACCAAGACGGCTGGACGCGGATCATCGAACTGGATGCCGAGCGGAAGCCCGTCTGGCAGTACGATGCCAAGAGTAATGGCAATGCCGACCGTGCGGTGGAAGTACATGCCTTTCAGCGGCTTGCTGACGGGACGACAATGATCGTCGAGTCGGGGCCTGCGCGGATCATCGAGATTGACCGCGATGGTGCGATTCAGCGGCACATCCGACTGAAAGTCGACACTCCCTCCGCCCATTCCGACACCCGTAATGCCCGCAAGACGGTGGCCGGCACCTACCTCGTTGCCCACGAGAAGGATGGTGTCATCCGTGAATACGATTCCGACGGGAAGATCGTGTGGGAGTACGACGTGCCGCTGTTCGACACGCCGCGCAGGGCTGGCCACGGGCCCGAGGCATTCGGTGACCAGGTCTACTCGGCGATCAGGCTCGACAACGGCAACACGCTCATCGGCACCGGCAACGGTCATTCAGTGCTCGAGGTCACGGCCGACAAGGAGATCGTGTGGCGGCTCAACCAAAACGACCTGCCGGGCATCACGCTGGCCTGGGTGACGCAGGTGCGGCGGCTGCCGAATGGGAACACGATTTTGGTCAATTGCCACGCCGGCCCCGACAATCCGCAGATCATCGAGGTCTCCCGCGACAAAACGGTCGTGTGGACATTCAAGGACTTCACCACCTTCGGCAACTCGCTCCCGGTGGCCATTGTTCACGAGCCGTGAGGTCATGGATGAAGGACGACCGTATTTGGGTAATCGCGCCGCTCGTTGTCTGGGCGTTGTGCAGCATGGCAACGGCTGCTGGGTCGCAGCCTAACATCGTTGTCATCCTCTCCGATGACATGGGCTACTCCGACATCGGCTGTTACGGCGGAGAGATCGAAACGCCCACACTCGACCGGCTCGCGGCCGGTGGCCTGCGATTCACGCAGTTCTACAACACCGCGCGTTGCTGCCCCACACGCGCCAGTCTGCTCACCGGCCTCTATCCGCATCAGGCGGGCATCGGTCACATGGTTGATGATAAAGGGTTGCCGGGCTACCGCGGCGACTTGAACGACTCCTGCGTCACCATTGCCGAGGTGCTCGGGCCGGCCGGGTATGCAAGTTACGCCGTTGGTAAGTGGCATGTTACGAAAGGCGTGAATCCAAAGTCGGATGCCGACAAGCACAACTGGCCGCTGCAGCGGGGCTTCTCCCGCTTCTACGGCACGATCACCGGTGCCGGTAGTTTCTTCGACCCGGCCACGCTCGTCCGCGATAACCAACTGATCTCGGCCTGCGCGGATCCAGACTATCCGGCCGAAGACTACTACTACACCGACGCCATCAGCGACCATGCCGTGCGATTCATCCGCGAGCACGAGGCGACGAAGCCATTTTTTCTGTATGTGGCCTACACCGCGGCTCACTGGCCGATGCATGCCCGCGCGCGTGACATCGAGAAATACAAAGGGAGATATGCAGCCGGCTACGAGGCGGTGCGTGCCGCCCGCTATGGAAAGATGCTTGAGTTGGGAGTCATCACCGCGGCCAACACGACACTCTGGCCGTTTCCTGCCGACCTGGGTGAGCGTGGAGTGTATTGGGGTTGGGACGAGCGAAACATGGAGGTCTATGCCGCGATGGTCGACTGCATGGACCGGGGCATTGGGCAGATCGTGCGGACGCTCGAGGAGTCGGGACAGCTTGAGAACACGCTGATCTGCTATCTCCAGGATAATGGTGGCTGCGCCGAAGCCATGGGGCGATCCGGGGTGGGCCCACGTCGCGCCGAAGCACCGTCTCTGCCGGTCATGGCCGATACCGAGATGCGCACGACGTTTCATCCGCGGCAGACCCGCGACGGCTACCCCGTGCGGCAGGGGAAAGGCGTGATGGCCGGGCCGGCCGACACGTTCATCGGTTACGGCGAAGCCTGGTCAACGGTGTCAAATACGCCCTTTCGCAAGCACAAGCACTGGGTGCACGAAGGCGGCATCGCCACGCCGCTGCTCGTGCATTGGCCGCAGGGCGTCGACCATCCGGGGCGTGTTACTCACACCCCCGGCCATCTCATCGATCTCATGGCGACGTGTATCGATCTGGCGGGCGCGGCCTATCCTGACGGCAAGACGCCACTCGAGGGCCGCAGCCTGGCGCCGGTGTTTGGGAACGGCACAATCGATCGAGAGGCTCTCTACTGGGAGCATGAAGGAAACCGTGCCATCCGCGTGGGCGACTGGAAACTTGTGGCCATGCATGGCAGACCGTGGGAGCTGTACAACCTCGCCCGTGATCGCTCCGAGCAGCATGACGTGAGCGGGCGGGAGCCCGGGCGGGTCAGTCGCATGGCGGCCATGTGGGAGGCCTATGCGGCCCGGGCGAATGTCGCCGCCTGGGGCGAGGTAAACCGCAAGCGGCGGTAAAAAATCTCAAGCCAAAGGTGCAGGGCCTCATGGACGCCGACCGCGACGGGGTGTTATTACTACATTGTCTTTCGTCCCCTACCCCGTGAGCCGCGCCATGATGACTCCCCAATCGGTTCGTCCCGTCCGCACTGCCATTGTCGGTCTCGGCTTCGGTGCCGAGTTCATCCCGATCCACCAACGGCATCCACATGCCGAACTGGTTGCCATCTGTCAGCGTTCGCAGGACAAGCTCGACGAGATCGGTACCGCTTACGGTGTTGAGCGGCGCTACCACAGCTACGCCGACCTGCTGAAAGACAAGGAGATCGACGCCGTCCACATCAATTCGCCGATCCCCGATCACGCGGCGATGTCGATCGCCGCCCTCGAGGCCGGCAAGCATGTCATGTGCACTGTGCCGATGGCGACGACCGTGGACGACTGCAAGCGGATCGTCGAGCTCTCGGCCAAGACCGGCCTCAAATACATGATGGCCGAGACGGTCGTGTATGCCCGTGAGTTTCTCTTTATCAAGCAAATGGCCGAGCAGGGTGAACTGGGTAAAATCCAGTTCGTGCAGGCGAGCCACCAGCAGGACATGGACGGCTGGCCAAATTACTGGCCGGGGCTGCCGCCGATGCACTATGCCACGCACTGTGTTGGCCCCTGCCTCGCCCTCGAGCGGAAAGATGCCGAGGAGGTGAGTTGCTTTGGCTCAGGCCGCATTCGAGAGGAACTGATCCAACATTACGGCTCACCGTTTGCGATCGAAAGTGCTCATGTGAAACTCCGTGACAGCGACGTCGTGGCCCGGGTGATTCGTTCGTTGTTCGATACGGCCCGGCAGTATCGCGAGAGCTTCGACGTCTACGGCTCAAAGAAGAGTTTCGAGTGGCAGCTTGTCGAAGGGGAGGAGCCGGTGGTGCATACGGCCAAACTGCCTGAGCCTGAAATCCCACGGCGGGTGCCGGTGCCTGATTTCGCTCGCCTCCTGCCCGATCCCATCCAACGATTTACGACTGGCGGCGTCTACGATTCCGACGATCACCAGCATCTGTCATTTACGCAGGGAGGCGGCCATGGCGGCAGCCATCCCCATCTCGTACACGAATTTGTGACGGCGATCGTTGAGGGCCGCGACCCCTACCCCAACGCCCGACAGAGTGCGAATTGGACCTGCACCGGCATTCTGGCTCATGAGTCGGCGCTGAACGGGGGCGTGATCATGAAACTGCCGGAGTGGAGTTTCTCAGCATGATTCGCACGGTTTCAGCCCTGTCCCTGCTGTTCGTCATGGTGCCATCGGCGGTTGCTGAAGCCCCGCTCAAGGTGCTCTTCCTCGGGGATCAGGGCCACCATCGTTCCGCCGACCGGTTTGCTCAACTGCAGCCGGTGCTCGCGCCGCGTGGGATTGAGTTGGTCTACACCGAGAATGTTGCCGACCTCAAGCCGGCCGCTCTCGCTGCCTACGACGTTTTGGCGGTGTATGCCAACATCGACACGCTGCCGCCCGCCGGTGAGGCTGCGATCCTCGACTTTGTTCGTAATGGCAAGGGGCTCGTGCCACTGCACTGCGCGAGTTTTTGTTTTCGCAACTCACCCGCGTGGACCGACCTCGTAGGCGCGCAGTTTCAAAAGCACGGCACCGGTGAATTCCGCACCATGAATGTCGCCCCTGAGCATCCGCTCATGAAAGGCTTTGGTGGCTTTGAAAGCTGGGACGAAACCTACGTGCACACGAAGCACAACGATCGCGGCCGCACCGTGCTGGAAGAGCGAATCGAGGGCGAACACCGTGAGCCGTGGACCTGGGTGCGACAAGAGGGGAAGGGCCGTGTCTTCTATACCGCCTGGGGGCACGACCAGCGCACGTGGGGCCATCGCGGCTTTCACAATCTGGTCGAGCGGGGCCTGCGGTTCGCCGCCGGCCGTGATCCGGACGCCGCCGGACCGTATGTCGATCTGCCCACGATGACCCGGCCGTCGGCGGGTCTCGCGCCTTTTGAGTATCAGCCGGCGAAGGTGCCCTTTTACGCGCCCGGCGGCACCCGCAAGGGTGACGATCAGATCGCGACGATGCAAAAGCCGCTGTCCCCCGAGGAGTCACGGAAACATGCGATCACGCCAGAGGGGTTTCGCGTCGAACTCTTCGCCTCCGAGCCACTGCTGATGGGCAAGCCCCTCGCAATGTGCTTTGACGGCAACGGCGCCGTCTACGTGGCAGAAAGCGTGGACTATCCGAACGACCTCGTTGAACCGCCAAACGAAGATCCTGCCGCGTCCGTCGAGGGCCGTGACCGCATTGTGCGACTCGTCGATACCGATGGCGACGGCCGGGCTGATCGCCGCGAGGTCTTTGCCGAGAAACTCTCCATTCCCACCAGCATGCTCGCCCATGACGGCGGCCTGATCGTCACGATGGCCCCGAACACGCTCTTTCTCGAGGACACCGACGGTGATGGCACCGCGGACCTGCGGAAGGTGCTCTTCACAGGCTGGGGCACCGGTGACACGCATGCCGGCCCCAGCAATCTCACCTGGGGACTCGACGGCTGGGTCTATGGCATCGTGGGCTACTCGGGCTTCCGCGGCACGGTCGGCGGTGAACCGCTGAGCTTCCCGATGGGCTTTTTCCGGTTTCATCCCGACGGGTCGAAACTCGAATACCTGCGGAGCACCAACAACAATTCGTGGGGCTTCGGCTTCAGTGAAGAGGGCCTCGTCTTTGGGTCTACAGCCAACGGCAACCCAAGCGAACACATGCCGCTGCCCAATCGAGTCTATGAACGGGTTCGTGGCTGGAGTGCAGAGCGGCTGGGCGGGATCGCCGGCAGCCCCCGGATGGAACTGGCGCCGACGCCGACGGGTGACTCCGTCGCGATTCGGCAGGTCGATCATCACGGTCGGTTCACAGCCGCTGCAGGCCACCGCCTTTACACGGCCCGTGCCTACCCGCAGGAATATTGGAACTGCACGGCCTTTGTCTGTGAGCCGACGGGGCACATCGTTGCCACGTTTGCGCTTTCCTCGCAGGGGGCGGGGTTTGCCAGTCGCATGGCCTGGGATCTCGTCGCCAGTGATGACGAATGGACGGCACCGATCCAGGCCGACGTCGGCCCGGATGGTCAGGTGTGGGTGATCGATTGGTACAACTTCATCGTTCAGCACAATCCCACGCCGGCAGGTTTCGAAACGGGCAAGCGAGGCGCTTATGTCACGCCGCTCCGCGACAAGACGCATGGTCGCATCTGGCGGGTCGTGCACGAACAGGCGACGACGTCACCTCACAAGTCGCTGGCTCAGGCCTCACCGGCTGAGCTCGTTGCCACGCTCTGCGACGACAACATGTTTTGGCGGGAGCGGGCCCAGCGGAAGCTCATCGATCGCGGTGCCAGTCGTTCCGATGGTGGCCGCGACGTCGTGCCGGCGCTGATCGAGCTTGTGGAGAATTCCTCCGTCGATGCGATCGGCCTGAACCCCGGCGCGATCCACGCGATCTGGACGCTGAGGCAACTGGGCGCTCTCGAAGGGCCGCAGTCCGAGTCCCTCGCGGTCGCATGCGTCCAGTCGGCGCTCTCGCATCCTTCCGCGGGTGTGCGGATGAATGCCCTCAAGGCGCTCGCCCGGGATGCTGGCACATTGAATAAACTAGCCGGCTCGAGTCTTGCCACCGACCCAGAGCCGCTGGTTCGGCTCGCGGTGCTCGAATCCCTAGGCGAATGGGGCTCGTCGCCTGAAGCCGGGGCGATCGTAAATGCGATGCTCGCCGATCCGCGCACTCTCGCTGATCCCATCCTTGCCGATGCGGCCACGAGTGCCGCGGCCGTCCAGGCGGCGGGCGTGCTACCCCTCCTTCTTTCGCCTCAGCGGGCCGACGCGAAGCCGTCGCCAGCCCGGCTTACGCTCGTCGAGCGGGTGGCTGAGCATGTGGCCCGTGGAGCCGAAGGCTCTGCCGTGGCAGACGTGCTTGTGCGGCTCCCCGACGCGCCGCAGCCGATCGCTATCGCCGCGATCGCGGGGCTGGTTCGCGGCTGGCCCAAGGGCATGCCCGCCGCGGTCGGCCCCGAGGCCGACGCCGCGATTGTGAAGCTCGTCGATACGCTACCGGCGAACGTGCAGGGCCAGGTGGTCACGCTCGCGCAGCACACCGGCTCTACCGCACTTGACTCACGAATCGGCCGGATCAGCGATGCCCTCGCGAAGACGATCGACGACGCCACCGCGCAGGATGCCGACCGTATCGCCGCCGCCGAGCGGCTCGTGCAGTTGCGGCCGGCCGACACGACCATTGTCGATCTCGTTATGCAACGGGTTGGCGGCAAGGTGAGCCCCGAAATGTCTGTCGGCCTGATCACAGCGATCGGACGGTCTTCCTCGGGCGAGGCACCGGCGGCGATCCTCGATCGTCTCGCATCGTTCACACCGCCAGTGCGTGAAGCGGCCGTGCGCACGATCCTTGCCAATCGTGACTGGGCCGCCACGCTGGTGGACCGGCTTGAGAAGCGTCAAACGAATCTCGGTGACATTCCGATCACGGAGCGGACGAAGCTCACTGACCATCCGGATCGCAAGGTGCGGGACCGCGCGAAAAAGATTCTTGCCGCCGGCGGCGGCCTGCCGAGTGCCGACCGGCAGAAGGTGATTGACGAGATTCTGCCCGTGGTGCTTCGTGGTGGCGATACGGCTCGTGGCAAGCTCGTCTTCAAGGAGCAGTGCGGCAAGTGCCACATGCATTCGGGTGAAGGGGGCAAGGTGGGGCCTGAACTCACCGGCATGGCCGTCCATCCGGCCCACGAACTCCTGATCCACATCCTCGATCCCAACCGCTCCGTTGAGGGCAACTACCGCGCCTACACCGTGACGACCGATGACGGCCGTGTGGTCACCGGCCTCCTCGCTGCCGAGAGTAAGACGGCGATTGAGTTGGTCGATGCCGAGGGCAAGCGGGTGGCGATCCAGAGAAATGAGATCGACGAATTTCAGCCTTCGCCGAATTCGCTCATGCCGGTGGGCTTTGAGAAGCAGATCAGGCCGGAGGCCTTTGCCGACCTGATGGCCTTCCTGACGAAGCGAGGCAAGTTCGTGCCGCTCTCGCTCGAGAAGGTGGCAACGGCCGTGAGCACGAAGGGGATGTTTTACAGCGAGAACAACGAGATCGAACGACTCATCTTCCCCAACTGGGTCCCCAAGACATTTCAGGGGGTACCCTTCACGCTCGTCGATCCGCAGGGCGACCGCGTGCCCAACGTCGTCATGCTCCACGGGCCGCAGGGCTATCTGCCGCCAAAGATGCCCAAGAGCGTCTCGCTTTCGATGGGCTCACCGATTCAGATGCTGCACATCCTCGGCGGCGTCGCCGGCTGGGGGTTTGCCGGTGGCGGCGCGGGCTCGACGTCGATGATCGTGCGGTTCACCTATCAAGACGGCACTGTGGAGGATCACCCGCTCGTCAACGGCGAGCACGTGGCCGACTACATTCGTCGGGTGGACGTGCCCAAGAGCGAGTTTGCCTTCGACCTCGACGGACGGCAGATCCGCTACCTGAAGGTGGTGCCGCAGCGGCCCGACCCGATCGTGTCGATCGACCTCGTGAAGGGAAACGATGCGACGGCGCCGGTCGTGATGGCGATGACGGTTGAGACCCGCTGAGTCCGGCTGGCGTGTCAGCGCCGTGTTACAACGGTTCCATGGCTCCACGTCTTCCCAAGCCGCCGCGTGTTGCCGTCGTGATCGAGGCGTCGAACGCCTATGCCCGTGGGCTCCTGGCGGGTATTCACCGCCATGTGCGTGAGTACGAGCCCTGGACGGTGTTTCTGCCGGAGCACGGCCGCGGTGCACCGCCGCTGGAGCAGTTGGCCGGCTGGCATGGGGATGGCGTGATCGCCCGCGTGGAGACGCCCGCGATCGCCGATGTGCTGGCTCGGATCGGCACGCAACAGTCCATCCCGATCATCGACGTCAGTGCAGCCCGCCTCCTGCCTGCCGCGCCGTATGTCGAAACCGACGACGAGGCGATCGGCCGGGTAGCGGCCGGACATTTTGCGGAGCGGGATTTCCGCCACTTCGGGTTTGTCGGTGATGAACGATTTCGCTGGAGCGAGAACCGCTGCCGGGCGTTTACGAGGGCTGTGAACGCTTGCGGCCATACGGTCGATGTCTTTCCCGGCGTTACGAGGCAACGAGGCCGACAGCACGCGAAGACGGTAGGCGATCCACCGGATGATGATGAGGCGATCGAGGAATGGCTGCAGAGCCTACCGAAGCCTGTGGCGGTGTTTGCCTGCTACGACATTCGCGGGCGCCAGGTGCTGGAGGCCTGTCGGCGGGCCGGAATCGAGGTGCCCGATCAGGTGGCCGTGTTGGGCGTCGACAACGATGACTTGCTCTGTGGCCTGGCGAGTCCACCGCTCTCGAGCATCATTCCCGACGCAGCGGGGGCCGGCCGGTTGGCCGCGGGCCTGCTCGAGCGGCTGATGCAGGGGGAGCGGCTGGAGCGGGAGGAATGGCTGCTTCCTCCCCTGGGCATCGCTACCCGGCAGAGTAGCGAGGTGCTGGCGATCGATGACGATCTTGTGGTAGCCGCCGTCCGCGTGATTCGTGACCATGCCTGTCGAGGCATCAAGGTGGCCGACGTGGTGGCGATCCTGAATACGTCACGCCGTGTCTTGGAACACCGCTTTGTGCAGCGCCTCGGTCACACGCCGCACGAGGAGATCGCCCGCGTGCAGTTTCGGCGGGTTGAGCAACTGCTTTGGGAGACCGACCTGCCGCTGGCCGCAATCGCCGCGCGGTGTGGATTTCAGCATCCGGAATACATGACGGTGGCCTTCACGCGTCGATATGGACTGCCCCCAAGCCGCTGGCGGACCAGACACACAGATCCCCGGGACAGGCTCCCATCGCTGCCTGGCGGACTGCGCTCGTAGGAAAAGCACTCACAAAAGGCTATTCTCTTGGTGTCATCAGGAGACTGTTTCATGCGCTGTTTCGTCCGCTACATGTCCCGCGTTGTGGTGTGCAGTTTGGTGTTGTTGGGGTCATGCCTCAGGGCCGCCGAGCCGGGTGCGGCCGTCCTTCCCAGCGTCGGCAGCATCGAGCGGCTCGATCCGCGACTCGATGCCCTTGTGCCGCCCGACGTGAAGATCGAGGTGCTCGCGATGGGCTTCGCCTGGTCGGAAGGCCCGGTGTGGGTGGCCAGCGATCGGGGCGGCCTGCCGTCAGGCACCCTGCTCTTCAGTGACATTCCTCACAACCGTGTTCACCGCTGGAAGCCGGGCGAGGAGGTGAGCATCTTCCTGGAACCAGCTGGCTTCACCGGCCCTGCTGCCTACGGTAAGGAGCGGGGGAGCAATGGCCTGGCCCTCGATCGCAGGGGGCGGCTCGTGTCATGCGAACACGGCGACCGGCGGGTGAGCGTAGTTGAGAAGGACGGCGGCAAGCGGACGCTCGCCGATGCATGGGAAGGCAAGCGATTTAACAGCCCCAATGACCTGGCCGTGCATTCGTCCGGGGCGATCTACTTCACCGATCCTCCGTATGGCCTGCCGCAGGGCTTCGACGACCCCCGTCGTGAGGTCGACTTCTGCGGCGTCTACCGGATCGGCACCGACGGGAAGGTGACGCTCCTGTGCAACACGATGACCCGTCCCAACGGAATCGCCTTCTCGCCCGACGAAAAAAGACTTTACGTCGCCCAATCCGACCCACAGGCACCGCTTTGGAAGATCTTCAACGTGGCTGAAAATGGTACCCTCGATGAGGGTCGAACGTTCTTCGACGCCAGCGAACTGGCCAGGAAACGACGTGGTAATCCCGACGGCCTGAAGGTGGACGTGCATGGAAACCTCTTCGCCACCGGTCCTGGGGGAGTGCTCGTGATCTCCGCCGACGGCACGCATTTGGGCACGTTGCTCACCGGTCAGGCCACCGCCAACTGTTGCTTCGGTGAGGATGGTGGCACGCTCTTCATCACCGCCGACTCGCTTTTGTGCCGTGTGCGGCTCGCCACGAAGGGAAAGACGGAGGTTGTCGCTGCCTCTGCTCGGCCATGAGCCTTCAACGGAGTGAACAGTCCGCGTGCGTGTTATCCCGCAAGGCATCTGCATGCCTGTCACGCGCGGGTATCGGAGCCCTGCTCGTTGTCGCCCATGTTGGTATCGTGGAGTCGACAGGATGCATCGAGGCGAGTCTTCCAACATCTTCTGGTGAGGCTGCGATTCGTGAGCAGGTGGCCCGTGTGGAAAGCGGCGCGGTGGCTCACGTTATCGCCACGTTGCCGTTGACGGACGACGATTGGGAATCACTCCGCGGGCTGCACGGATTGAGGGAGCTCGTGCTTCAGGCTGGGCGGGCGGACGATGCCCGGGCCAATATCCTTGCCTCGCTCCCCAACATCGAGCGGTTGGTGCTCCGGGAATCGCCGCTCACGGATGCCGGCTTTCAAATCCTGACTGCCTGCACGACGCTCCGCGATCTCAACGTGCCACAGGCTGCCTGTACTGCTGTCGGGGTGGAGATGCTCGCCGGTTTGCCACAGCTGCGGAGCCTCCGGCTGGGAGGGACCGCTTTGGACGGCAAGAAAGTGTGCGAGGCGATCGTACGGCTACCGCACCTCCGGACATGCCATCTCATTGATGTCCCGATCGGTGACGAGGGGCTCATGCTGTTGGCCAGCCGTCCGGACCTGTGGAACCTGTATCTTGACGGATCACAGGCGTCAGACCACGCGTGGGAGCGGTATTTTGAGGCCTGCCCCACGGTGCATGTGCATGTGGACCAGACCCACCACGACCGCGATCCGGACGGAAACCACAAGCGATGAAAAGCAGTTACGACAACGAGGTCTTTTTTGAGGGAGTCTGTATGGTTGGCACGATTCAGGGTCGGGTGCAGAGAGCCGTGTGGATGACCGCGGCCGCTTGTTTCTTGGCTGGGCTGGCCGCCACCGGGATGGCCGTTGTGTTGACGGCTGGCGTCACGGCTGAGCCGGTCACCCGGGCTGCACAGCACTGGCTCCAGTCGCTTGATTCCGTTCAGCGGGAGCGGGCGGTCAGAACGTTTGCGGACGCCACGCGGACGGCTTGGCACTTTATCCCCAAGAATGATCGCAAGGGTGTGCAACTACGGGATATGACAGAACGTCAGCAGGCGGCGGCGCTTGCCCTTCTGCGGTCAGCTTTGTCGGCAGTCGGCTATGAAAAAGCTACCAGCATCATGCAACTCGATGAATTGCTACGAATCATCGAAGGAGAGAAAGCCAAGAATGTTCGTGATGCGAAGCGGTATTACGTGACACTCTTCGGGATGCCTGCCGACACCGGCTCGTGGGGCCTGTCGTTCGAGGGGCATCATCTGTCGTTGAATATGACGATTCGTGATGGCGTGGTCGTCGATTCGACTCCTCAGTTTTTCGGAGCCAATCCGGCCGAGGTGAAGGCGACGTTTTCCGGACTGCCTCCGACGGGGCATCAAGTACTCCGTGATGAGGAGGCACTTGCGTTCGACCTCGTAAAGTCACTTGATGACCGGCAGCGGCAAAAGGGGGTGATCGCTGTGGAAGCACCTCGCGAGATTCGGGCTGCCGGGGAGCCGCAGGCTGCACGAGACAATGTAGTCGGTGTCGCATACACCGAACTCAATGCCGACCAGCAGGCACTCCTTCGACGGCTCGTGGAAACCTACTGTCGAGTAATGCCCGAGGCGGTAGCAGAAGAGCGGCTGGCGCAGATTACCAACTGGGGCGACGTGCACTTCGCCTGGGCGGGCAGCCTGAAGCCAGGCGTCGGCCATGCGTACCGGGTCGAGGGGCCGACATTCGCGATTGAGTTCGTCAACGTGCAGCCTGACGCTGAGGGAAACCCTGCCAATCACATTCACTGCATCTGGCGGGACCGTACCGGTGACTTCGACCTGCCGGCAGAATGAGTCTCAGGAAGAACTGGAGCGAAGGAAAAGCCTGCGCGGATCGACGGTGGTTTCGTGGCTGTATGGCGGCTGTCTGCCTGGTTACTTGTGAAGAATCAGTTTGCCGGCTCGGGTGAGGCAGAGCCGGTAAAGTTCCCCTCGGTGCAGGATCTGTACCTCGTTGCGGCCGCGCAGGAGGGATTCTGAGAGGATCGGGCCATCCTTGCTCTGGGACGCGGAGTCTGGGCGGACAACGCCCCCTGGCGGCTTCGTCCCGTCAGAAAAATCGGTCGGCCCGGATGTTTGGGCTGCCTCACCAGGCGAATGCATAGCTTTGTGTGGGCTTTTTCAGCCGCTAAAAACCACTTGACACAGTTCTTTATGCGGATATCTTTTCTCGTGTTCGAGATCGATTCTCAATATCGAACCCGCATAACGGTTGTCAAGCCTTTTTGTGGAGCCAGCCAGCCCAGGCCCGGCCTGTTGGTCAGCCAGCCACTCCGAATTTCCACAACGGATTTACTTCTGAGGAGATGAGCAATGAAGGCTGGTTTTTCAAATGATCGCTTCTCGAAACATGGTTTTACGTTGGTTGAGCTGCTGGTGGTGATCGCCATCATCGGCGCGCTGATCGGCCTGCTGCTGCCCGCCGTGCAGAGTGCGCGGGAGGCTGCCCGCCGCAGTAGTTGCACAAACAGTTTTAAGCAGATGGCTTTGGCGCTCCAGATGCACGAGAACGCTATGCGCCATTATCCGACCTCGTTTGAGACGAACTCCGCAGGGGACAATCTTTCGGAGTGGTCGGTCCAAGCGAAACTCTTGCCGTTTGTCGAGCAACTTGCTCTAGGTGAGGGCGTACGCGAGGCAATTGCCTCGGGAGATAACTACGGTACCAAAGCCATTAATGGCAAGAAGATCTGCAATTATCGAATCGAGACGCTACTCTGCCCGAGTGAGATTAAGGACGAGCCCCGAGGCACCGATTATTATCCGCTGAATATCGCAATCAACATGGGGACCGGTGCCATTCTTGGCAGTGGCAATACTCCCACCGGTGACGGGGCTTTTGGTGTCAACTTCAAGGGGGAGCCCCAGCACTTTCGGGACGGACTCTCAAAGACGTTGGCCTTGGCAGAAGTAAAGGGCTGGACACCCTATGTTCGTGACGGCGGTGGCATGACGTCGATCCCAGACGGCTCGACTGCCGCTGTGCTGCAGTCACTGCCGGGTGATTTCAAGAGTGATTCTGGGCATACAGAGTGGTGTGACGGAAGGACTCACCAGACGGGATTCACGACAGGGCTTTGCCCCAACACAGTCACGCCAGTTTCTGGTGGGTCCGACGGCGACTTTACGTCGCTTCGTGAAGGTGGTGGCAGAACAGGTCCGTGTAACGCAGTGGTCACGTCACGGAGTTACCACAGTGGTGGCATTGTCAATGTTGCGACGATGGACGGCTCGGTGCGCAGCTTCTCAAAAGAAGTAGGTCTAACAGTTTGGCGGGCACTTGGCACGCGGGCCGGGGGCGAAGCGGTCTCGGCCGACTGAGATTTTGTGGTCGGGTCGGCCGCAAGGTTCTTGGCGTCAGCAACCAGCAGTTGGTCTATCGTCGTGTCCGCGAGGTGGGATGACGTAGCTGAAGGCCGACGTCGTCGTTGCCGGCTGCCGGTTCCTTGCCCGGAGCCACAGGCCCACCGTCATCTTCACCGTCAGGGCCCACCGAATAGATGACGATGCCACTGTCTGTTTGCTTCAGACGGAGCGGTGCATCGGCCACGAACGGATCGGCCGGCTCGAGTGGCAGGAACTCAGGCCCGAGATCATCAATCGATTCAGGCAGGCTCCCCTTCTCGATTCGGAAGCGGGTCGCCGCGATGGCGACAGCTGCCGCCCGGTGAAGGGCCTGCGATCGCACTGCGCCGCGGATGCAACTGGAGAGAGCCGGCGCAATGAGGCTTGTCAGAATCCCACGGCGATCGGTGTTGAGCGCATCTTCGATCGCCTTCGCCTCACGCGTGATGTTGGCGAACGAGTTTGGCCGGGCAAGCAACGTCTGGTAGGACCGCAGAGTAGAGCGATAGGCCTGGAAGTCTTCTGGTAGCAGGAACACACGAAACAGTGTGCCAATGAGCGGTTTGAATGGGAAAGGCAAGAGGCCTGGCGTTGGGGCAGACGACCCAAGAGATGCAAGAAGATCGAAGGAGTCCGGTGTTGAGCCACCATCACAGAACGATGCAAACATCATTGTTCCAAACGCCTCCTCACCGAAAAAATGTCGCTTGAACGACGGCACGATGTGGATGAGATCGCGAATGGCAGAGGTATCGAGCCGCGCTCCATCGGATGGGTCAAGCTTCGGGAGTATCTGGGCCATCGTGTCGATGGCCATCGTGTCGATGGCCAGCCCAACCAGGCCGCTGATAAGAATCGGTTCAGCGGCTGCATGCTGACCCATTTGGTGGAGCCGGGTGACGTCGTCGAGGGCTCCGGTCATGTCGCCGCTTGCCGCTCGCTGGCGGGCGGCAAGTTGCATGAGCCGGGCTGCCTGCCGCATCGACTGCATCTCAGGCAGCAACATGCCCAGCGATGGCCGCGTCCAATCGCGTGTGAAGCGGCACACGTCACGGCCAGCCGCGTCACGCACGATCGCAAGTGTCTCTCTGTGGCGAGCCAACAAGGAGGCGACGGCTGCGTCCTGTGCATCGATAGTCGCTGCCTGGGCGAGAGGTGAGTCTGGTGCCTTCAGCAGTGGATCCGCCTCGAGAGCCATGAATCCAGCTTCGTACAGTGGGGCTGCATTGTTGGCATCGGTCGCGACGGGCGGCAGATTGGCCTTGATGAGTTCGACAGCCTCGGCGCTCATGTCAGAAGCTCGCGAAGAAATCCGACTGTCGAGAGCCAGCAACGCGCCGCCAGCCACTACCTTGGCAAGCAGAAATGCAGCTACGATGCCCACGAGCGGCCACCGCCTCGCGACGGGCATTGCTGGGCCATCACCGCTTGGCCGTAGCCCCACCCACACGATCCACCCGCCGCCGATCACGGCTGACAGAAACGCTGTGAGCACGGGCCCAAACCAGTTCACTTGAAGCTTGGCGGCAAAGGCCAGCATGAAGCTTCCGGCCAGCCACGGCAGCAGGGCCAGAGCCGGGGCGACGATGGCCAGCGCGATTAGGAGTCGATGAAGCCAGGGACGGTGCACCCAGACCGCGGTCGCTGTCATGGCGGCAGACCAAAGCAGAGAGGCAGCCACAACAGCGATGAAAAAGGCGAGGTGGGTCATCACAGGCTCCATCAGTTGAGTCAGGCGACTTGATTTAGGGCTGGATCGAGGGCTCGGGTTGAATTCCGACACTGGCCATTCGGTCGGTCAGCGAGATAGGTTGCAGTGGCATGGCATCCGCAACCGACCGGCCGAGTTCGAGGCTGCCGCCCCATGAGGCAACGAGTAGCATTGCCGCGGTGGCGGTCGCCAGGAGTGACCACTGCATGTCATCGCTCACGGTATCCGCTGGCGGCTCGGCCAGCACTGCATCAATGGCGGCCAACACTCGCTGCCGCAGATGCACAGGTGGCGATATCATGGTCATTGTGCCGAGGCAGGCCTCGAGCGAAGTCGGCACATGATCGTCGGGGGTGTTTCCATGCAGGGAACTCATCGAGAACCATCCTTCTGGTGCATCAGGCTGCGAAGCTTGTCGATCGCATAGCGATAGCGACTGGCGGCCGTATTGAGGCTCGTGCCCATGGCGGCGGCGATCTCGGCGAAGGTCAGGCCGCCATGAAACCTGAGGGCGACAACCTCTCTTTGTGCGGGAGGAAGTGCGGCGACTGCAGTCTGCAGCTGGTCATCGGGCATCGCGGCCGGCGGCGCGCCGGCGGGACCGTCGTGCCAGCGGCGTTGGCCAATCGCCACGACCGCTTGACGATCGATTGCCGACCGTCGTCGCCGCCGGCTTACCGCATGCCGTAGCATCGTAAACACGTAGGCCTCGAGGTCGGTGACGGCGGCCAGCCGGGTGCGATGGCGGGCCAACTCCACGAACACGTCATGCACGATGTCTTCGGCGTCGGCGGGGGAAGCAGTCATCATGCGGGCGGTGCTCAGAAGCCGGCCGGCGAGCCGGTCGTAGAGGGCGGCGAATGCTGCCGGGTCGCCGGCAGCCAAGGCATGGTTCGGTGAGAGTGCCACCCGCGTGTTCCTTCAGCTTTCCCTCAAGGGGCCGCGAGCCGCTGATTTTTGTCTGGCCGCGTGCCGTATCGCCCCCGACGCCTGAATACCCTATTCTTGAGATCGGAAAATCATCGTGTCCTTTCGGAACCCACCTCGCGAATTATGCCTGACGACGCCCCCGCCGTACCATCAGTACCCGCTCCTGCCGCACCAGCTTCAGCCGATCCCGTCGCCAAGCCATCTGCCGTGGAATTGGCCAAGATCGCCAGCAATTACCTTGTGGGAGACATCCCGCAGGAACTGGCCGACGGTGCCCCCGGCTTTGGCAAGGCGTCGATCCAGCTGCTGAAAAATCACGGCACGTATCAACAGGACGATCGCGAGGCCCGCAAGAAGTCGGCTGACGGCAAAAAAAGTGAGCGGCAGATTTCCTTCATGATCCGCACCTGCGTGCCCGGCGGCAAGCTCTCGGCCGGACAGCTTCTCTCAGCCATGGAGATGGGAGACGAGCTGGGTAATGGCACGATCCGGCTCACGACGCGGCAGGCGATCCAGCACCATGGCGTGGTGAAGGGTGAACTCAGGCATTTTATGCAGCGGGTGCATGCGAACCAGATGACCACGCTCGCCGCCTGCGGCGACGTGGAGCGAAACATTATGGGCTGCCCCGCGCCGATCCACGGCAACAGCGTGCGGGACGAGATGCAGGCCAAGCTCGATGAGCTTTCAAAGCACCTCGCCCCGCGGACCCGGGCCTACTACGAGATCTGGCTCACCGATCCTGAGACCGGAGAGAAGACGCTCGCAGCCGGCGGGGAGAAGGAGGCGCAGGTGGAGCCGATCTACGGCCCCACTTACCTGCCGCGGAAGTTCAAGACCGCCTTCGCGCTCCCCGAAGACAACTGCACCGATGTCTATGCCAATGATCTCGGCTTCATCGTCGTTCACGAGGGTGGAAAAATCCTCGGCTACAACGTGCTGGCTGGCGGTGGCATGGGCGTGACGCCGAGTGCGGCGAAGACGTTTCCGGCGCTCGCCAAGCGGCTGGGCTTTGTGCCGCCAGAGGACGTGCTCACGATCGCCGAGGCGATCGTGAAGGTGCAGCGGGACTTTGGCAATCGCTCCGACCGCAAGGTGGCCCGCCTCAAGTACACCATCCACACGATGGGCCTGGAAAACTTCCGGGCCAAGGTGGAGGAATACTTCGGCAAGCCGCTGGCCCCCTGCCATCCGGCCGATGTGCATGGCTTCGACGACCACATCGGCTGGTTTGCGCAGGGCGATGGAAAATTCTTCTATGGCTTCAATGTCGAGAACGGCCGAATCATTGACCGCGACGGGTTTCGGCTGAAGTCAGCACTGCGGCAGATCCTCACCGAGATCAAGCCCGGTGTGCGGATCACGGCGCACCAGAGTCTCCTGTTTACAGACCTCGCTGAAGCCGATCGCGGGCGAATCGCCGACATCCTCCATGCCCATGGCGCGAAGACGTCGGAAGAGATTTCGACGCTGCGGCGGTGGAGCATGGCCTGCGTGGCGTTGCCGACCTGCGGCCTGGCCGTCGCGGAGAGCGAGCGGGTGCTGCCCGGCCTGATCGACTCGCTCGAGCCGGAGGTGGCGAAACTCGGTCTCTCCAATGATGCCTTCACGTTGCGGATGACCGGCTGCCCCAACGCCTGTGCCCGCCCCTATAACTCCGACATTGGCATCGTGGGCCGGACGGCCGGTAAGTACACGATGTTTCTCGGTGGGCGGTTATTGGGAGACCGGCTCAACGAGCAATACAAGGACATCGTGCCCTTCGAAGATCTCACGAAGGAGATCACGGCCGTGCTTGCCTGTTACAAGGCCCAGCGGCAGGAGGGTGAGACACTTGGCGACTTCTGCCACCGGATGGGCGTCGATGCCGTCCGCACCTGGGCCGATCGGTGGATGTCGGCGTCGACTGATTCCACCTGACCCGTAGCTCGTTATTGGTGAGGTGGGTTTCCTCGCGGAGCTGTGGGAGCTGATCAGGGAATCCCACGAAAAGTAGAGTCACCATGCGAGCGAAGAAAGCTCCTGACGGCGCGATCCGCTGGTTTCGAACCGTGTGTGGGCTCCACGGCTTTGTTCAGCGGCGAGAGTATCTCATCAACGGGATTGTGTTGGCGTTCCTTAAGTACGCTGTTGAAGCATCAGTGATTCGAGCTTCGACCGGCCGCCACCTCACGCCGGTCGACTTTGTCAGTCCATCGCTTGCGAAGTGGGAACGAGTGCTTCAGGGAGCACCGGAGTGGCTGGGATGGGGCCTGTTTGTGTGGAGCGTGCCATTTATTTGGATCGCACTTGCGATGAGTGTGCGGCGTTCAGCGGCCGCCGGTCTTTCACCGTGGCTGGGCACGGCAGTACTCATTCCAGGCGTCAATCTCGCACTCATGGCGGTTCTCTGCTTTCTGCCGGATCGTTTCTCCGAGCTAGCGTGTGATCGATCATTGGCCGGTCGAGCGACGAGTTGCCGTCGGCAAGGGGAGAAACGATGGACGACCATTCGAGCCCTTCTGGCGGCCCTGGCAGTCGGATTCATGTCAATCGTCGTGGGAATTTACTGGTTCCAAACCTACGGGGCCGTGCTCTTCTTCGGGACACCATTGGTCATGGGGATGGTTGCCGGTTTTCTCGCCAACCAGCCGGCTCCTCGAAAGGCGGGGGAAACGGTCGGCATCGGGATGGCGGTGATGCTTCTGGCCGGTGGAGTGCTCCTCGCATTTGCACTTGAGGGACTGATCTGTCTGGTGATGGCGGCCCCGCTCGTGATGCCCACGGCGATGGCGGGCGCATTGCTGGGGAGGTGGATTGCCATGTCGACTGCCTCCGGCACGCAGCAACTTGTGCCGGTGCTCATGGTGCTGCCCCTGCTGGCGGGTGCTGAATCGTTGATTCATACGCTACCGGAATACGAAGTCCTGACCGTCGTTGAAATCGATGCAGCTCCCGACGCCGTGTGGCGTCATGTCGTCGCATTCCCTGACCTTCCGGACCCGGAAGACTGGTTTTTCCGCTGCGGTATCGCCTGTCCGCTTCGTGCCCGCATCGAGGGCGAAGGGGTGGGCGCCATCCGTCATTGTGAGTTCACGACTGGCAATTTTGTGGAGCCCATCACGGTGTGGGATGAGCCTCGTCATCTGGCGTTTAACGTGAGCGAGCAGCCCGACCCCATGGTGGAGATGTCTCCATGGCGGCATGTTCACCCACCCCACCTCGCCGACCATTCGCTCCGTAGCCATCGAGGGGAGTTTCGCCTCACAGCCTTGCCAAATGGGCAGACTCAACTCGCTGGCCGAACTTGGTACACCTTCGACATGCACCCACAGGCCTACTGGACAGCCTGGGCCCACTTCTCAATCCATAAGATTCACCGCCGCGTGCTCGACCACGTCAAGCGGTTGGCCGAGCAGGAGTCACGACCCTGAGGTAACCGACGAGCCACACGAGGCCAGAGCGTCGCCACTGCGTCAGAGCGTCGGTCGCTACTACGCCGGAACGTCATCCCACATCGGGCACCACAGCGGCATCCGCGGGAACAACTGCCCGGCGAGCTTTTGGGCCATCTGGGTGGATGACTCCATGCGGCCCGCCAGCACCGACTCGGCCGGATCGCACTGGCAAAGCACCAGCCGGGCCAGTTCGTCATCGCCCAGCCGGAGATAGCTGCGGCCGACGCGGCCGGCATGCACCGTCGCGTCGCCGTTGGTCACGATGATCGAGCCCCGGAACGATGGTGCATCGAGGCCGAGCTCCACTGTTTCGCGAATCCCGGCCGCAGCCACGCGGGCCGCGACAGCCGGCGCGAGGGCGTTCAACACCTCCAGCGGCTTGAACAGCTTGGCCACGATCATCCGATCGCCCGGCTGCACATCACCCGACGCCGCGGCCACGGCCGCATGCAGCGGATCGGCGACACTCGATTCATACACGATCTGCTGCCGGTCGTTTTCGATCGCCTCTGCACAGATGCGGGCGAGAATCTCCCGATCGAGCCCGGGAAACTCCGGATCAGCCAAGACCTCCAGCACGCGATTGCCCGACTGGATCGCATAGCCCACGATTCGGGCGGTGGTCTCATGCAGGTCGTAGCGGTCCTGACCGACGAGCGCCACAAGGATCGAGTCGAAGGCGGCGCGGCTCACCAGCCACCGGGAATAGGCCTCGCTGCGGTCCTGCGGTCCGACAAACCGTGAGGCATTTTGCTTGTAAATCCGCAGGATGGCGGGCAGCTCGACATGCCGCCACTGCCGCATCGTCACCGCCTCGCCACTGCGCTGCGGGCCTTCGAGCAGCCGCGAGAGAATCTCCGTCGGTTTGCCGGGTGTCGCACAGTCGCGGCCGAGCACGGTCCAGCCGAGTTCACGAAACGAGGCGGCAACCCGCGTGCGGGAAAAGGCGACCGCGGCGCCGATCTCCTGCATCCGCTCCTCGGCCGCCCGGACCAGTTCCTGGCCATGGCCGGCACCGCGGCACTCGGGCAGCACGGCGAGCCGATCGATCACGGCGGCCGGCACGGACGTGTCGCCAAGCAGCACCGCCCGCGGCATCACTTCCACATGCCCCACGATGCGGCCGGCCAGCCGGGCGACCAGCCGATTGGCTGAATCATGATCAGGATGATCGACAGCGGCGTGAAATTCCGCACGGGTGGGGGGCTGCGGCAGGCCCGAGAGCAGCTGTAATACCTCACTCTGATCCCCGGCCCGCGCCGGGGCGATATGGCACTGCTCCAGCATCCAGGCCGGTGGCTTCCAGGGGGCGGCATGCTGGTGCGGAACATGCAGCACGGCTTCCCGCTTCGGCTTGTTCAGCGGTCGACGCTTGACCACCAGGCCGGCGGGCCGCACTTCGACGACATCAACCGCCTCGGCGGATGCCTTCTTTCGGGCGGTGGCCTTCTTGGCCTTTACCGACGGCTTCTTACGGACGGCTGTTGCCGTCCGGGTTGCGACATGACCAGAGCTGGGGGTGTGAGAACGAGCAGCCCGGGACGAACGCATAGAGTCTCCTCTCCCTGGAGCGCAGAAAATCATTCCGTTGGCCGCCAAAGATATGCGGTGGCTCAGTCGGTTTCCAGTAGCAGGAAATTTTTCAGTGTCTTTTCCGGGAAAAAGCACCAGGGATGCGCCCGCGATGCAAGTACTTTTTGGGCACGGATCGCCTGCGCCAAGGGGCCGACACGGGCCAGCAACTCGTCGCGAATGGGTTGCGTATACATTGCCAGGCGTGCATTGGCGGCGCGGATCTCGCGACAACGCCGCTTGGCGAGTGTCACCGTGGGATGGGTTTCGATCCATCGCCACTTGTCGCTCACCAGCTCCCGTACCGCCTCGGGCCGCGCTTCCAGCGGCGCCAGATGCCGCTCCGGGTGAAACTCGAGATCGCGCAGGAGCCGATGCACGTCGGCGAGCTCGCCTTCGGGGGCGAGGCTTTCTCGCCCTTCGTAGTGAGCGGCGACCGGGAGCCGCAGTGTGCCCGACACGATCGCAAACCGTGGCGGATCGCAGCCGGTGAGGCGGCGGACGATCTCGTCGGTGAGCTGATCGTAGGCCGCGCCACCGATGCCGTGCACGAACACATCGGCGACGAGGAGTCGCGCCAAGAGCGTCGTGATGATCGCCCGGGGCCGGAGCCGGATCCCGTGTTCTTCCATCCGCGAGAGGGCGTCGACCCACTTGGAGGGCGAGGTCTCCGCCGAGATCGGTAGCTCGACCCGCAGCGTCTCCATGTCGGAGATCGTCATGCCGCCGGGGGTGGACATGTTGGCAAAGGCCCGCCGCCGCCGCGGATCTTCCCGCGACCAGATCCACCAGGGAATCTCCAGCCAGTCGCCCTCGGCGGGATCATCGATGCGGGTGACGAGATCGGGCATCGGCCGCGACAGGCTCCGCTCCCGGTGGGCGGCGCGGTAGGCGGCCAGCCCGCGGTTGTAGGCGTCGTGAAGCAGCCGGGTGTGGGCGAGCAGCCAGCCGATAAACACCATCACCGTCGGCAGCCGCACCATCTCGCTCATCGGGAGCTCAAGGGTCTCGAGGCCATACCGCTCTTCGAGCATGTGGCGGGCCTGGGCGATGGCGAGGCCGAGACGATGCGACTCGCCGGCGCGTTCGACCGCCAGCGGCCACCACCGCCGCAGTATCGGCTCAGGCTCGAGCGGTCGCAACAGATCGCTGGCCCGACGGCCGAAGGCGGCGAAGCACTCGGCATCGAGGATGCCCCGCTCCTCCCATGCCATCTCCGGCGCGGGCAGATCGAAGAAGACCTCCTCGAAGCGGGCCTGCTCCGGCGTGCCCACCGGCACATCGACACTCGAGCGGGCGCAGCGATCGGTGTCGATGACAAGATTGATTGCCGTGCCGCCGAGCTGCCGGGCATAGGCATCAAGCACGAAGTTTTTCAGCCACACGCCCGGATGAAAGAGCTCCGGCTGATGGCCTCCCATCACGATCGGCTGCGCGATCCACTCGGCCATGTTCTTCGGCCGGTGCACATCGCGGTAGCTGCCTGAATACTCGGCGGCGACGGTGAGCACCTCGCGGCGGGTGGCGGCGATCAGCTCCCATAGCTTCATGTCGCCGATCCGCGTGCTGAAGGCGGCTCGCAGCAGGCGGTTGTTGTCGACAAGCGTCTCAATCGAGGCGGCGGGGGCGTCGGCAGACGGCACGATCGGCGGATCGATCAGGCGACCGCCCGAGGCGGCTGGCGGCTTTTGAAGACGGCGAAAAGCGGGCATGTCCGACAGTGGGCCTCGTGCCTCCGGGCTCAATCTCCTGCGGCTTCCGTCACCGCAGTGTCGTTCCGCTATGGCGCGGTCGCCGCGGCATGGAGGGCCACGGCCGCCTCCGCGCGGTCGAGAACGGTCCGGTAGTAGGCCAGACGAGTCGCCGCATCGTCCAGTGCGCCTCCGAAACTCCGCGCCAGATCGAGGTAGACAAGCGGCACCGGCAGTTCCACGATCCGCAGACCAGCCGCCGCCGCCTGCACCCACACTTCGAGCGGCATGGCGTAGCCCGCTTCCGCGATGTGAAGGCGACGAAGGGCCCGCCGCGAGTAGGCCTTGAAGCCGCAGAAGGCGTCGGTGAGCGCGAGGCCGAGCCGGGCGTTGATCTCGGCTGTGATCTCGGCGTTGATCCGCCGCCGGGCGGCAGGGGGGGCTGAATCGCCAGGGAAGTGTTTCAGGTAGCGGCTACCGCTGACGATGTCGGCCGAGCCGGCAGCGGCGATGAAGTCGGGGATCAGCCGCGGCTGGTGCTGGCCGTCGCAATCGATCGTGACGAGGCCATCCCATGGGCCGGCCAGCGTGGCGGCATAGGCGGTGGCAAGGGCGGCTCCGTAGCCACGGTTGGCGTCGTGCCGCACGAGGCGAATATCGTCGCGGCAGGCGAGCAGCTCGGCCGTACCATCGGTGGAGCCATCATCGACCACGAGCACATCGGGTGTGATCCGGAGCACCTCGTCGAGCACGGCCTCCACATGCGCGGCCTCGTTGTAAACGGGGAGGGCGGTGAGGAAGCGGCGTTGCGCGGACGAGAAAGACATCGTCATTAGTGTAGCGCCAGAAAAACTGGGAGCAACGCGCTGGTCAGGCCGGCACCCAGACCAGTGGATCGACGTCGGCCTGGCTGGCGAAGCAGGTCAGGCCCGGCACGCGTGCGGCGAGCCGGGTGGCAAGGACACCCATCGAGAACCGCTCGCTGGCATGATGGCCGACCGCCACGACAGACACTCCCGCTGCCGTCGCGGCGAACGCATCATGCAG
>JAYQOK010000018.1:0-1667 GCA_038144795.1 Candidatus Kuenenia sp. | reverse complement strand
CACGAGGGTAGCGCAGCCGGCCGCCTGCACGGCCGCCACCATCTCGCCGCCGCTCCCGCAGACGATTCCCACGCGGCCCGCCGTCCGCGTGGCCTCGCCGGCGATCTGGCAGCCTGCAAGAGTGACACTCGGGTCGGCTGCGACGAGTGACTTCATGAGGCTCTGCGCGAGATCGGTAACGGTCATGCCCGCCTGGGCCTCACCGACGCGGCCGACGCCGACTGTCGGATCGATCGCATCGGGCTCGAGCGGCATCGCATGGGTGAGCTGCATGAATTCGGCGAGCTGATGATTGATGCCGCCGGCAGCCGAGTCCCACGCCGTGTGGGAGCTCCAGACGGCGATGCCGCTGCCGAGGAGGTCGAGCAGCACACGGCCGGTCGCCGAGCCATCGGTGATCCGCCCCACCGGCCGAAAGGGAAGCGGATGGTGGCTCACGATCATGTCGACGCCTTCCCGCACCGCCTCATGAGCTACCGGCTCGGTGAGCGTCAGGCAGGTCATCACACGGCTGATGGTCGCGCGGCGGCTGCCGATGAGCAGACCAACGGCATCCCAGTCGGCGGCCAGCCGCAGCGGAGCGATTGCTTCCAGCACGGTGGTGACGTCGGCGAGCGTGGCCATGCGGCGAGGATATACTCGGCGGGTTCATGGAACCATCCCGCCTATCGGTGCCTGCGTTGTCGCTCTCCCGTGATCTGCGGCGGGCTTTGGCCCGTGCGCGGGGCCTTGGCGTGCGGGGGATCGAAATCGACGGCCGCCGCGGTGTCGCCGCCGACCAGATCACGCAGACCGGCCTGCGACAGATTCGCAAGTGGCTCGAGGACGAAGGGCTCGTCGTGTCGGCGGTGGCCTTTCCCACCCGGGGTGGCTATGCCGACGCCGAGCGGCTCGACGCTCGGATCGCCGCCACGAAGGCGGCGTTGGAACTGGCCCATGCCCTCGGCGCACAGGTTGTCACCAACCACATCGGCGACATTCCTCCGGCCCCCGCGACGGCTGCCGATGAGGCAGATCCCGCGTGGCAGCTGCTGATTGATGTGCTCGCTGATATCGGAGCGTGGGGCCATCGCGTTGGTGCAACGCTCTGCGCCGAGGCGGGCCGCTCAGCGCCGGCCGATCTGCTGCGGGTGATCGCCGCGTTGCCCACGGCGAGCCTGCAATGCGATATCGTGACCGGCTCACTCCTCGTGCATCGCCACGATCCGACTGCTGCGGTGGAAACGCTCGGGGCCCACATCGGCTTTGTGCATCTGACCGATGCCGTCGCGGGATCGTATGCGGGCCGTGGCCGGCCGGCACCTTTGGGAGAAGGCGAGGTCGATGTGCCGGCGGTCTTGGGGGCGCTCGAGGAGCGGGCCTACCGCGGCTGGATCGGGCTCGAGGCTGCTGACGAAGCGGCGGGCATGGCGGAGCTTGCGGCGGCGATTGGGTTCCTTTGTGGTGGGAGCAACGCGTAGTTTGCTCGACAGGAGCGGGCAACGCTCGGCGGAACCTTTGACGGCGGCTCGGGGCTGCCCATGCCCCCGTCGCCGGACCTTCGCTGCGGCCCTCCAGGCCTTCGCTCACTCGCTGCCAGCTTCGCTTTCAGCATCCATGCGTGCGCTCGCTGGCAACACCGGCTCCCCGGGGCATGGGCAGCCCCTCACGGATAGATCATGTCTCTT
>JAYQOK010000017.1:0-36370 GCA_038144795.1 Candidatus Kuenenia sp. | reverse complement strand
CTACGGGCTTGCGGCGCACTGGTTTACCAGCCGCGAGCACCTCGAGGCGTTTGTGAAGAGCAAGGAACAGGCGGCTGGCGGGGAGTTGCAGGTGGGGCGGGCGGAAGAGGCGGCTGCTGCCAATGATCCGACGCCTGGCACGGCCCCGGGTACCGGTGCTGACCAACTCGTCGTGATCGACCTCCACGAAGTGCGCAGCATCAACGCGGGCCTCAAGGAACTTGAGGCGATGGGATTCGGCACTGACGCGCTGATGCCTCAGGATCGCACCGGCCGCGAAGAGGCACGGTATACGCTGCGGCGTGGTGAGAACGAGATCGGCCTCGAGGATCTCCGTGGCCTGCTGACGGCGGTGCGACGAGCGGGTGAAAAGGGCCTCTCGATCACCCGCTTCAAGGGACTTGGGGAAATGAATGCCGAGGAGCTCCGTGAGACGACGCTCGATCCGACCAACCGCACGCTCCTGCGGGTGACGATGTCGGATGCGGCAGCGGCCGACGATCTCTTCCGTGTGTTGATGGGGGAGAAGGTGGAGCCCCGGCGCGACTTCATCGAGCGGCATGCCCTCGATGTGAAAAACCTCGACGTGTGATGACACGCTGTGGTGTTCTACAAATTACCAGTAGTGTTCCACAAACTTCCTGGTAAATTTGCCAGTGGTTTGTCTCATGGGTGGTCACGTGTCAGTGAAAGCAGGGATCAGTTTTTCGGGGAGCGTCCGCAGCATGTTGCCCATGCCCTTGTTGTGGGCAGTGACGACGGCGATCAGTTCCTGTTCGGGAAACATGAAGATGAATTGTCCGCCGGCGCCTCGTCCCTGTTTGCAGTGATACGACTTTCCGGCGATCTCGTAGTTCATTGTCCACCAGAAGTAGCCGTAAGACGATTCTCCACCGGTCTTGCGAATCGGACTGGTGGCACGCTGAACGAACTCCGCAGGAAGTAGTTGCTCGCCTTGCCACTTACCTTCATTCAGAACGAGCAGGCCCATCTTCAGCATGTCGCGGGAGCGAAAACTGGAACCGGCGGCAGACTTGGGCAGGCCGCTCAGGTCAGGCTGCCAGTGAAAGTCGCGGACGCCCATGCGTCCCCATAGTTCATCACAGATGAAGTCTTTGGCGCTACCCGGCACAACGGCCTGCAGCACCTGCATCGCGATTGCCGGGTCGGACGCCTGGTAGTTGAAGTCGCGTGGAGCGGGCGGGATCGGCTCGCTGTTTTCGAAGTATGCCTGAATCTGAGCCTGCCCCTTTAGCTTTTCTGGTGACTTCCGTAACGCGGCGGCCTTGTCGGCATCTAGTTGAATGCCGGACGACATGTGCATCACCTGATGTATGGTGATCTGGTCGGCGCCTTTAACAAGAGTCGCGGGATTCAGGTCCTTGAGAAATGAGATGGCTGGCTTGTCCAGGTCAGACATCGTCAAATGGCCGAGTTGAATCGCTCGTCCGATCGCCATGGCCGTATACGACTTGGTGATCGACATCTGGTAGTGCGGATAGTTGATGCGGCCTCGACGAAAGTATGACTCGAAGACCAGCTTGCCCTTGTAACTGATCAGCAAGCTGTCGGTCTGACCTGCCTTTGGATCAGTCGACTCTTTGGCGAGTTCACGTGCGAACGCCAGAACCGCTTCGCGGTCGCCACCATCCCGCCCGAGTTCACCAACGGCGATACCATCCTTCCGATCTTGCGGCGTAACATCGATAAACGGCTTCGCGAGGTAGGGAAGCTTGTGCTCCAGTTGGTACGAGACATCCTCCGTATTGAGATTTGTAACTTCCGGAGCCAGGCCATTCGACAAAGTGGAGTCGTCAGCCCACGCGATCGAGCAGATCGAACACAGGATCGCGATGGCGGATACCAGCTTTTTCATGCGCGACTTCTCCCTCAACGGTTATGCCAAATGGAGTTCAGTTCGTGAGCCTCGAGCGACACGATCGTTGCGTCACCGCCGATTGCAGTGACGGATACTTCCTTGACATCCAATGCTGCCGGGCCTCCGCCGCTGATGAAAACGCGACCGTCGTTGCCAATGATCTCGGTCAGAGAGCGGTCCGCCAGCACCTGAATGCTGATGCGTCCGTCTGTCGGCTTCAACGGTGCTTCGTTCAGCGTCTGCGCCTTCGCGTCGTATTTGATGGTTCGGCCTGGCAGGTTGAGTTCGATGACAGTCGCCGTGCCGATTTCGATAGTCAGCCGGACATCAAGCAGATCACTTCCCATGGGCAACTTCACCGGTTCGTTGGCAACCAGTTCCTGTGGCTCAGCCGAGACGCTCTTTGCTCGCAAGTCTTCGATCTCTTCGATCGGTTTGGCAAACATGCGGATGCCGTCGTCGGTTGTTCGGAGCGTCAACCCGTGCGGGAAGCTGAAGTGCTGGTTGTAGGGCCCGGGCGAAGGAACTCGCAGCCAGCCCATCTGGATCTTTCGTCCGTCCGGAGAGTTGTCGAATGTCTGCGAGGCGTAATACGGTCCCCAATGGACCCGATGTTTGCCTTCGTGTTCGGGCGCAAACGTCCTTCCGTCGAACGTGCCAATGGCGTACTTTGCATCCGCTGCAAATACGACCCACCGCGTGTTCTTCGTGTCACCGTCAACGGGCAACTCGAAAAGTTCCGTGCATTCAAAGTAGCCGGGCAAGTGGCTCTGCTCAGTCCAGTCTTTTAGATTGATCGACGTGTAGAACGCGGCATTGCGTTTGTATTCTTGGTGCTCATCGTAGACGACCATCACCCAGTGGCCGCCAAGCTTTTTCGCTGCGTCATTCAGCGGCTTGTCGCTGTCGTCGTAGGTGTACCAGATGACTTTCGGATCGCGGCCTTTGTGTTTGACGACGGGGTTGCCTGCGTACCACATGAAGGTTTGACCATTGTCTGTGCTGTAGGCGATGGACTCGCCGGCTCCCGTGTCCGTCAGGAATGCAACCAGTGTGTTCTTACCCCAGCCAGCCGTGTTGTTTGTGTCAACCGTCGCCCCCCCGGAGAAGCAGTCTCCTTTAGCCATCGTTCCTGGAAACAGCTTGTTGGGCTGCTGCTCCCAGTGCAGCAGGTCTTTGCTGGTTGCGTGGCCCCACGTCATGTTCCCCCACGGCAAAGCGACAGGATTGTGCTGAAAGAAGAAGTGCCATGTGCCGTTGTGGTAAACCATCCCGTTGGGGTCGTTGATCCAGCCGACCTTCTGAGTGAAGTGAAACTGAGGTCGATGCGGCTCATTGTAGAATGCGTCTTCGCCGGGGACGGTGTCGGATTGTTTGACCAGTGAAAAGCCTTCCTCGGTGACTTTGGTGGCGACGACCCGCGCCGTCTGTCCCTTGTAAGCGTCGACCGTGAAGTACGCATACCAGTCCGTCGTCTCGACCGAAGTGGCGATGTTCAGGCCATATCGGCGGACTTCCTTGTCACCGACAAAGACTTGAATCTCCCCCTTTGATTTTTCCTTGTTCTGAATCGGGATGACGAGGTAGCGGTTTTCGACCTTGAACGACTTTTCGCGACGCGCGAGTTCCGGCAGTAGGGGTTTCGCGTCGGACTGCACGATGTGGTCGACGTTGACGTGCCCCCAGCCGCCGGTCGCGTCGTCGACGATCTGCAACGTGACGGCCTTGCCCGCAAGTTCACTTACGTCCCAGAACGCAGGCTCCAGTTCTTCGCTGCCACCCGACCGCGTATTGCCGCCAGTGACTGTGTGAACGATTTCACCATTGACCACCAAGTTCATACACGTCTTGGCCGCATGTCCACCGCCACCGATGAGAAACGTGAGATACTTCCGCTCAATCTTGATCGGCGGCGAAGTCAGCGTACCTGTCGTGCGATCGCCTTTGAGAAATGAATTGACCAGCCCCTTGCCCTGAAACCCGCTGACGTGCATCTGCCCCGGCAGCGTGCCTTTGGCGGGGCCGGTGCCAAACGCTTCGCCCTCGGCTTTCCACTCGCCATAGGTTTCGCCTTCGAAGTCGGCGACAAGGATATCATCATTTGCGAATGCTGATCCGGTCATCGTCAGCACTAATGCGATGGATAGGCAAAACTGCTTCAACTGTTTTTCTCCCATATTCTAGGTGGATCTTGGTGTAGTTCTTGGAACGCGGTTTGTTTTGCGGGCTGAACGCAATTGCCTGTTGTCCAGGCGACGAGTCGTCTCGTCCGCTCAACTTTCTGGCACGGCTCCTGCGTGCGCACAGGCAGCCGCTGCGACTTCGCAAGCGGTGTGCAAAACCATGTCATAAGGGTCCCCTCGCAACACGCCCAGCAGGAACGCGGCCGCAAAGGAATCCCCGGCTCCAACCGTGTCTTTCACGTTGGTTGGGATTCCCTGCTGTTTGACGATGCCATTTGCGGTTGCCAAAACCGCCCCCTCAGCGCCGCGGGTCATCACGACCAAGTCAAGGTTGGCTGATTGGAGTAGGCAACAAAGTTGCGTTTCAATCGGCGCGCCGGATTCGATTCCACATGCCGAAATGACTCTTGG
This sequence comes from Candidatus Kuenenia sp., assembly GCA_038144795.1. Taxonomy (GTDB): domain Bacteria; phylum Planctomycetota; class Planctomycetia; order Pirellulales; family UBA1268; genus CACORA01. The sequence goes on along the minus strand of JAYQOK010000017.1, from coordinate 31,897 downwards.
CAGTTCGTCGTCACTGAGCTTGAGCATGCTGGCCAAGTCAATCGACTCGCGAATCAATTCATCGTCGAAGTATGGAGCACGCAAGTTAATATCGACGACACACGGAATACGGGATTTACGTGCCGTTTGAAGCGCGCGACGAATGGTGTTGCGGGACACACTTGAACGTTGTCCCAAAGTGCCGAAATAGACTGTGTCTGCAGCTAAGACACGCGACTCAATCTGATCGGGCCAGGTGATGCGATCCCAGGCCGAATCCTCGTGGATCGTGAAGGTTGGTTTGCCTGCAGAGTCCACCGTGACGCTGACTGTTCCTGTGGGTGCGTCTGATAACGTCTGTACTAAGCTCACATCGATGCCAAAGCCTCGCATAACTTTGAGTGCCTTCCGTCCACGGCGATCGGTGCCAACCGCGCTGACCATTGATACTTTCGCTCCTAGAATCGCGGCATGACAGGCAAAGTTGGCAGGAGCACCACCAAACTGCTCCCCGACGGGGAATAAGTCCCACAACACCTCGCCAAAAGAAAGTATGCTCGGATTCTCCACGTTCAATTCTCCTCTGTGATGCCGAGTCGGGCCTGCATCTCTTCCAACGGAACGCCCTTTGTTTCGGGTACGAACATCTTCACCCACAGTAACTGCAACACCATCATGAAGGTGAAGAAGCCGAAGAGCACCCCAGGCTCAAAGTGTTGCATCGCAATGGGGAACAGGAAGCTCAGGCCGGCGGCGCAAACCCAGTGCGTCGCGCTGCCAAGTGCTTGACCTGCGGCCCGATGGTCGTTGGGGAAGATCTCACCGATGAATACCCAGATCACCGTGCCTTGGCCGATAGCGTGAGCCGCAATAAAACCAATCAGACAGAACAGCACGAGCATGCTCTCGAACCCCAGAAACTGTCTGGCTGCGGTCGTTGCTTCGATGGCGAGTGTCCTCGCCTCTTCATAAGATGCTTCAGAAGGGATCACGATCGGCTGTCCCTGGAAGGCTTCCAGCGAACTGGCCGCAACCAAAGCCGCCTTGGCGTCCTCGTATCCGGCGTATACACCTGGACGATCCTTTTCAGCCACGAACCGCTCACCAGCTTCTAAAGCAATGACCGTCGTGGCGGCGTTTTCCAAGTCACCTGCGGCCGAAACGACTTTGAAAGCTGGCGTGCTCAGGAAGGCCCAGGCACAGATGCCAAGCGAAGCAATGTAGCCAACTGAACCGATGTAAAGGAGCGTCCGCCGGCCGAACTTGTCGATCAAAGCCAGCCCCGCAAAGGTGAAAATCAGATTAGTGGTTCCCAGCAAGATCGACGCCATCAACGGATCTGATAGCCCCGCCAGGCCCAAGAGGCGCGGCGCGAAGTACAGAATAATGTTGATCCCTGAGAACTGGTTGAAGAAGGCGATCAGAAACGCCAACATGATCGGAACCCGCAGACGGCGAGTCCAAAAGTTGGCAGTCTTTTGTTTGTCGCCAACGGACGCCTCAACCTCGTTCACCAGCGTTCCGAGTTCGGCATCGGTCATGTCTGGGTTGATCTGCCGGAAGACCGTCTTGCCCTCATCCCGCCGATTCGCATGGGTAATCAACCAACGCGGACTTTCCGGCAGGGTGAAAGATAAAATGGTGTAAACCAAAGCCGGTATAGCTTCGAGACCAAGCATCAAACGCCAAGCGATGGACTCAGTGAAAGCATTTCCGACGATCCAGTTGGAAGCGAATGCCACCAGAATGCCGAACACGATGTTGAACTGAAACATGCCCGCCAGCTTGCCACGGTTCTTGGCTGGCGAGATCTCTGAGATGAACATCGGCGCCGCGATCGTCGCAACGCCCACGCCCAGTCCGCCGATGAACCGCGCAATCATGAAAGTCCACGGTTCCGGAGCGACGGCCGACGCGACCGCCGAAACGAAATACAGACCGCCGACCACGATCAGACATTTTCGACGCCCGAACTTGGCCGCAGACATGCCTCCGAAGATAGATCCAACGACGGTTCCCCACAGGGCCGCGCTCATACACAGACCGTGCCAGAAACCGGTGAGCTGCCAAAGACGCAGGAAGTGTTCTTCCGCACCAGAAATGACAATCGTGTCGAAGCCGAAAAGGAAACCCGCAAGAGATGCAGTAATTGACCAGACAAGCAGGCGGTTTTTCATCAAATACCCCGACGTCTATCTTCTCAACGTCATGAAGGTAGCCACACCCGTCATTACAATCAATTATCTTGTGTGCCAGTTGTGCCAAAATGCTGTCGTTACAATGTAATCTGACGTAATGACAGGTGAGCCATGTTGATGCACGAAAAAGTGTCGCAAGAACTGCGATTGAAATCTCTGCGAGAGCCTTTGTGCCATCAGGAAAACTGCCCAGCGAAGCACAATTGGTCGAACGATTCGGCGCCAGGTGGATCGCTTTGCAAACATCGATCTGCGGGCGGCGGAAGCCTGGAAACCTAAATCGTCCGACGGCAATGATGCCGTGCTCAGTTTGGATGCCCCGTTCAACTCGGGCATCGATCAATGCGACGATTATGAAGTTTGATACCCACACGTGAATCGCCATGGCATGCAGTGGAAGTCATCGTCAGCACGCCATGGTTACTTGCATTGTGTGCCAACGAACCTTGTGGATTTCCGGTCCGCTCGCCAGGAAGTTCGTGGACGGCCAGCCAAGAAGTTTGTGGAAGTGGACGTAAGTCGTTATTGCTCGGTGCGATTCGTGGCAGCTTTTTTGTGGACCACCAGCTGGAACAGCCGTTGATTTGAGGAGGCTGCTTGCGGTGAGACCGCAACTGCCCGTATCCTTCCGGCTTCAGGAATCGGTGCTGGCCTACGAGAACGCTCTATGGCCAGCCAATCCATCCTTCCCAAGGTCCGTTCGCATGAAGACGACGCTCTGCTTTGCTCTGACGCTGTTCTCAGCATGTGTTTCATTCTCTACTTCATCCCTCGCACAGGAAAAAATAATGCTGCCACGCTGCTTTTTTGACATCACCGCTGACGGTCAGCCGCTGGGACGAATCGTGATGGAGCTGCGATCAGATGTGGTGCCGAAGACAGCCGAAAACTTCCGAGCGCTGTGCACCGGTGAAAAGGGCTACGGTTACAAGGGCAGCTCCTTCCATCGCGTGATTCCCGAGTTCATGTGCCAAGGCGGTGACTTTACGAACCACAACGGCACGGGTGGGAAGTCGATCTACGGAGCAAAGTTTGCTGACGAGAACTTCACGCTCAAGCACACCGGCCCGGGCGTCCTCAGCATGGCCAATGCAGGCCCCAACACGAACGGTTCGCAGTTCTTCCTCTGCACGGTGAAGACTGTCTGGCTCGATGGCAAGCACGTGGTCTTTGGTCAGGTTGTGGAAGGGATGGATGTCGTGAAGAAGATTGAGTCCTTTGGCTCAGACTCCGGCCGCACCCGTGCCAAGATTGAGATCGCCGACTGCGGTGAACTCCCTCAGGAATGAGCGGCCTTTGCGGGCGAGCCGAATCTCAGTAGCGGAATGCAAGACCGGCGTCGGAGAAGAAGTTGGCGGCGTCACCGGTGAGGCCCCACCCGACGCGGAGACCGAGTTCGATATTCTCGGTGAGCATGAGGTGTGTGCCGGGGCTCAGGAACGGCCGGTTCACGTCATCGAGGAGCCCCTGGGTGAATGTGCCGAAGTATTCGGCATGCACTTCCCACCGCTCCGTGACCGGCAGCCGCAGCACCACCGACGGCCCCCAGCGGCTGAACCAGGCCGTGTCACTCTCCGCGTACGCATACCGCATGGCGGCATCGCACCGCCAGCCGGCAGGAAACTCCCAGCCGAACACGGCTGTCGCCACGGGTTCGGTGCCAAAATCCTCACCATACATCGGCGTGGTTGCCTCCATGATGAAGCAACTCTCGGGAAGGAGGCCCTCCTGCTGTGACGTCTTCAGCTTGAAGCCGTAGAGGAAGTTGGATTCGTAGAGCGTGTTGCCGAAGAACGGGAGTTCACCCGCCTCAACGCTCGTGACGACGTTGCCCTGCGAGCCCACCGAGTAGTTGACCCCCAGCCGCCACTCAAACCACTCACTGCGTCCGATCCTGCAGAGCAGTTCCGGATAGCTGTTGGTGGGCAGGCCCTGACGGTTGTCGATGTAGACATGCGACATCTCGGTAAGCACCGTGCCCGGATCGATGCAAAAGGTCGACGGAGTGAAGGCATCACGGTCGGTGTGCAACTCAATCGGTTCCAGAGCTGCTGCCGACGCCAATGTCAGCCAGAGAAAAATAATACTGCCACCAGACACCATGCCCGCGGTGCGAGCCTCCACCCGCCAGAGAGTTTGCCGCGTACGCATACTGAGAAATTCGGCTCTTGATGCAATCGGTGCCGCGATGAATCGGTGCGATCGGCAGACCCTCGCGGTTTTCCGCGGGATACCCAGGCTGCCCATTTTTTAGAGGGGTTTGCGGGAGGTGCGAGCTTCACTCCCCGTAGGAGTCCACGGTCCTTCCACATCTCTCAGCGGCCGTTAGGCTGATTCCCATGAAAATCCTTCCCCAATTCTCCTTTGGCGTGGGCGACCGCTTTGCCCACGAGGCCGAGGCCCAACTGGCTGCGTTCGAGCGGCTCGCGGCCGCTGGCGTGATCGTCGCTCCCGTGTGGAACAAGTCGAACCGGGAGCATTCCTTCATCGGGAGTGAGCCGGCGAGCGTGCGGGCTGCTGCTGCTGCTGCTGTCGACAGGCGACAGTGGTCGCATCCTTGGTTTGTCGATGCCGACCACATCCGGCTCGACACGGTCGACCGCTTTCTTGAATCAAGCGACTTCTTCACGGTCGACGTGGCCGACTCGATCGGGAAGCCGGCCAACTATGCCGACGTGCGGGCCTTTGTGGCCCGCCACCCTGAATTGGCCAAGCCGCTCTCCGTGCCCGGAATCACCAAGGTGATCCGGATGTCGGAAGATGGGCTTGCCGCGATCGCCCGCGACTACCTGCTGGCCTGCCGGGAGGCAGGGGAGATTTTCCGGCATATTCAAGCCCGGCGCGGTGACGACATCGTGATCGAAGTGAGCATGGACGAGACCGATGCACCGCAGACGCCGCCGCAACTGCTCGTGATCCTGGCACTACTGGCCGATGAGAAGATCCCGCTGCAGACGATCGCACCCAAGTTCACTGGCCGGTTCAATAAGGGTGTCGATTACGTCGGCGACCTCTTCCAGTTTGAACAGGAGTTTTCTGATGACGTGGCGGTCTGCCGCTTTGCAGTCAAGCACTACGGACTGCCGGAGTCGCTCAAGCTCTCGGTGCATTCCGGAAGTGACAAGTTCTCGCTCTACCCCATCATCCGTCGGGTGCTCGCCGCGACCGGGGCCGGGGTCCACCTGAAGACGGCCGGCACGACCTGGCTGGAAGAGGTGATCGGCCTGGCGGAGGCGGGGAGCGACGGGCTCGATCTCGTGCGGGAGATTTATGCGTATGCCCTCGACCACGTTGACGAGTTTTGTGCGCCCTATGCATCGGTGATCGACATCGATCGCACGCGGCTCCCCACCAAAGACGTGGTGAACGGCTGGAGCGGGCCCGATTTTGCAGCGGCGATCCGCCATGTGCCGAATCATCCCGCGTTCAATCCGAGCCTCCGGCAGCTGTTGCATGTGTCATTCAAGGTGGCGGCCAAGCATGGGTTGCGGTACACCGACCTCCTCCAGGCCAATCGCGAGATCGTGGCCCGGCAGGTGACCGACAACCTCTACGAACGCCACATGAAACCCCTCTTCCTCCAGTAGGACAGGCTTCAGCCTTTCGTGTTTTCTCGCTGCACCGCTATGCGATCCGCCATCACCATTTGCCTCGTGCCGGAAGCCCGCCAGGGGCCGTTCGTGTTTCATGACGGACTTGAACCAGGCTGCCGCGCCGCGGCGGAGGTGGGCTTCGACGCGGTCGAGATCTTTCCCGGGTCGGCGGCGGATGTGCCGGTGGACGAAGTGCGGCGGATGGTCGCCGCTCACGGCCTCTCCGTCGCCGCGGTGGGCACCGGAGCGGGCTGGGTGAAGCACCGGATGCATCTGTGTGACCCAGATGCGTCAGTTCGGGCCCGGGCCTGTGAGTTCATCACGGCGATCATCGACGCGGCTGGTGATCTCGGCGGGCCGGCAATCATCGGCTCCATGCAGGGCCGCACCGGCGAGGGTGTTTCTCACGACACCGCCCTGGCGATGCTCGCCGACGCCCTGGGCATCCTCGGCGAGCGGGCCAGCCAGCACGGTCAGCCGCTGCTTTATGAGCCGCTCAACCGATACGAAACTGATCTCTTTACGACGCAGGCCAAGGCGGCCACATTTCTGGAGTTGCACGGCCTGCACGATGTGAAGCTGCTCTGCGACCTCTTCCACATCAATATCGAGGAGGCTGATCCAGCGGCGGCACTGATAGCAGTCGGAGATCGCGTGGGGCATGTCCACTGGGCCGACTCCAATCGCCGCGCGATGGGTATGGGGCATACCGATCCGCGGCCGATCGTTGCCGCCCTCCGTGCGATCGGCTACACCGGCTTTCTGTCCGCCGAGATTTTTCCCTTGCCAACCCCGCTCGACGCGGCACGGCAGTCGATCGAGAACATCCACACCTTCGCGTCCTAATCTTCTCATCCCGGAGGATTCCTCCATGCTTAATGGCCCACTGCTCCATCCCGACATCCTGCGTGTGCTCGCCCGAGCCGGGCATCACTCAACTGTGCTGATTGCCGATGGCAATTATCCGGCCCTCAACAAGCGGGGCCCGCGGGCGGAACTGGTGTCACTGCAACTCATGCCGGGCGTGCCGACGGTCGCTCAAGTCTTCGAGGCGATCCTCGGAGCGGTGCGGATTGACGCGGTGAACACGATGGGCGTCGACCGGGCCGATTCCTATGCCGCTGCGACGCCCGGCGATCCGCCTGTGTGGCAGGAATACCGCCGTCTCCTGTCGTCTACGGCCGCACCATGCCAGCTCGAGCCGATCGTGAAGTGGGAGTTTTACAAGGCCGTGGCCTCGGACGACCACGTGCTCACGATCCAGACCGCGGACAAGGCCCCGTGGGCAAATCTTTTGCTCTCTGTCGGCTGCCGCACGTTTACCAACCCATGAATACCCGCCCACTCGGAAACACCGGCCTCACCGTACCGGTCCTGTCGTTTGGCGCCTCCTCGTTGGGGCAGGAGTTTCGTGCGATCACGCTCGACGAGGCATTCGGCAGCGTGCAGACTGCCCTCGACTGCGGCATGAACCTCATCGATACCAGCCCCTTCTACGGCCGTGGCATGAGCGAGGTGCTGCTCGGGATCGCCCTCAAGAACATTCCCCGGGACCGCTACCTGCTCTGCACGAAGCTTGGCCGTTATTCGCTCGAGCACTTCGATTTTTCAGCGAAGCGGGTGGCCGAGAGTGTCGATGTATCGCTCCACCGGCTCGGCACCGACCACCTTGACATCGTCCTCTGCCACGACATCGAGTTTGTACCCCTGAAGCAGATCGTCGATGAGACGCTGCCCGCCCTGCGGAAGATCCAGCAGGCCGGAAAGGTGCGGTGCGTCGGCTTCAGTGGCTACCCGCAAAAGATATTCCGCTTCATCTGCGACCAGGCCGAGGTCGACTGCGTGCTCAACTACAACCAATACACGCTACAAAACACCCGCTATGCCGACGAAACGATTCCGACGCTCAAGGCGAAGGAAATCGGCGTCATGAACGCCGGGCCGTTCAGTGCCCGTCTCCTCACCGACGCGCCGCTTCCGGCATGGCTTAAGGAGCCGGAGGAGGTGAAGGCGGCGGCCCGGCAGGCGGCAGAACTGTGCCGGTCGCGAGGCAGTTCGATCGCGAAGCTCGCGGTCCAGTTTTCCATCGCCAATCCCGACATCGCCACGACTGTTGCCGGGAGTGCGAATCCGCGCAATGTGCAGGCCTGGGCGGAGTGGGCGGCCGAGCCACTCGACGCCGAGCTGCTCCGTGATGTGCAGGCGATCTTCGCACCGGTGAAGAACATCGGGCATACGGAGGGATTGCCCGAGAACAACGCCCCATGAAAGTCGACTCCCATCAACACTTCTGGAACTACTCCGCGGAAGAATATCCGTGGATCGGCGCCGGTATGGAGCGGCTGGCCCGCGACTATCTCCCCGCTGCTCTCGAGGCGGTGGCCAGGCCGGAGGGCATTGTCGGCAGCGTGGCCGTGCAGGCGCGGCAGTCGCGAGATGAGAGCCACTGGCTTCTCGACCTGGCAACGCGTCATCCCTTCATTCGGGGTGTGGTCGGCTGGGTCGATCTTCGCAGCGACCGCGTCGCCGACGAGCTTGCCCCGCTGGCCATGCAGGAAAAATTTGTCGGCGTGCGGCATGTCGTGCAGGATGAGCCCGACCCAAGGTTTCTGCTCGGCGCGGCATTCGTGCGTGGGATCCAACAGCTGCACCAGTTTGGCCTCACCTACGACCTGTTGCTCTATCCGTCGCAGCTCGCCGCTGCGGTGGAACTGGCGGGCCAGTTGCCGGAACAGCCGTTTGTGCTCGACCATCTGGCAAAGCCCGGGCTCAAGCCCCCAATCGACGCCGGCAACCGCGAACAGTGGCGGCGCGACATCGAGGCCCTCGCTCGGCACAGGAATGTCTGCTGCAAACTTTCAGGCCTGGTGACCGAGGCGGCGTGGCGGCAATGGCAGCCGGCCGACTTCCGTTCCGTGCTCGATGTCGCGCTTGCTTCGTTCGGCCCCGAGCGGCTGATGTTTGGCAGCGACTGGCCGGTCTGTCTCCTCTCCGGCGATTATGCCGAGGTCGCCGGGATCGTCAGGGACTTCATTGCCCCCCTTTCCCCTACCGAGCAGGATCAGATCTGGGGCGGCACCACCACACGTTTTTACGGACTGAAGTAGAGCACATCCCATGGAAGCCATCCTCCTCGAAAAACCGAAGCACTTTGCCTTTATCGATCTTCCCGAGCCGCCGCTGCCCGGCCCGGGTGAGGCGGTTGTGCGGGTGTATGCCGTCGGCATCTGCGGCACCGATTATGGCGGCTATCTCGGCAAGATGCCGTTCTTCAGTTACCCGCGGATTCCCGGGCATGAGTTGGGCGTCGAGGTGGTGGCCGTGGGGGAAGACGTGACGAACGTGAAGCCTGGCGACCGCTGCTGCGTCGAGCCCTACATCAATTGCCAGGCGTGCTACTCCTGTCAGCGGGGCCTCACCAACTGCTGCGAGTATCACCAGACGCTCGGCGTTCACTGCGACGGCGGCCTGCGTCCCCTCTTCACCGTGCCGGCCCGTAAGCTTCACCCCTCTCCCAATCTCTCGCACGCACAAAATGCCCTCGTCGAGACGCTGGCGATCGGCTGCCATGCGGTCGATCGAGGGAATCCCAGGCCCCGTGAAAACGTTCTCATCATCGGGGCGGGGCCGATCGGTCTTTCCGCGCTCGAATTCGTGAAGCTCTCCGAAGCCCGTGTGATCGTGATGGACATGGTGGCCAGCCGGCTCGACTTTGTCCGTGACTCGATGGGCGTGGCCGACACGCTCGTGGCGACGGGGAGCGATGACGATGAGCAGTCGATCGCTCGCCTCACTGACGGCCGGATGTGTGACGTCGTGATCGACGCGACTGGTAGCAGCATCAGCATGGCGCGGGCCCTGGCGTTTTGCAGTTTCGGCGGCCGGCTTGTTTATGTCGGTATCACCCAGGCCGATCTTGTCTTCCCGCACGCGCCGGTGATGCACCGCCGCGAGCTCACGCTGCTGGCAAGCCGCAATGCTCTCGCGGCTGATTTCAGCCGCATTATCAGGCTCATCGAGGACGGGACAATCGACACTGGCCCGTGGATTACTCATCATGTGGCGTTTGCCGATACGACGAAGATTTTTCCAACATTGCTCGAGCCAGATACCGGTGTCCTCAAGGCGGTCATCGAAATGCCATGATGGTCTGCCACCGATGAGAGGGTGAGGAGAAAAAATGAACATGTCGCCTGTGAAATCAGCATCGCGATTCGCTGCTCGTGTGGGCATCCTCCTCGTGGGTGTTGCAGGCATCGCTGCCCCTGCTCGGGGGCAAGGGGAGTCTCGGGAACCGCGTGTGATCCCACTGTGGGAAAACGGTGCCCCCGGCTTTGAGGAACGCAAAAATGAAGCTGAGGTCGTCAAGGGCGGCACGATCTCGAACATCCATTACCCCACCCTGACGGTGTTTCTGCCCAGCAACGACAAGGCGAAAGGCGTGGGAGTTGTCGTTGTTCCTGGCGGTGGGCTGTCACGTCTGGGATATGCCGGAGGGGGTACGGAGCCGGCACAACTGCTGGCCGACCATGGGTACGCGGCGTTTGTGCTGAAGTACCGTTTACCCCGGCAAGAAGGCGTGCCATACAAATTCGAGGAACATGTACTGCAGGATGGGCAGCGGGCGATGCGGTTGGTTCGATCCCGGGCCGCTGAGTTTGGGGTCAATCCTGACAAGATTGGCATGCTGGGGTTCTCCGCTGGGGGAGAAGTTGTCTCGATCACCAGTTACCGACCGGGAACGGGCGATCCCCAGGCTTCCGATCCGGTCGACAGGCTCGACGCCCGGCCAGCCTTCCAGATGCTCGTGTATCCCGGGCCGCTCGGCATTCCGTCACGATTGCCCGCCGATGCTCCGCCGGCCTTGCTCCTGATCGCCGCCGACGATCCTCATACGAGTGTCGTGCTCAATTTGATCCACCTGTTCCGTGAGGCAGGCATTGATTATGAGGCACATATCTACGCCCGTGGTGGTCATGGCTTTGGGGTTGGGGCAAAGGCGACGCGGCAGAGCCTCCGGGCCTGGACCGACCGGATGCTCGAATGGCTTCAGGACGAGGTGGTCGACGAGCCCCGAAAACTGCGGTAGCTGGGGGTGCCAGTCGCTTGATCGGTTGGCGCCTACCGCTGTGAGCCGGCCTCGCGCTGCTCGATCGAATCGAGGAACTCCCGAACGCGATCGAGGTCAATTCCCTCTGGTGCGTGTTCGATCAGCCACCGACCGCTGCTACGCGCCCGCTTGAAATGACCGGTTCGCCCGGCAACGACCATGTGCATCAGACGATCCCGTGGCGACTGGGGTTCCACCACGAGGATCGCCTCGAGATACCGTAGCATCGAGTCTGAGTCATCCTCACGGCTCGCGATTGATAGCAGATTGGACAGCATCCGCGTGATGATGGACTGCGGCTCCGCGACGGCGAGATGACGATCTTCGAGTTTCTCACCGGTCGCGTTCTGCACGAGTGAGGAGAGATCATCATGGGTGAGGAGCTGTGCCTTGTTGAAGACATCCAGCCATCGAGGTTCACCCCCCCGAGGAGTGTGCCGGACCACAAAATGTCCTGGCAAACCAATGCCGTCGATGGTGACGCCGAGGCGGCGAGCCAGAGCGATGTAGACCACCGCGAGCGTGATCGGGATTCCTTCCCGGTCATCGAGCACTTCGTTAACGTAGCTGTTGGAGCGGTTGTAGTAATCGCCTCGGCTCCCGTGGAAACCAAGTTCGGTGAAGAGCACCCGGTCGAGCGTCGTGAGAATCGCCACCTCGTCGGCACCAGCGGGGATGTTTTCCCGCACCATGCTCGCGAGGCGGTCGAGGTCTCGTTCGACGGCGGCTGTGTCGAGTTCGGGATTGTCCAGGCGAGCGATAAGCAACGCACCGTCAAAGGGGTCGAAGGTATTGGGTGCACCGACCAGCAAGGCCCTCAGTTCGTCGAGAACCCGTTGTGTCTGGAGGTCGCTCGCGAGCCTTCGCAGTCGCGATGATTCCCGCTCCAACGCCACGGCGTGGGCCAGGACCGCTTCGGCACCATCGGGGATCTCGCGAAGACGTGTCATAACGTCGCCTGCCGTGTCAGTGGCGATCGCATCGGGATCCGAATCGATGATCGAGACAACCTGCTTGACCACCTCGGCGGCCGGTGCGGCCGGCGGACAAGTGTCCCCCATGATGACCCCACGAAACTCAGCCTCGGTATCACGAAATTTCGCCAACCCAACCTGGCTACCAGAGAGTCCCGGAGCCGTCGTCACGACGCATCGCTCATCATTGACGAAGCATTCGATCCGTCCGTTGTCGTGCCGGATCCGCAGGTGATTCCAATCGCCGGAACGGTAAGCCGGGCTCGGGGCGTCGTGGAGGATGTGCCAACTCGTAACCTCCGGTCCGTCGAAACGCGTGAGCCGTAATTTTCCCTTTGAGGGATAGAAACCGTAGTGGCAGTCGCTCCCATCGGAGGCGAAGGCGAGGCCTGCCGCACCAGATTCGTCGTCCAGACGAACCCAGACGGCAACTTCATAGGGGTCTGCGGGGGGTGGCTGGCACGACAAGCACAGGGCACGGCCACCGAAGTCCCGCCCGATCCCCTGCACGGAGATTCGGCCGGCCCGTTGCCGCCAGGTGGCTCCGCCGACCGTCGTCCACTCGCCGGGGTCGAGGGCACCGATTGTGACCCAGCGATCCATGGCAACCGGGTTGGGATTGGCAAGCAGCGAAGCAAGGTGGTCGACGGTGACGGCAAATCCGATGTTTGCCGCGATGGCGCTTTTCAGTGTGATGACCCCATGCACCTGTCCACGCAAATCGAGAAGCGGACCACCGCTGTTTCCTTGTTCAATGGGCATTGCAACCTGGATCATTTCATGGCCATCGATACGGCGACGCCCCGACACATGTCCAGCCACGACGCTCCGCTCGAGCCCCAGCGGGTTCCCGATCGCCATGACCTCCTGCCCATCGGCAAGGGTCGCAGGATCGCCAAGGTCCAGTGGGATCAAGCCCCGTGCCGGGATTCTGATGACGGCCAGATCGGAGGGGCTGTCGGAGGCGTGAATCTCGATCACGTCGAACGATTGCCCGTCAGCCAATTCGACACTGACGGGTCGTGCCTCTCCGATGACGTGCAGATTGGTGGCAATGAGCCCATCGGCGGCAATCACGAATCCAGTACCGAGGCCTTCCGCCTTGCCGGAGCGACCCGCATGACGGATGGTGACGATCGAGTTTCGAACTGTCTTGGCGATGTCCTGCACCGAATGGGGCGAACCATCCTCTTCCGCGGCATGGCTCACCGCCAGATCAAGGGCGGGGATGATGGACATCGGCAGGAGGATGCCGAGCCAGAGGGTAGTCTTCATCGCTTTATCATACCCTGGTACTCTGTCGGCATGACGATTCGACGGCAAATCTGGTTTTTGGTCGTGCTCAGTTTCGCGTGCGCCCCATGGATCTCCTTGCGGGCGGATGAACCGGGTTCATCGCCGCCACGGAAACACCTTATCCTGCCGGGTGAGGTGTTTGAGGTTGGCGGTCGCATCGCGTTTCTCTTCACGCCAACTGCGCCCTCAGCCCCAAGCAGCCCGAAGCCCTGGATCCTGTACTCTCCCACCCTGCCTGCCTATCCTGACAAGGCTGAAAAGTGGATGCACGAGCAGTTTGTCGCCGCCGGGGTGGCCGTGGCCGGTGTTGACACGGGTGAGTCGTATGGCAGCCCCGAGGCGGTGAAGGCAGCTGAATCGCTGCATGCCGAGATGGTGCGGCGGGGCTACTCGACAAAGCCGGCGCTGCTCGGCCGCAGTCGGGGAGGCCTATGGGCCAGCGCCTGGGCGATCGCCCATCCCGATCTCACGGCCGGTGTCGGTGGAATCTACCCGGTGTATGACTGGCGGACCTATCCTGGCGTCGCCAAGGCGGCTGTCGCCTACGGGCTCTCGCCCGAGCAATTCGTGTCGCAGGCGGAAGACCTCTGCCCGATCGAGCGGATCGACGTGGCGGCGCAGGCCGGCGTGCCGTTCTGCATCATCCATGGCGACGATGACAAGGTCGTGCCGCTCGGGCCCAACTCGGCTGAGGTCAAAAAACGCTACGAGGCAGCCGGCAAAGGCGACCTGGTGACGTTGATCGTGGCCCCAGGCCAAGGCCACTCGTTTTGGGAAGGCTTTTTCCATTGCCAGCCGCTCGTCGACTTCCTGATCGACCGTGCGAAAGCGGCCGCAGAGCGGCTCGGAGCGGAACCGTGAACGAGGCGTACCCTGGCTTATTGAGGTTTGAATAAACGATTCATCGCCTGCCGTCGCAACGCGACGGGGATTTGGCGTTGCTGCTCGTGAATCTACTTTTCATCGGTCAATAGGTGCTCCGGGTGTCCTGAACGCTTGCTGGCCCCAAGCCGGATGGACAGATTCCAGAGCGCATCCGACTTACGTGTATCGCCGGCTCGAGGGCGGCAAAAGTCGCCGCTTCGCGGTCTTTCAGATTGTCGCTGGGCGAGGATACGCCCAACGCTCCTCGAGCGTTCGCCGACCCTCTCGCCTACCTTTCTCAGTTTGTCTGACCGTCGCTACAGATAAACGGGATGTGTTCTAAGAGAGGATCTCGTTGATGACATGGCCGTGGACGTCGGTGAGCCGGCGTTCAAACCCATTGTGACGGAACGAGAGGCGGGTGTGATCGAGGCCGAGCAGGTGGAGGATCGTGGCGTTGAAGTCGTAGAGTGAAAGGGTGTTATCTACTGCCTTCACGCCGAGATCATCGGTGGCTCCGTGGCTCACGCCCGGCTTCACGCCCGCACCGGTCATCCAACAGGTAAAACCGTCGGGATTATGATCGCGGCCCTTGGCTCCCTTCTGGAAAAAAGGCATCCGACCAAACTCGGTGCACCAGACGACCAGTGTGTCAGCGAGCAGTCCCCGCTGCTTGAGATCCTTGATCAGGGCCGCCGCCGGCTGGTCGAGGATCGCCGCATGGACGTCGTATTGCTCCTTGAGCTTCGTGTGCCCATCCCAGTTGAGCGCCCCACCACTGGCGTAGGCCCCATTGAAAAGCTGCACAAACCGCACGCCCTTCTCGATGAGCCGCCGGGCGAGGATACAGTTGCGGGCGAATGCCGCCTTGATCGGATTCGACTCGTCGTCGGCCCCGTAGGCCTTGAGCGTCGCCGCCGACTCGGTCGAGAGGTCGTTGAGCGCCGGCATCGAAAGCTGCATCCGGGCGGCCAGTTCGTAGCTGGCGATCCGGGCAGCGAGCGAATTGTCTTCCGGGTGCTGCGCGAGGTGGTGCTCGTTCATCCGTGCCAGCAGGTCGCGAGCCGCACGATCAGCCGCGGGGCTGATGCCTCCCGGCGGCGCGAGGTGCCGCACGGGATCCTTCGCGCTCAGCGTGGTGCCCTGAAACTCGGCCGGGAGGAAACCGGGGTTCCAGTTGTTGCTGCTGGCCTGTGGGATGCCCCGCGGGTCGAGGATCGAGACGAAGGCGGGGAGGTCTTGGTTTTCGCTGCCGAGCGCGTAGGTCACCCAGGCGCCGATGCTCGGAAAGCCGTCGAAGATCGAGCCCGTCGAGAGAAAATTCTCGGCCGGGCCGTGGGTGTTGGTCTTGCTCGTGAGCGAGTGAACAAACGCGATGTCGTCGGTGAGTTCCGCAAGATGCGGGATCATCTCCGACACCATCTTGCCGGTCTGGCCGCGCGGCTTGAACGCATACTGCGGCCGCGCCAGGTTGCCGGCGGGCCCCTGGAACGTCACAGCAGGCCCGCCCGGAAGCGGTTTGTCATCCCACTTCACGAGTTCGGGCTTCCAGTCCCATGTCTCGAGCTGACTCACCGCGCCGGCACAGAAGATGACGAGCACATTTTTGGCCTTGGGCGAAAAGTGCGGCGGCCGCGGGGCGTAGGGGTGGGCCGGATCGATCAGCGGGCGGATCGGATCACTGGCAGCGAGCAGGTTGTCGTTCGCCAGCAGGCTGGAGATCGCGATCGAACCGAGCGCCGAGGCGGAGTTGCCCAGAAAGCCGCGGCGGTCGAGCAGCCGCTGGCCGGTGAAGGAGATGCGATTGGATGATGTCATGGAGGTGGCTCTTGAGTCGGGCGATCACGGGACAAACACAAACTCATTGCTGTTGAAGATCACGCGGCAGAGCGTGGCGAGGCCATGTTCGCGGACCATCGCTTCCGCAGCACTCGCCTCGACCGCATCGGGTGCTCGAGACAAGGCCAGCTCGAAAGCCCGGTCGATCTGCCGACGCACCGAATCGCCGTCGGTCGCCGCCACAGACTCCCGCCCTGCCTCCGCCTCGATGCGGGTGGCGAAGGCGCGTGACTCCTCAAATGTAAAGGGACTATTGAAGAGATTGAGCGCCTGGATCGGCGTCGTCGATTGCCGGCGGCGGGCCATCGACTGGCCCGCATCGGGGCAGTCAAAGGCGCCGAAGACGGCATCCCGTTCCATCCGCACCTTGTGGGCATAGATCATCCGCCGTCGGCCGGCGGCGTCGAACGATTCGATCGGAGCAAACCCGGCGAGGCCACCGCGAGACTTGAAGAGATCAAAGCCTCTCCCTCCCAGCGCGAGGTTGAGTCGGCCACTCACGGCGAGGATCGTGTCGCGAATTGCCTCGGCCTCGAGCCGTCGCGGCGGAAACCGCCACAACAGCCGGCAGCCGGCGTCGTGTTCAAGCCCGGCAGGGTTGCCTGCGCTCGCCTGCTGATACGTGGCCGAGCCCATGATCAGCCGGTGCATCTGCTTGACCGACCAGCCGCTGGCCACAAACTCGCTGGCCAGCCAATCGAGCAACTCCGGATGCGAGGGTGTTGAGCCGTTGCGGCCGAGGTCATTTGGCGTATCAACAAGGCCGACACCAAAGTGCCACTGCCAGATTCGATTCACCATCACACGGGCTGGGAGCGGATGTGCGGGGTCGGTAAGCCAGGCGGCGAGGGCCTGGCGACGCTCGGCTTCCGGGGCATCGTCGGGTAAGCGGACCGGTGACACCACGCTGGCAAACGTGGCGATCGACTCAGGCGGCACCTGCCCCTTCCGCTGCTCCGCGTCACCGCGGTTGAGCAGATGGACAGGATGCGGCTCCTTGAAGCTGCCGGCAAACACCCGCATGTCGCGGGTCGCAGCCTTGACGCGGGCCTGAGCCGCCGCCTTCTCCTTTTCGAGGGCCGTGACCGTCGCGCGATCTTCGGCAGAAAGGCCGGTGAGCGGGTCGTTCTCCTTCGTGCCGAAGGGGAGACGGTCGGTTGAATCGGCCACGAGCTTCCAGGCATCATTCTCGTCAGTGCCGGCCGACACCTCGATGCGGTAGGCCGTCGGGGTGCGGTCCTTGAATTTCCCGGTCCGGTCGCGGCCCCACATGATCCGCTCGATCGCGACGGGTGCCGGAAACTCGAGCATCACCCAGCTGTCGTGTCGGGTGGCCGCCATCCAGCTGCGGCCATTGCCGTATTGGCCGTCGTTGACGTGTTCGAGCTCATGCCTGTCCGCGGTGACGAGATCGCCGGAAGAAGAGGACTTCGTGCCCGCGGTGGCGAGGGCCACGTTCCTCCCTTCGCCGTCAAACACCTCCAGTTCGTCGAGGCAGGGCTCGAGCGTGTTCGTATCGAGGATCGTGAACCGCAGCCGCCGGGCCGAGACCGGTGCGATCCGATCGGTATTGAACTGCGGCGTGACGGCCGGCCGGGTGTGGCCGGCGCGGGCGAGCGGCTGATACCGCGGCAGCTCACGATCAATTTCGGTGATCCGCGTCTGGGCGGCATCGTGCTCCTTGCGGAGGACGAGCGACTCGGGCGTCATCAGCATCCGCTCACCGTATTCGACGCCCGCAAAGAAGGCCTGCAGTGCGTAGTAGTCGCGGGCGGTGATCGGATCAAACTTGTGGTCGTGGCAACGGGCGCAGCCAACGGTGAGGCCGAGAACCGTGTCACTCGTGTTGACGATGATGTCGTTGAGCGCATCCTGCCGGGCTGCTCGCATGGAGGCCTCATCCTTCCCGATCTGTCCCGGCAGCAACACGGCGGCGGTCACAAGAAACCCGGTGGATGCCTCCTTCCCCTGCTCTGCTCCGGCGATCTGCTCGCGAATGAACTGATCGTAGGGCAGGTCGGCATTGAACGCCGCCACACAATAGTCGCGGTAGGGCCAGGCATTGGGCCGTTCGGTGTTCACTTCGTAGCCGTGGGTGTCGGCGTAGCGAACGACGTCGAGCCAGTGCTGGGCATACCGTTCACCGTAGTGAGGCGACGCGAGGAGCCGCTCGATCACGTCCTGATGCGCTCCGGGCGAGGAGTCGGTCACAAAGTGCTCGACCTCCTCTGGTGTCGGCGGTAATCCCGTGAGATCGAACGTGGCCCGGCGGAGCCAGGATCGGCGGTCGGCCGCGGCTGATGGCTGCAGGCTCTCGGCCTCGAGGCGGGCCAGAATGAAGCGGTCGATGTCGTTGTGGGGCCAGGCGGTGGCATGGACTGCAGGCACAGCCGGCCGCTGAACAGGCTTGAAGGCCCAGTGGTCGGTCTTGTCGACAACGGTCGCCGTATCGATGCCATCGGGCCAGACGGCGCCGGCGTTGACCCACTCCACGAGCATTGCGACTTCGTGCTCGGCAAGCGGTGGCACAGCGGAGTCCTTGGGGGGCATCCGTAGATCGGGATCATCGCCCCGGGCGAACTGCACGAGCGGACTCTCGTTGGCGTCGCAAGCCACGATCGCCGGACCCCAGCCATCGCCTCCCTTGAAGGCCCCCGCCTTGAGATCGAGCCGTAGCCCACTCTTTGCCTGTTCTCCCGCATGGCAGGCATAGCAGTGCTTTTCGAGCAGTGGGCGAATGTCATGCACGAAGTCGGGCGCGGCGGCGCGGGCTGCGACTCCATGTAGGCAGATGATCGCGACAATGGCGAGGCGGCAAGACATGGCTGTTCTCATGGGCTGTGTGGACGGTAGGGCGCGCCGGCTTCGTAGAGCCCACGAATCTCCTCTGCCGCGACCGCTCGGCCCACAAACACAAGCTCATCAATGCGGCCGCTCAGCTTGCGGTCGTGGGCGTTCCAATTTCCCACGCGGGCCGGCCCGAGCCGCGCCGGTGGAGCCTCGGCGAGCAGGGTGACGCCATCGGGGCGGCCATCGACATAAAACCGCGCGGTTTTTGCAATCGAGTCGTACACGATGGCCAGGTGCATCCAGCGGCCTGCGGCACCGAGCACCGACGTTCGCGACTCGGGATGCCCGTGCTGCTCGATCGCGTCGGCGGCGAGCTTCCATCCCGGCAGCGCCAGCCGCATAACGCCTGAGTCGACGATCATCCAATGCACCTGCCCGGGGTTTTGTCGATTCCAGCCGTCGGTGTGATAGAGCGACTGGAATGGCGCACCGAGCCGATCGAGCCGCACCCAGACCGCAACCGTGAGCTGGAGCCAGTCGGTATCGCCGCCCACATCAAGCGGCAGATGGTCGCCCATGTTTGTGAAGTCGGCCGCCTGCGAGCCCGGCCAGCGGCCCTGCACGACCCGATACTGCCCGGCTGTATCGCCGAGGGCATCCCCGGCGCCCTCGAAATCGATCACCGCGATCAGCGCCGGGTCGGCGTGGAGTCGGCGCATGGCTTCCCGTGACGCCCGTTCCTGACCGGCCGCGACCGCGGCGGCTAGTTCCTGCACCTCGCCGCCCCGGATAAAGGCCGCGGTGCGAAGCTCACGGGCGGCGTTTGCCGCGAGCGAAAATGCCTCGCCATCGCGGAGGCTCGTGGGCCGATTTTTGCCATCCCGGGCGACCACCTCGCCATCGAACACGTGCACTTCAGCCGCGCCCGAGGCGGGCACATCAACGGCGAACCGCGTGCCGAGGTCGATGGCCTCTCCGGAGGGTGTCATCACGGTGAATCCCTTCGCCTGCGGCGGCACGTCGGCAGCAATCCGGCCCTGTGCCATGCGGAGTCGTTGCGGTGACTCGAAGCGGAAGGTGGCCGGCGCCTCGATCACGACTCGGGCCCCGCAACGGGTTTGCAGCTCCAGCACTCCCGCGGTGAGCTCGTGGGTTTCGCGGCCCAGCGACTTACCGTTCGCCAAACCATGCGTGCCGATTCCGACCATGACCGTGGCACAGGGGCGGCCCCAGAGCTGCCAGCCAGCCACGGCGACGAGCAGACAGACCGCGGCGGAGAGCGACCACACGAGTGGCCGCGACGTGCGACGAGCCGCCTCGGCGATGTCTTGCTGCGGCCGGGTGACCGCCCAGTCGGCAAGGCTGCGGCGGTTGAGCGACCGCCGCAGGCCGGCGTGGAGAATGGCGCGATCGAGTAGGTAGTCACACAGATCGGCGTCGGTTTCCAGCCGGGTGAGCAGGCTGTTGGCGTTGGCTGAGGCCCCGAGGGCCACATCGTCAAGCAGGGCGTCGATCAGTTCACGTTCAGCGTCATCGGGGTGGAGTGTATTGGGGCGGAGTGCGTCGCTCATGTCGCCTCCTTCGCGAGTTCGGCTTTCACGCAGTCGGCGAGAAGATTCCTGATGCGGTAGAGCATCACCCGCACGCTGCCGGCGGTGGATTCGATCGCCTGGGCGATCGCCTCCATCGAGGTATCCTCGACATAGCGGAGGTCGAGCAGCCGCCGTGACTTGGGTGGCAGCTTGTCGAGGCACTTTTCCAGAGCCACCGCACCGGCATGATCGGCAGCCTGCCGTGCCACAAGTCGGGCGGCCGTCTGATCGAGCAGGGTCTCGGAAAAAATGATCCGTTGCCGCCCCTGCGTGCGGTAGTGGTCGATGATCTTCGACTTGGCCAGCCACAGCACCCAGGCCACGAAGGGCCGCGTGCCGTCGTACTCGTCAAACCGTCGGGCTGCCGTGAGAGCCACCTGCTGGACGACGTCTTCGGCATCCTCAAATCGCTGCACGGCGGCAAACACATATGCGTTGACAGACGGCTCTGCCTGCATCCAGAGCCGCGAGAGCCGTTCGCGGATTTCGCCCGCTTCGTGTGCGTCCATGCCTGAATGCCGTCCCAGGCCGAAAAATGTTAACAGGCTTTCCGGGGCAGTGGATCAACCGACGAACGCGACCAACTGAGCCCGGAGCCCTAGCCGGTCGATCACCATCCGGCCGATAAATCCGTAGAGTTGTGATTCTGCTGAGGTGAGAACCGCGAAGAATTGGTTGGGTGGCAGCGTCATGGCATGGTGGCTCGGAAGCCTTCAAGGTACCACGAAATGAAACTCGCGATGATCGTCAATCCGTTCACCGAGCGCACGCTCGCGCTGGCCGCCCAGGTGGGTGTCGAGGAGATCGTGCTCACCTATCCCGGCCCCGGGGTCGCGCCGCTCCTGGCGGCCCGCCGGATGGTGGAGGCGGCCGGCATGCGGCTGGCGATCATAGAGCGAAAGATCCCGCACCTGAAGATGGTGCACGGCCTGCCGGGCCGCGAGGCGGAAGTCGAAAACTTTCGCACGCTGCTCCGCGACATGGCCGAGGCCGGGCTCACCGTCGCCTGCTACAACTGGATGCCGAGCGAAGACTGGCAGCGGACGAGCGCGACCGTCCGCGAGCGAGGCGGGGCGGTCGTGACGGAGTTCAACCTCGCCGACGTCGGCACCAACGTCACCGACGCCGATGGTGCTCCCCTGGCACAGACAACGGCCGCCATGCTCTGGGAAAACCTCGAGCGGTTTCTGCACGAGGTGCTGCCGGTGGCGGAGGCGTGCGGGGTGCGGCTGGCTCTCCACCCCGACGACCCTCCGCTGGCGGAGTTCAATGGCCAGCCGCAGATCATCTCGTCCAACGAGGCCTTGCAGCGGGTCGTCGCGCTCGCACCGTCGGCGGCCAACGGCATCTGCTACTGCGTCGGGTCGCTCTTTCCGGCGGGCAATGACGTCGTGGCAGGCATTCGCGGGCTGGGGCCGCACATCGCGTTTGTGCACGCCCGTAATGTCCGTGGCACAGCCGCGCACTTCACCGAGACCTGGCACGATAACGGTGCGATCGACATGCCGGCGGTATTTCGGGCGCTCAAGGATGTGGGCTACACCGGCAGCGTGCGGCCCGACCATGCCCCATCGATGGCGGGCGAGACGAACGAGACGCCCGGTTACGAGATGCTCGGCCGCCTCTTCGCCGCCGGCTACCTCCGCGGCCTCATGCAGGCGGTGTGATGAGGAGGCGAAAGTGTGGGTTTTTATGGTGGGACCGGCACTGCGGGAAGCCCTCGCTATACTATACTAAACCACGGATTCCGCCGATCGACCCATTGGGTCCGCGTCGGGCTGCCGAGTTCGGCCCGACGGCGAAGCGGGTGTTTTCCAAAGGAGTGATCCGATGGTGCACGGCTTTGCCCACGGCGTGCGGCGTGCGGCTGCAGTCACGTTGTTGCTTCTTCCAGCATGGTGGCTCATGCCTGCGGTGGCCGAGGCTGACGCGGCAGAGAAGGTGGCGTTTAACCGCGACATCCGGCCGATCCTTTCTGATAACTGTTTCTCATGCCATGGCCCCGATGCCGGGCACCGTCAGGCCGATCTGCGGCTCGACCTACGGGACGGCGCGATCGCCGCCGGCGCGATCGTGCCCGGCAAGCCCGCCGAGAGCCCGCTCGTCACTCGGATCCTCGCCACCGATCCCGACGAGATCATGCCGCCGCCGGAATCTCACAAGAAACTCAATGACACCCAAAGAGCACTGCTCTCCCGGTGGATCGAGCAGGGCGCGGAGTATCAGCCGCACTGGGCCTATGTGTCGCCGGTGAAGCAGCCGGTGCCAGAGGGCAGCCATCCGATCGACCATCTCCTCGGCAGCCGGCTGGCCGCGGTGGGCCTCGCCCTCTCCCCTGAGGCCGATCGCCGCACACTCATTCGCCGGCTCTCGTTCGACCTGACCGGCCTGCCGCCGACGCCCGAGGAGGTCGAGGCCTTTGCGAATGACGAGTCGCCAGAAGCCTATGACAAACTCGTCGAACGCCTGCTTGCGAGCCCGCACTACGGAGAGCGGATGGCGATCGGCTGGCTCGACGTCGTGCGGTTTGCCGACACGATCGGCTACCACTCCGACACCCCGCGCAACGTCTGGCCCTACCGCGACTATGTCATCAAGAGCTTCAACGACAACAAGCCGTTTGACCGGTTCACGGTCGAGCAGGTCGCCGGTGATCTCCTGCCCGATGCGACCCAGGAGACCCGCGTGGCATCCTGCTTCAACCGGCTCCTGCTCACGACCGAGGAAGGAGGCGCGCAGCCCAAGGACTACGAGTCGCGGATGCTTACCGACCGCGTGCGGGCCGTGGGCGCCGTGTGGCTCGGCCAGACGACCGGCTGCGCCCAGTGCCACGACCACAAGTTCGACCCGATCACGATGCGCGACTTCTATTCGCTTGGCGCGTTCTTCGCCGACATTACCGAGCCGAGCATCGGCAGGGTGGGCGATGGGATGGTCGTGGGCACGCCCGCGGAGCATGCTCGGCTGGCCGAACTCGACGCCGCCCTCGCTGAGGCGAAGAAGAAGCTGGCCGCGATCACGCCCCAACTCGAAGCGGCCCAGCAGCAGTGGGAGACCGACATTGCGAGTTACGGCGTCACGCTGCCCGAACTGGCGGAGGGCTCGAACGCGAGCGATGCCGACAAGAAGCGGGCCAAGCAGGTGACCGACCTGCTCAGGAAAGAAGCCGCCAAGCGCAACGGCAACGACAAGAAAATCCTGCAGGACTATTTTCGCGGGCAGGTGACAAAGCTCTATCGGGCTGAGGTGGACGGCTTCGCGACAGCTGAGAAGGCCCGCAACGATTTTTATGGGCCGCTGGCCAAGTGCCTCGTGACCGTGGCCACCGACAAGAAGCGGACGGTGCGAGTGCAGCCGCGGGGCAACTGGATGGATGAAACAGGCGAGGTGATGAAGCCGGCGCTGCCCGGCTACCTGCCCCGGTCGCCGGCTCTCGACAAAGCGGCGGCCGCCCGCGAGTTGACCCGGCTCGATCTGGCCGAGTGGCTCGTGGCGAAGGAAAACCCGCTCACCACCCGCGTCGTGATGAACCGGCTCTGGAAGCAGTTTTTCGGCGCGGGCCTCTCGCGGGTGCTCGATGATCTCGGTGCCCAGGGGGAGCCGCCGCGGCACCCCGAGCTGCTCGACTGGCTAGCCTGCGAATTTCGCGACTCAGGCTGGGACATGAAGCACATGGTGCGGTCGATTGTGTCGAGCGCCGCCTACCGGCAGGCGTCGCGGACCTCACCGCAACTCCTCGCCGCCGATCCCTTCAACCGGGAGCTGGCCCGGCAGGCAGCCTTCCGCGTCGATGCCGAACTTGTCCGCGATGCGGCGTTGGCCACCTCGGGCCTGCTCGTCCGCACGATCGGCGGCCCGAGCGTGAAGCCCTACCAGCCTGATGGCTACTGGGAGAATCTGAACTTTCCCAAGCGGACCTACCCTGCCGACTCTGGTGAAAAGCAGTATCGCCGCGGCCTCTACACCTGGTGGCAGCGATCGTTTCTCCATCCGAGCATGCTGGCCTTCGATGCCCCGAGCCGGGAGGAATGTTGTGCCGAGCGGACCCGGTCCAACATCCCGCAGCAGGCGCTCGTGCTCCTAAACGACCCGAGCTACGTGGAGACGGCGCGGGCCTTTGCGGTGCGGATCGTGCGGGAGGGGGGCGACTCCGACGACGCCCGCCTCGCCTGGGCCTGGCAGCAGGCACTGCAGCGGCTACCGCGGGTGGAGGAGATGGAAACCGTTTTGCCACTCCTGCGGAAGCACCGTGCTGACTACGTGGCCGATGCCGCGGCGGCGAAGGCCCTGCTGGCGACCGGCTTCGCGCCGCTCCCTGACGAACTCGATCCTGCCGAAGTGGCGGCGTGGACCCATGTCGCCCGCGTTCTCTTCAACCTCCATGAGACCATCACGAGGAACTGACATGCTCCACTTCGCCGACCACAATTGCATCGCCCGCCGGGCGTTTTTGGGCCGGACCGCGCAGGGCGTGGGGGCGGTGGCACTGGCGTCGCTTGCCGTGCCCGCATGTGCCTCGACCGCCTCGCTGCGAGGTGTCTATGAAAAGCCGCCGCTCCCGCAGAAGGCCAAGCGGGTGATCTGGCTGACGATGGCCGGCGGGCCGTCCCATCTCGAGACGTTTGATCACAAGCCCAAGCTCACCGAGATGCATGGCCAGCCGATGCCGGAGAGCCTCACGAAGGGGCAGCAACTCGCCCAGCTGCAGGGGCAAAAACTCGTCTGCTTCGGGCCGCAGCATCCCTTCGAAAAGATGGGACCCAATGGCACCGAGATCTGCTCGCTCTTTCCGAACATCGGCTCGGTGCTCGGCGACATCTGCCTGATCCGTTCGATGACGACCGACGCGATCAACCATGATCCGGCCCACATGTTCATGAACACGGGCTCCCAGATCGCCGGCCGGCCGAGCATCGGCTCGTGGGTGACCTACGGCCTCGGCAGCGAGGCGGCCGACCTGCCGGGGTTTGTCGTGCTCACGTCGCTCGGCAAGGGGGGCCAGGATCAGCCGATCGCGGCGCGGCAGTGGTCGAGCGGCTTCCTGCCCAGCAAGTATCAGGGCGTGCAGCTGCGAAGCAAGGGCGACGCTGTACTCTACCTCGGCAATCCGGCGGGCATCACCCGCGACCGTCAGGCCGCCGACATCGACGCCATCAACGCGCTCAACGCCCAGCACGACGCCCTCGCCGCCGACCCCGAGATTGCGACGCGGATTGCCCAATACGAAATGGCCTTCGCGATGCAGGCCAGCGTGCCGGAGTTGATGGAGACAAAATCTGAGAGTCCGGAGACGCTTGCCCTCTATGGCTGCACGCCCGGTGATGGCTCGTTTGCCTCCAACTGCCTGCTCGCGCGGCGGCTGGCTGAGCGGGGCGTGCGGTTCATCCAGCTCTATCACAAAGACTGGGATCATCACGGCGGCGTGAAGGATGGTGTGGCCCTCAAGGCGGCGGAGATCGATCGAGCCTGCATGGCTCTGATCAGTGACCTCAGACAGCGAGGCATGCTTGACTCGACGCTCATCGTGTGGGCCGGTGAGTTTGGCCGCACACCGATGTCACAGGGGGGCAGTGGCCGTGACCATCACAACAAGGCGATGACAGTCTGGCTGGCCGGGGGTGGGATCAAGGGCGGTAAGGTGTATGGAGCAAGTGACGACCTGGGCTATGCCGCCGTCGAAAACGTCTGCACGGTGCACGACCTGCACGCGACGATGCTCCATGTGTTGGGGATCGATCACGCCGGGTTTAGCGTGAAGTTTCAGGGCCTCGACGCAAAACTCACGGGTGTTGAGGGAGCCAACGTGCTCACTGACATTCTGGCGTAAGGCCGCCCAAGAGCAGGAATACCGGCTCGATTGCTGCCGCTAAGCGTATCAGACCGGTCGTAGCTCGTGGCTCGTTGTAAGCGATCCGCCACGATTCTATATTCCCGTGCTGGAAAGAGATTCCGGTTGCTTGGGTACCCGCGAGGTGCTTGCCTTCAGAGGAACAATTGCTATGTCGAAGCCACGTGTTTCCCGTCGTTCGCTGCTCGCTGCCGGCTGTGCCGGAGCCATCGCCACCGTCACCGGGGTGCGGACTGCCACCGCTGCCGCCCCAGTACTGAACCTGGGCATCCAACTCTATTCCCTGCGGGGCTACCCGGTCGATGAGGCCCTCAAGCACGCCAAGGATCTTGGTCTCACGCGAGTCGAGTTTTATCCGGGCATGTACCCAGTCAACTCTGACTCGGCAGCGATCGCGGCCATGAACTCGACGTTGGCGAACCTTGGCCTGTCCATCTCGGCCCATGGCGTCAATCGGTTCACAAAAGACGCCGCCAAGAATCGGGAGATCTTTGAGTTTGCCAAGGCGGCGGGGATTCGCACGCTGAGTGCCGATCCTGATCCGGATTCCTTTTCCAGCCTCGATGACCTCGTCAAGGAGTTTGATATCCGCGTCGCAATCCACAACCACGGTCCCCGGCATCGCTACAACAAGGTTGTCGATGTGTTGGATGCCATTGAAAAACATGACGAACGAATCGGTGCCTGTGCCGATCTCGGTCACTTTATTCGTTCGGGTGAGCGACCTGTCGAGGTGATTCGGCTGCTCAAGGGCCGTCTCTATGGCATCCACCTGAAGGATTTTGCTGAGATGCAGGACAAGACCAAGGGTGTCATTCTCGGGAAGGGTCACATGGATGTTCCGGCAGTGATGGCGGCGCTCGTGCAGGTTGGGTTTCCCGTCGACGGGGCGCTGTCGCTTGAATACGAGGAGAATCCGCAGAATCCACTGGACGAGATTCGGGAGTGCATCCGTGTTGCTCGTGAGGCGATGGGGCAGGCATGAGCCGACTGCGTGCATGGACGCTCTTGCTGGTACTGGCCCTGTGTCAGTGGCAGATGGTGCGCGACTGTCAGGCACGGTCGCCCAATGTAGTCGTGCTGCTCGCCGATGATGCGGGATGGGGCGATTACGGTTTCAGCGGAAACCAGCAGGCACGAACGCCACACATTGATGCGTTGGCGACGGAGGGCGTTTCCCTCGATCAGTTTTTTGTCTGCCCGGTGTGTTCACCGACACGAGCAGAGTTTCTCACGGGTCGTTGGTGGCCAAGGACGGGAGTTCGCGGTGTTTCCACGGGTCAGGAGCGGTTGAATCTCGATGAGCGGACGATAGCCGAGGCATTCCAGACGGCAGGCTATGCCACTGGGTGCTTCGGAAAATGGCACAACGGCAGCCAGTGGCCGTATCATCCAATGGCCCGTGGTTTTGACACCTACTTCGGCCATTCGGCAGGGCATTGGGGTGAATACTTCGACCCGCCGTTGGAAAGAGAAGGACGGATGGAGCGGTGTCGCGGGTATATCGTGGATATCTGTACGACCGAGGCAATCAACTTTATCCGTCGCTCAGCACCAGAACCGTTCTTCTGCTACGTGCCCTTCACAACCCCTCATTCCCCCTGGGCCGCGCCGACAGAGAATTGGCAGCATTTTCGTCATGAGGTGCTCGGGCAGCGGGCGACACAGCCCGACAAGGAAAACATCGACAAGAGCCGTTGTGCGCTCGCGATGCTTGAAAATCAGGATGAGAATATCGGGCGGATCCTCGATGCCCTCGACGACCTTGGCGTGGCAGACAATACGATTGTTGTCTATTTTTCCGATAACGGCCCCAACAGTGATCGCTGGAACGGGGACCTAGCCGGCATCAAAGGAACGACGGACGAAGGCGGTGTCCGGTCGGTGTGCTTCATCCGCTGGCCCGCGGGTCTGCCAGCAGGTCATCGAGTTGGGCAAATCGCCTCGTCGATTGACCTGCTCCCCACGCTGACGAGTCTTGCCGGCGTCGCGGTGCCGCCCGGGAAGCCGCTTGACGGGCGTGATTTGACGGCCTTGTTGCGGGCCGAGCCGATTGCCTGGCCGGAGCGGTTTCTTTTCGGCACATGGGGAGGTCGAATGAGTGCACGATCGCAGCGGTACCGACTCGATCATCGTGGCAGGCTGTTTGACATCGCTATCGATCCAGCCCAGAAGCACGACGTGACGGACCGGGAACCTACCACAGCGGCTGCCATGGTCGCTGCCGTGGCCAGCTGGCGAGATGATGTGTGGGGAGCCGGGAGTGAGAAACCAGCTGGTGCAGCTGTCGATCCACGACCGATTGGTGTGGGCTATCGAGAGTTTCCCATCACCATGCTGCCAGCTCGCGATGGCGAACCGCGGGGGGGTGTCCAACGCAGCGGGCGGGCACCGAACTGCTCGTACTTCGTTGAGTGGAACACGCTGGCTGGCGAAATGGTGTGGGAGATCGACGTGCAGACGAGCGGCGACTATGACGTCGTGATCGATTACACCTGCCCAGTCACCGCTGCCGGGTCACTCATCGAGCTGTCGTTTTTGGAGAGCCGCCTCACCGGCCGCGTCGAGCCCGGCTGGGATCCGCCGCTCTTCACCAATCAGGACACACTCCCGAGACCACCGATCGAGTCTTGCATGAAAGATTTTCGGCCCCTCCCGTTGGGTACGTTCCGGCTTCAAGCAGGCCGCGGTCCGCTGGTGTTGCGGGCCTTGGAAATCCCAGGTCAATCGGTCATGGATGTCCGCCGCGTCACGCTCACACTCGCGGCAGAGTAAAGCCCGAGGGTTGCGGATGCGAGATGCGGGATGTCGAATACTGCACACACCACGTTTCCCAACACCATTTTTCAGGAGCCGCACTGTGGTCAAAAAGACCGTGGCCGACATTGATCCCCAGGGGAAAGCCGTTCTCATTCGCGTGGACTTCAACGTGCCGCAGGACGATGCAGGGAGCATTACCGACGACCGTCGCATTCGGATGGCCCTGCCTACCGTTCGGTCCATTGTCGACCGCGGTGGCAAGGCGATTTTGATGTCGCACCTCGGCCGGCCCGCTGGCAAAGGATTTGAGCAGGCCTTCTCGCTTGCACCAGTCGCCGAGCGGCTGGCAGAACTTCTCGGGAAGCCGGTGGAACTCGCCTCCGATACCGGAGGCCCCGATTCCCACACCAAGGCCAAGGCGCTCCCGGCTGGCGGCGTGCTTGTGCTGGAAAACGTCCGCTTCAACAAAGGCGAAAAGAAGGGTGATGACGCTGCCTACGTCGACGGTCTGGCGACGGTCGCCGACGCCTATGTCAACGACGCCTTCGGCACCTGCCACCGCACCGAAGCCAGCATGTATGCCGTGCCCAAGGCGATGAAGGCACTCAGCAAACCAGCCGTGAGTGGGTTTCTCGTGCAAAAAGAGATCCAATACCTTTCCGATGCGATCGCAAAGCCGAAGCGACCGTTTGTTGCGATTCTTGGCGGCAAAAAGGTGAGCGACAAGATTGCCGTGATTACCAACCTGCTCTCGATCTGCGATCATGTGCTGATTGGTGGAGCGATGGCCTACACGTTTTCACTTGCCCGAGGTGGGAAGACAGGCAAGTCACTCGTCGAAACCGATAAGGTCGAGTTGGCGAAGGAACTGCTCGCAAAGGGGGGTGACAAACTTGTGCTGCCGGTCGATACCCACTGTGCCGATGATTTTTCTACGAGTGCGAACAAGCTGGTCGTCAAAGCAGGTGAGATTCCGGATGGTTTTGAGGGACTCGATATCGGGCCGGAGACGGCCAAGGAGTATGCTGCGATCATCCGGGGAGCAGGGACCGTTGTCTGGAATGGCCCGATGGGTGTGTTTGAGATGCCGCCGTTCGACGTGGGCACAAAGGCTGTCGCCGATGCGGTGGCCGATGCCACGGCGGCAGGGGCAATCACAATCATCGGCGGCGGCGACTCGGCCGCGGCCGTTGAGCAACTTGGCTACGCTGCTCGAGTAAGCCACGTTTCCACCGGTGGTGGGGCATCACTGGAGATGCTCGAGGGCAAAGTGTTTGAGACGGTCGCGGAACTCGACGAACAGTAGGACAGTGGGATGCACTACTTTGCTGCTGTGTCGGTGAGCCGCGGCTTGGCGGCGAGCCGTTCGCCGGTGGTGTGAACATAGTTCTGGTCGGCTGTACTGAGGCGGCTGATTGGCACTGTGGTAAAGCGACCGTTGAGTTTGAGAATCCGCACCCGGTCCGGATGCACCTCTACCAGCCGGCCGACGGCACCATGATTACCGCTGTCATCAATCCAGCGTCGCACCGGCTCTGGCGAGAGAGCTGAGAACGGATCCTCGTCCACCGTCGGTGGTGGGCTGTCGGCATCCTCAGCGGCAGGGGCCGGCGCCGCCGGAGGGGGAACTGCCGGTTCATCGAGGGTCGGCGCCGGAATCTCCGGAAGTGGGAACGGCGAATCGGGCTCCGCCGGCTTCACATCGGGCAGGGTCGGCTTGGCTGCAGCGTCAGTTTCTGCCGGCTCTTCCTGAGGCAGGCTTGGCTTAGGCTCGGATTCTGGCTCGGTGAGCGGTGAGTCCTTCATTTCAGGCGCTGTCGCTTTCTCTGCGTTACGGAAGGCTTCATACGACGAGCCGGACTTCCTCTCCTCGAAGATGTTGTCTTCAGTGGGGCGGGCAGGCTGTTGGGCCGTCACGGGCTGGGGGATTGGCTGCGACTCAAGAGCAGACTTAAGTGCCGCCAATTCCTCCTCAAGGTCTGATTTCACACCTGTCTTGAGCTCGGAGAGCTCTGACTTCAGATCTGACTTCATGTCAGACTTCAACTGCGACATCTCTGTCTTCATTTCCGACTTGAGCAGGGAGAGGCCGGCGTCGAGGTTCGATTTCATGCCGGCCTTGAGATCGGAAAGTTCCGACTTCAGATCCGCCAATTCCGCCTCCAAGTCGGGCGTGGGGGCCGGTGGCACCGGCGCCTCCACCGATGCAGGCGCCACGGGAGCAGCCGGCGCAAGGGGCGGCACAGCCTCGGCTACGGCAGCGGCATCGGGTCGGGTAGGCGTGGCGACGACTGATCCCGGAGCCGCGGGGGTTTCAGCTACACTGGAAGCAGATTCGTCAACGACGGCTCCGGTGGCGTCGGTGCTTCCGGCGTCCGCAACCATACAGCAGGAGACTGCGTCTCTGGCGGCCCACTCGCTCTCACATGGCGTTGGGCAGCAGACCACGGGGCGGCAGCAGGCCGGGCGACACCGTTTGCGCTGGCAGCGCGACAAGCCGCGGCCGGCCCAAGCCGGACCCATCGTCAGCGCCGGAACCGTGAGCGTCACTACACACACCCGCAGCCAGTGTTGCCAAGATCGTCGCACAGCAAACTCCCGTCACAGCATGTCAGACCCGAAAACTGCAAGGCATCACGAATGTGATATCCACCCTGCACTCCGTACACCGAATCGTAATTCGTGGTCTGGGGCGGAGCAAACGGCCCTGAAAAAGCGAGGGCCGCGGCAGATTTGGCCTGCCACGGCCCTGGCGAGAGTCGAACCTGTCAACCGCCTGCGAACGGGGTAGAGCATTGCGAAACTGACGCGAATCGGGCCCATGCAAGCAAGGGGCGTTTCAGTGGATTCGGGTCAACGCGTGTTGGTTGGCACCTCCGACGGGACGCGGCAACAGGCTTCGAAAGTAGGTGTCTGTTGTTTCGTCTGCCGGGCCCGGGGCTCCGCCATCAGGGCCCCCCGGGGCCCCCCGATGAGGCCAACCCGCCAACCCACCCCCCCCAGCTCGCGAGGATGCGCCCCCCGCCGGCCAAAAAACAAAAACCCAAGCGGTTT
>JAYQOK010000016.1:0-37162 GCA_038144795.1 Candidatus Kuenenia sp. | reverse complement strand
GTCGCAATCAGCGGCTCGCGACCTTGGATGAACCACCCCGCTGGATTCTATCGCGAGTCCGCTGCATTGCGTGGTTATCTGGCTCTGGAGAGGGCCGAGGCACCGCGTGCTTCTTCAAGTTGATCAACGCGGGCTTTTAGCCCGCTGATCTCCTGCGCGTCGCGCTTCCGCTCCTGAAAGATCACCCACAAAGCCGCTGGCAGGAAGCTATAAGAATTACCTGCCCCCCAGTGCGGTACCAGTCTTTAAGTTAGGGTTTGCCCTCCAACAGACCAGCCGTAGCAGCCACACAGGGCTGCAAACCCAGGTGGCTGACGTTCGCACCGTGCAGGAACTGCTCGGCCACAAGGACGTCAGCACGACAATGATCTATCTGCACGTGATGAACAAGCCGGGCCTCGCTGTGCGCAGCCCAATCGACTCGCTGGCTGCCGTCCACGATTGAATGGCGTCGTGCGTGCCGCTGCTGCAGTTGGCCACGGCGATCAGCGCTTTACAAGGCCATACCGCTCCAACTGGCGGCAGAGGCCCGCCCGGCTGATGCCAAGCTCGGCAGCGGCGTTCGGCACGCTGCCACCGGTGCGGCGGAGGGCTTCGATCACCAGCATCCGCTGCCACTGGTCGAGCTTGAGCGACGGTGTCTCCGCCACGAACGACTCGATGCGGAGACTCTTCTCGGCCGCGGCCCCGGCCGGCCCGTCGGTGCCGTCGAGCCCGAGGGCGGCGAGGGCCTGATCATCAAGCGCGATCGTGCCCTCGGTCGGATCGGCATCCGCCCCGTCATTGAAATCACCGGCATCCAGGTCGACCGTTTGCAGCGAAGACAGGTCCCGCCCCGGATCGGTCTCGGGCTGGTCGTGATCCTGCATCCGCACCACGGCTGGCTCGGCGTGGCCGGCGCAGGCTGCGGCCGCTAGGCTCGCCAACGCGACAGAAAATCGAAGTCGGTGCTGCGGAGGCCGCCTGCCGACGTGAAGGCGGCGAGCGCCGCATGCACACGATCTCCTTCGACAATTGGCAGGCAGGCGATTTCATGATCCGTGGTCGACCCGGTGTCTCCGGCTGGCACGTTTGCCACCCACACGGCATTCCCCTCCACCGCAACCAGCCGGCGGGTGGCGGCGGTGAGCAGCCGCGGCAGCGGACTGCCCGGTGGCACCACGCAGACCGGCTCCATCCGCTGCTCATCCAAGACGCGAAACCAGCCTATGCCTTTCGTGCCGCAGTGCTCGGCAGCCAACTCGAGTGTCGTGCCGATCACCTCGCGAACTGATCGGGACGCGAGCAGGCGAATGCTTGCCTGGTAGAGTAGCAGGGGCCGACGGGCATCGTCTGTCGAGCCGGCGGAGGCGCGACGCAACACGCTCCCCTCGAGTTGGGCGACGGGGCCACAGCGAACAAACTCACCGGCCTCGGCGACCGGCTCGCCGGCGACCGTAAACTGGCGAAAGACCAATTCGGATGTGCCGATCCGGAGCGTGCCGTGATCCGTAAGGCCTTTCGATTCGATCCGCTCTCCATTGAGCCAGGTGCCGTTGCGGCTGCCAAGATCCCGGAGGATCCATTGCTGCGTGGCCGAGTCGAATCGCACCGCGGCGTGCTCCCGACTGGCCAGCCGGTCGGCGATCACGATCCCCGCCGTAGCGGCTCGGCCGAGCGTATTATCGCGAGCAGGATCGAGCGCGAAGGTCGGCCCCTGGCGGCCCGCAATACGGAGCATGAGCGCGGCCGTCGAGGGCGGGTGACCTGATCCGGCGGCTGAGGCGGGATGCTCGGGAGGCACGGGGGCTGAGTGGGCAAGGGCAGGGCGGCGGGTCAGCGAAAGACCGGTGCCTACTATAAAGTGTTGAGTAGAGATCCGAAAACAACTGCGACTGCGAGGGAAATACCATGCCGCAACCATCCGCGGCCAGCATGCCGTCAGAAACGGGCCTCGGTCAGCGCCTCCCCGGATGGCCACGGCAAACCGGCGTGCTTGTGGTGGGGCATGGAACCGCCGATCCGGTGGGCGCTGAGGAGACGCGGGCGGTCGCCCGGCAGACGGCCGCGGCCCTCTCGACCGTGCCTGTCGAGCTCGGTTTTTTGGAGGTGATCGGACCATCGATTGGGGATGGCATGCAAGTGCTCGCGGCAAAAGGCTGCCGGCGGGTGGTCGTCGCGCCGCTCCTTTTGTTGACGGCCGGCCATGCCCTTCGCGATGTTCCTGAGGCCGTGGTCGATGCGGCAAAACAGCATTGCCTCGAGGTGACCCAGTCGGCGGCACTGGGCTGCCATCCGGAACTGCTCACACTGTCGCGGCAGCGGCGGCACGAGGCCCTGGCCAAGAGGCTGCCGCTCGATCCCGCCGAAACGGTCGCGGTCGTCCTCGGCCGTGGCTCGAGTGCCGCCGATGGCGTTGCCCAGTTTCGCGCATGGGCCGTTGCCAGCCTGGCGGGCGATGCCACCATTCATTCCGATTTTGAAATCGGCTTTGCGGCTGCCGCCCGGCCGACGCTCGACGAGGCGCTGGCGGCGGCTGCGGCACGGCGACCGCGGCGGATTGTCGTGCAGCCCCATCTTCTCTTTCAGGGGCATGTGGAACACCAGGTGACCGACGCTGTGACGCGGTGGCGGGCAAAGTGTCCACAGATCGACTGGGTGCAGGTGTCGCGGCTGGGAGCGGACCGCCACGTTGCCGAGGCCCTCGTCTCTCGGGCTACCGATTCGGCTCGGGCGGCATTCGGCGATGAAGCGGTCTTTTCTCGCGAAAAGAATCTCTCGCCAGAAGCGGGCTAAGTCGCCACAATACAGATTCAGTGACGCGGCGACGAATCCGCCGGCGATGGAACCTGGGAGAATCATCCACCATGCAGATCATCAGGAGCGATGTCGCCGTCGGCTCGAGAACATCCCGCATCGCCAGGCTCGCCATGCTCGGCACGTTGATTATGGCCGTCGGGGCGGGCTGGATGGCGGTGGCTCAGCAGGCCGCCCCGGTCGCCGCCGAGCCGGTAACTCCCGGCGCTCCCGCTCCCGGCCCCAATGATCGCCAGATCACGCTTGCAGTCCGCAGCTATCTCGAGCGGGAGCATTTTCTTCGCCGGCCAATCGACGACGAGATTGCCCATCGGTGGTTCGATATCTTCATCGAGTCGCTCGACCCGATGAAGGTCTACTTCCTGCAGAGTGACATCGACACCTTCCGGCAAAAGCGGGATCTGCTCGATGACCTCGTCAAGCGGGGGGATATCAGCTTCGCCTACGAGGTGTTCGACCGCTTTCTGCAGCGGGTCGATTCGCGGCTGCCGCTGATTGACCGGCTCCTGAAGACGCCGCTCGACTTCACGAAGCCGGAATCGATAGTCACCGACCGTGAGGATACGACCTGGGCTGCCAACGAAGCCGAGGCGGAGAATGCCTGGCGGAAGCGGATCAAGTACGACCTGCTTGTTCAGAAGATGGAAAAGACGCCGATCGAAGAGGCGAAAGACAAGCTGCGGCGTCGCTACAACAGCTTCGCCAAACGGATGCATCAAATGACCTCCGATGAACTGTTGGAGATGTATCTGACATCGCTCACCAGCAGTCTCGACCCGCATACCAGCTTCATGTCACCCGGCACGCTCGAAAATTTTGAGATTGGCATGCGGCTCCAACTCGACGGGATCGGCGCGTCGCTCAAGGGTGAGGACGGCTACACCACCGTCGCCGAACTGGTGCCCGGCGGCGCGGCTGACAAGGACGGCCGCCTCAAGACGAAGGATCGCATCGTCGGCGTCGGCCAAGGGGGCGATGGGGAAATTGTCGACGTTGTCGACATGAACCTTAATGAGGTCGTCAAGCTGATCCGCGGCAAGCGGGGCACAGTGGTCCGCCTCAAGGTGATTCCGGTCGGGGAGACGGCTCCCAAGGTCTACGACATCACCCGGGCCAAGATCGAACTCAAGGACGCGGAAGCCCGCGGCGAGGTGATCGAACAAGGCCAGAAGGCAGACGGCAAGCCGTACAAGATCGGTGTTATCAATCTGCCAAGCTTCTATATGGACATGGCTGGGGCTCGGCAGGGGCAGGCCGAATACAAGAGCAGCACCCGCGACTGCCGGCGGCTCCTCGATGACTTCAAGCGGCAGGGCGTCGATTGCGTGGTGCTCGACCTCCGCAACAACGGCGGCGGCTCGCTGCCGGAGTCGATCTCGCTGACCGGCCTGTTTATCGACACCGGCCCGGTCGTTCAGGTGAAGGATGCCGACAAGCGGGTGCAGCCCTATGACGACGTCGAGCCGGGTGTGGCCTGGGATGGGCCGCTGGTGGTGCTGGTGAACAAGTTCAGCGCCAGCGCCAGCGAGATCGTGGCCGGCGCGATCCAGGACTATCGCCGCGGTCTCGTGATCGGTGATGAGGCGACTCACGGTAAGGGCACAGTGCAGAGCCTGCTCGACCTCGGTCGGCAGCTCTTTCAGCGGCTGCCGAATGCCCCGTCGCTGGGGGCGATCAAGATCACGATGCAGCAGTTTTACCGACCGGGTGGCCTGAGCACGCAGCTCGAGGGCGTGAAGAGCGACATCGAGTTGCCGAGCATCACCACGCACCTGCCGGTGGGAGAATCGGATCTCGATCATGCGATCGGCTTCGACAAGGTGCCGGCGGCCGAATTCCAATCGACTGGCCGGGTGAGCGATGAGATGCTGGCGACGCTCCGCGAACGCTCGGCGGCCCGCGTGGCGACCGACGAGGAGTTTGCGAAGGTGGCCCACGACATCGCGCAGTACCAGAAGCGAAAGGAAGAGAAGACGATTTCGCTGGTCGAGTCGGAGTTTGCCAAGCAGTGGAACGAAGGCAGGGCGGCGGACGACGAGGAAAAGAAGCTCGAGGAGGAAATGGAGTCGCGGCGGCGGCCGGTCGTGAAGCAAGACTTCTACTTCAACGAGGCGATGAACGTGACGGTCGACTATCTCAAGGCCCTGGCCAATGGCACAGCCAGCCTCGCCCGTACCGCCCCGACTGCTACCCAACGGCTCCAGCCGGTGCCGACGCCGTAGCGCTGTCGCGGTGTTTAGGGGGCAACTGAAGATACCTCTTGCGTAGGCAGCCCCGCCTGGCATCCCTGTTTCCGACGACCTACGTTATTGGCGGGCGAGTGTCAGCCTCTAGGCTTTCCGTACCAAGTCGGTGATCGTTGCCAGTGGATCTGGGTGGGCGAGGGTGAGCGGCAGATCGTGGAAGAGCAGGGAAGGATCGACTCGCTTGTCGGCGTTACGGGATCGGGGGACGGTAGTGTCCCAGGTCGGTGGCGGGCTGCCGAGGCAGGTGGCGATGCGGCCATACCAGTCGCGACGTTGCACAGGATGGCCGTCAGAGACGACGTAGAGCGGAGCGGGCGCTGTTGCGGCGGCGATGCCACAGACGATTGCTGCCGCGTCGTCGGCATGAATCAGATTAAGCCAGCTGTCGGGGTCGGCGGCCAGGGGGCGGCCGGCTTCGAGGTCAGCCAGCCGGGGGAGTCGGCCAGGTCCGTAGAGGCCGGCAAATCGCAGGGCCACGCCTGGCCCGAGCCGATGCCCACGCAGCAGCGATTCGGCCTCCAGTAGCACCCGGCCGGCTTCCCGCGTTGGATGGGCTGGGGTGGCCTCATTCACAATGCCGCCCCCCTCGTCGCCCCACACACCGGTGGAACTGGAGAGGATCGGTCGCGGGTGGCCTGGCAGCGCATCGAGGAGGCGGCCCAAGCCAGCAACATGCACGTCGTGGTGGCTGGCTCCGCTCGTGCGGTCAAATCCTACGGCCCAGAACATCGTCGCTACGGCGGGGAGCGTGGGAAGCGTGGCGGGGCGGGTGACGTCGGCCACGATCGGCTCGATGCCGCGGGAAGCCAGATCGGCCGCCCGAACCGCATTCCGCGTGATCGCGTACACCTGCGATCCGTCTGCGCGCCACCGGTCGGCAACCCGTGCGCCGAGGTAGCCACAGCCGACGATCAGACGGGACGGTGCCTCCGACATAACGACCTCCTCAATCCTCCAACGGGCCCGGGGCGTGGGCCGCGCCGGCGTGGGCCTGGCTTTCGATCCACGAGGCGAGCACGACCTGCGCGGCAACCGCGTCGAACCGCTGCTTCTTCTTGCCGCGGGTGAGGCCGGAACCGGCGAGCAAGCCAGTCGCCTCACGGGAGGAGTAGCGTTCGTCGTGAAAGACACACGGCAGGCCGGTGGTCTCGGCGAGCCAGCTACCAAACCGTTCCACCTCCACCGACATTTTACTATCTGATCCGTCTGCATGGACCGGCAGGCCGATCACGAATCCCACAATCGATTCGTTGGCAACGAGCCGGCGAAAAAAGGTGGCATCTGCTGCGGTGTCGCCTTTGGTCTCGTGGACCACGAGCGGGCTGGCGAGGATCCGCTCGGCATCGCAGATCGCCACGCCGATCCGCCGCCGTCCATAATCAACGCCGGCGACGCGGCCCGGTGGAAGCGGCGATCCGCCGCTCGCCCTGCCGCCGGTCACGCCTCTGGTCATGGGGTTGCTCCAGCGTCGACCCGTGCCATGGGAAACCGCCCCGTCGTGAGGAAGGCCGTTACAGCATCCTGCACGGTGGGGCTCTTCATCATGGCGGCATGACGCACCGGCACGAGAAAAAAATCATCTGCGCCGTCGAGTTTGGTTTCGGCGACGGTGACCACTGCGTCGTCATCCCCGTCGAGTAGGCGACTGTAGCCGGTATCATCGCCGGTGCCCCCGGCCACGATCCCGAACGGGCAGGAGGGCGCAGGGAGGGTGGGCGCGACAGCCTCCCAGTCGACGACGAGATCACGGGCTGCGCCTTGGGAGAGCGCGGCGAGCATCCAGACCTGCGCGGCCTTCTTCGCTAATTCAGAGCCCTGATTGGGAGGGCCGAGCATGACAACCCGGTCGAGTTGCTCGAGGTGAGGGGCTGCGGCCTGCCCGATCCAGCTGCGAACAACAAGGTTGCCGAGACTATGGCCCACGAAGCTGACGCGGGTGCCATCTGGCAGGCCAGCGACCACGCTCGCGAGCGCCTGACCATGATCGGCAATCGCGGCCTTCGTGCTGGCATAGCCGAAGGCGAGCACAGTGGCATTGAGGCTGGCGCGAAGATGCTCCACGAGCGGCTGCATCGATTGGCGGCCTTCCCCGAGCCCGTGCAGCACGATCACGGCCGGCCCGCTGAGGGGCTCAATACGGCCGGAAGCTTCCAGCGTCGCAAACCGTCGTTGGCACTCGTCGCCGCTGCCGCTGCAAACGACTTGCTCCTGAGGGTCGAGGATCCGGCATTCATCGGTGCCCGGCCGTCGCTGCAGCCGCCAGTCGTGCCGCACCAGCTCATCCGACCAGTGCAGGGCCTCGGCCGAGAGCCGCAGCCGCTCCAGCCACGTCACCTCATCGGTCGCAGCGATCTCCTCCGCCCCCACGATCCCGGTCAGGAGCAGAGACACGAAGCACGTGAACTTGAACAATCGTTCGAACCAGAAAGCCGTTGCTGGAGACAGCGGTTGTCGACCGTCGAAAACCTTGGCTTTTCGACCGGTCGACCAAGTGCAAAAAGCCCATGGATGGCTTTTTGCACAGGAAATCAGAGGTATTCGACCCATCCACGTTTCTCGAGTTCGGCGACTACCTTGCGAACAGACTCCTCATGGGCCCGAGCGGCCACGAGCGTCGCGTCTGATGTATGCACCACAAGCATATCCTCGAGGCCCATCGTGACGACAAGATGATGGCCGTCGGAATGCACGATCGTTCCGGTGGAGTTGATGCCGAGATGCCGGCCCACCACCGTGTTGCCGGCCTCGTCGGTGCCCCGCTGGCGGGCCACGGCCGACCAGCCGCCCAGATCGTCCCAGGAAAACGGCGCCTCGATCACCGCCACGTCGGCTGCCTTCTCCAACACCGCGTAGTCGATCGAGATTCCCTTGATTGCCGAGAATTCGCGGGCGAAGACGACATCGCGGTCAGGGGTATCCCAGGTGGCCGCGATCGCCTCGAGCCGGGCCAGACACTCTGGCTGGTGGGCGGCGAGCGCCTCGAGGATCGTGCGGGCCTTCCAGACAAAGATCCCCGCGTTCCACAGGTAACCACCGGCTGCGAGGTACTCCCGGGCCACGCTTGCCGCCGGCTTCTCTTTAAAGCTGGCGACGCGGTGCACGGCCGCGATTGGCTTTGCTCCGGCAGGAAGCGGCAGCGGTTCGCCGGCCTGGATGTAGCCAAAGCTCTCCGCCGGATAGGTCGGCTGAATACCAAACGTCACTAGCCGCCCTGGAGCAGCGGCGACCATTTCAGCTGCCAGCTCAATCGCCTCGCGGAACTGCTCAGTGGGATGAATCACATGATCCGAAGGCATTACGGCCATCGTCGCGTCGGGATCGGTGCGGGAGACGAGCAGGGCCGCCAGGCCGATGCAGGGGGCGGTGTCGCGCTTGCAGGGCTCGCCGATGAGGCCGGCCGCAGGCAACTGCGGGAGTTGGCGGCGGACGGCATCGAGCAACCGCGCCGCTGTGACTACCATGATGCTGTCGGCCGGCACGAGCCCCTCGAGCCGCTCGATCGTGTTTTCCAGCAGCGTGGTGTTGCCGGCGAGGGGAAGGAGCTGCTTGGGCAGGGCGGCGCGGCTGGCGGGCCAGAAGCGGGTGCCGGATCCACCGGCCATCACGATCGCATGGAGCATAGAACATTCCTCAGGAGGCAGGGAGCTTTCGTGGAAAAGATTATGTGCCGATAACCTGTGGCTTTGTGATCATGCTTCCCAGGGGGAGGCAGGCGGCGATGTCGTCGGCATCAATGATCCGGTCGGCCGCCAGTTCGACCGGAATCTCATCGGCCACCATCACCTCCGCCCGCCGGAGCATCCGCCGGGCGTGGGCAACCATGGCAGCCTTTACATGATCGGCGGTGTCAGCGGCAGCCCCGGGGGCGTTTTTCAGTGGGGCAAACCCTTCTGCCGGATCGACCTCGACGAGCGTCACGGTGCGGGCCAATGGCATGAGATCGAAGAGGAACCGCTCAAACTTGTAGGCATTCGGAGCGGTGGGCGTGACAGCTTGCCCTGAGCCATCGATGAATGGGACGGCCTTGTGGGCCATGTGGAGCGGCAGGGCATCGGTCTGGCCGGCGGTGCGTTCCAGAAAGCCGCGAGTGAAGGCATGCACGGCAATGCTCCCGGCATGGAATTTCAGACGGCCGTCCGGCAGCCGCGCCGCAGCCAGCTCCGCCGGCAGGTCGCTGTATTCGATGATGCGGGTGGTGCCATCGCTCGTCACGACTACGCCGACCCGTTCGGCTGGATCGGCCTTGGGAACGACCTGGGGCGTGAATTCCGAATCAGTCAGCAGGTGATACCCGAGGAACTCGGCATCGATTGGCAGCGCCAGAGGATTGTCGATTTGAAACGAGATGATGTGATCGACCCCTTGTCGGGCAAACCAGTCGAGGCCCCCAGCCTCGGCGAGGCTGCCGAGCATGCCGCCATGGCCATCGGGGGCCATGGCGATATGCCCTGGCCCATCGCGGAGCATGATGCCCATCGTGTCGTCGAGCGCGGGGAGGTCGTGCTGCCGGAAGAAGAGCAGCCGATCCTCCGGGATGCCGAAGCGGTCGTGTCGGGCCAGAAATTCGCGCGTGGCAGCGTCGGTGGCCGAACTCGTCATGATTGCCAACGGCACCGCGGCGCCATGCCGCCGCGACACGGCCACCAGTTTGCCACACAGAATTTCAAACAGGCTGGCCCCGGAGACGGGCCCGATCTCGTAGAGCCCCTTCGGCCCGTCGAAGCCGAGCCGCGAGCCCTGACCGCCCGCGACCAGAATCGCCCCCACGCGGCCGGCTGCCAGAGCCGCGGTGCCGCGGGCCGCCGCGACCGCGGGCGGAATCGAATTGGTCCCGTCCCGCAGTCGGAGGCTGGGGGGCGTGCTAGCCTGCTCGAAGCTGAATTGGGTAGGACTGTCTGCCTCGCTGTGCTTCCGCATGGCAAGCACCCGCTGTCGCATGGTACCGATCAGGCGCCAGTCAAGTGATTGCAACTGAGCTACGAACGCTGAACGATGGGCGGGGTCAAGTTCGGCCCAGTTTGCGCAAACAGGCTCTTGGCCGACGGCAGTGAGGTGTCCGGCCAGATTAGCCGGAAGGTCGGGGGGAAGCGGCTGACGCATCATCCCCGTACCCATGCCCAGAACAGAAAACAGAGCAGCGGAAAACCGATGAAGATCACGCCGTACGTGAAGATCGTCGTCCAGAGATATTCGGGCCAGCGAGCCATTAGGGAATGGATCACGACTCGGCGGTCGCGGGCTGTGGGGAAGGAGGTGGCAAGGTGGCGACGATGTCGATGGGAATTTCAAACGATTCGTCGGCTGGCTCGTCAAGCCGGCACTCGATCCGTACGCCCCAGGGCAGCACTTCCGCCGCGGCGACCATCGCTTCCACCTCATCATAGGCAGTTGTCACATCGATCATAGGAATGGTCGCGAAGGGTGGGCAAAAACCGACATGCCCCGAGGCGACCCGCACACCCGTGGGGACGGCCAAAAACAGTTTGCCACGGATGCATTCGCTGCCGTCGGCCCGGGTGAACCGCTGTTGGTGCTGGAGAAGATGCTCATCGGCGGCCAGTTGCTCAAGCGAAAAGTAGCCCTGATCGGCGGTGTGCCAGTCGGCTGACCCCGGCAGCGAATCCGGTACCCTAGGCGGCTGGTTGGTCAGATCTGCAGGGATGCCTGTTAGTCGAGGCGGCTCGACAGTCCGCCAGCCAAGCCGGCTGCCGCCCGATGGCAGCCCGAGCCTATGGCCAGCCCAGGGCTGCACGAGGAGTGCGACTGCACACGCAGCGGTGACGAGGGCCATGAGGAGCGCCGGGAAGGTAGTGGGGAGCGGTACCGCGATCGCCAGAGCGGCCATCGCGAAGCCAATGCGGGTTGCGAGCAAACCACGGCCGCCTCGGTGTTGCGCGGCCAGGTCACCGATGGCCACCAGCAGCCCACCAACACCACAAACACAGGCAAGAGCCGCAGCACCCGGCGGCATGGTTACGCTGCCTGAGAGCCGTCGTACCAAGAGCATGCCGCCACAGGCGAGCGCCAACCCGCCGGCCCCGCTTCCCACCGCACCCATGAGCAGCCGCTCGATTGCCACGTTGCCCAAGACGGGAGTGTGGTCGAGGCCGGCATGTGAGTGTGGTTGGTGCGACACAGCGACGAAACGGAAGATTGGCAGGTCTGCGATCAGGTGGCTCCCACGGTAGCAGTGGCCACCTTGGCAAGCTCCTTCGCCTTGTCTTTTTTCCCCCTGGTCAACTCCGCGCGGCCGCCGAGGCCGCCGGCCGCCGTCCGGCGGAAGATGGGCTGCCGCAGGTCGAGCGCTTCGATGATGCCGCGAGGCGTGAGCGGGAAAAACTCACGAACCAGTTCGCAGAGCCGCTCATCCGACACCTTGCCGGTGCCTTCGGTATCGACTCGCACGCTCACCGGCTCGCTCACGCCGATCGCATACGCAAGCTGCACTTCACAACGGTCGGCCAGCCCCGAGGCGACGATGTTTTTGGCAACGTGGCGGGCCATGTAGGCGGCGCTGCGATCGACCTTCGTCGGATCCTTGCCGGAGAAGGCGCCGCCGCCGTGGCGGCCCCAGCCACCGTAGGTGTCGACGATGATCTTCCGTCCGGTGAGGCCGCAGTCGCCGTGGGGGCCGCCGACCACAAAACGCCCGGTGGGGTTGATGTGGTAGGTGATGTTGCCCGTGTCGAGATCACCGGGCAGCTCCTTCGCGATGATCTGGTCAACCACGAAGTCACGGATGTCGGAATTGCTGACATGCGGCGCATGCTGGGTCGAAACGACGACCGTGTCGACGCGAATGGGTCGGTGACCGTCAAACTCGATCGTCACCTGGCTTTTGGAGTCGGGCCGCAACCAATCAACCTGACCCTTCTTGCGGGCCTCGGTGAGCCGGTTGAGGATGCGGTGGGAGAGGGCGATGGGCAGCGGCATCAGTTCCGGCGTATCGTTGCAGGCGTAACCAAACATCAGGCCCTGGTCGCCGGCGCCGATGTCCTTGCCAGAGTTGGCATCGTCGTTGACGCCCATGGCGATGTCGCCTGACTGCTTGCCCACGGCTACCAGCACGGAGCAGGTGTCGGCGGCGATCCCCATCTCGTCGTCGGTGTAGCCGACGTCACGGATCACGTCGCGAACCACCTGCTGGTAGTCGATCGTTCCCCGTGACGTGATTTCGCCGGCCACCACGGCCAGACCGGTCGTCACCATCGTCTCGCAGGCCACGCGGCTGAGCGGGTCTTGGGCAAGGTAGGCGTCGAGCACACCGTCGGAGACCTGGTCGGCGAGTTTGTCTGGGTGACCCATGCTGACCGACTCGCTCGTGAAAAGAAATTTGCCTGCTGCCACAGAAATGCCTCGTGCCTGAAGTGCGATGAAAGGGAAGCGGCGACAACCAGACCGCCGCAAATCGTTTCGACGAT
The DNA here is from genome assembly GCA_038144795.1 of Candidatus Kuenenia sp. GTDB lineage: Bacteria > Planctomycetota > Planctomycetia > Pirellulales > UBA1268 > CACORA01. Next base: position 24,699 of record JAYQOK010000016.1, on the reverse strand, counting down.
TATCCAAAAGGGGCCGAAAAACGACAACCGGAGCCGAACAAACGGTCGAGAATCATGGCTGCCGTGGTGGCTCGGGCTCCCCGCTGGGAGGCGACGACTGCGGCGGCGCGGCGGCCACGGTCGGCCGTGAAATCGGGATCCTCAAGGCAGCGACGGACGAAGGCGGTCAGCTCCTCGCCAGACCGCACCACCTCTGCCGCCTCCTGCTCCACCAGCAACCGCACCTCCTCCTTGAAATTGCGGGTGTGGGGGCCAAAGGCCACGGCAGCCCCATAGGCAGCCGGTTCGATCATGTTTTGGCCGCCCCGCTTGCCGTCGAGGCTGCCCCCCACGAAGGCAATCGTCGAGAGTCCCCACCACCAGCCGAGCTCTCCGGTCGAGTCGACCAGGAGCATGCGTCCGCAGGGATCGGCTCCGCCTGCATCGAGTTGGCTGCGTTGCTTCCAGGGCAAGCCCGTCGCGTCGAGCAACGCCGCAATCTCGGGCGTCCGTTCGACATGCCGCGGCACGATCACGAGCCGCATCAGCGGGTGCGCCGTCGTCAGTGCGCGAAACGTATCGATCGCCAGGTGCTCTTCGGGAGCCTGTGTGCTTCCAGCGAGAAACACGATCGCGTCGTCGGGAAGTCCGGCAAGGTGGCGAAGCCTGAGCACGTCGGGACCCTGTCGATCGCCCCGTACGCCGTCGAACTTCATCGATCCGGCCGTGATCACCGCCGGGGCTCCGAGGGCCGCGAAGCGGTCGGCATCGGCAGGCGACCGGGCGATGACGAGGCTCGTGCGGCCCAGCATGCGGCGGGCCAGCGGCTCGATGCGACGGTAGCCGCGGAAGCTGCGTTCGCTCATGCGGGCATTGACGACAACGATCGGAATACCACGGGCATGCGCGATCGCGAGGAGGTTGGGCCAGAGCTCGAGCTCGCCGAGCACGAGCATGTCGGGCCGCACGGTATCGAGTACGCAACGCACGGCCCACGAGAAATCGAGCGGGCAGGGAAAGACGCGATCGGCACCAAACTGCTTGGCTGCCACCGCGAGCCCGGTCGTGGTCGAACTCGAGACGACACAGTCGATGAGACGGCCGCCGCTCTCGGCCTGTTGCCGCAGCTCCTCAGCCAGCCCGGCAAGCAGCTGCACCTCCCCCACGCTTACCCCATGCAGCCAGATCCGCGGGCCGGTCGCGGGAGGCAGCGGGGCGATCCTGCCCGTGAACCGCGCCCATGGGGCCGCGACCGGTCGGCCACCGGAGAGCTTGCGCCAGGCGACCCACGGCAGGGACAACAGGGCAACGACGAGATAGCCGACGTCGAGGATCATGCACGCGGCCCGCCGCGACAACGACCGATCATCCCGCGGCGACGCTGCTCGACTTGCCGCAGCAGTTCTTGAACTTCTTGCCGCTGCCGCAGGGGCAGGGGTCATTACGGCCGACCTTGTTGCCGAAGTTGCGGATCGGCTCCAGCGGGGCGTCGGAGGCAGGCTGGTCCCCGCCCGGGTCGCCACTCGCCGGGAGCGTCGCCGTCGAGGCATCCTCGTGGATTGCGGCCGTCTCCTTGAAGGCGCTTTGCATCGCGTTATCCTCGACCTGCTCGATCCGATAGACGATGTCCACCACCCGCTCGTCGATGCCCTGCCACATCAAGTCGAAGGTTCGCATCCCCTCTCGCTTGTATTCCACCTTTGGGTCGACCTGCGCATAGCCACGGAGGCCGACACTCGACCGGAGGTGGTCCATCGCCAGCAGGTGATCCTTCCAGGCGTTGTCGAGAATTTGGAGCACGACCGCCCGCTCCATCCGTGGCATCGCGTCGCCATACTGTGCTACGCGGCGATCGTAGACCTCGCGGGAGAGTCGACGGACAGCCTCCTTGAACGCCTCGGCATTGGATTCATCGGATCCGGTCGATTCGATCACCGACTCGTCGAGGGCCTGGCCAAACCGCCACTCTGTCCAGCCGGCGGCTGTCCGGAGACCGAATTCGGGAGCTAGAAACCGCCGCCCCTCCTCGAGGTCGAGCCGCTGGATCGCGGCGCGGGCCCGTTCCTGGAGCAGCTCGGCCACGCCCTCGCGGCCGGCCCGCTTGAGATCCCGGTCGTTCACCGACAGTTTCCAGCGGGCGTTGGCAAACGTGGCCAGCGCTGACCAGTTCCACTCGCTCTCTTCTTCACCTTCGGGCAGGTTTTCCTCGACGGCGTCGAAGATCTGCGCTTCTGACTGACGGATCGCCTCGTCGTCGGCCAGCCGCTCAGCCTCGTCTGGCGAGAGGCCGCGGAAATCCTTGCCATTGAGTTCGCAAGCGAGATGGCCAGAGGCCCAGGTGGCGTAAGTCTGCGGGCCGTAGTCCTTGTCGAGAAAACTGCCGATGTTTTGGTCGATCTGGCGGTCAACCATCTCCATGATCAGGTCGCGGCAGGGGTGGCCATCGAGAATCTTCTGCCGGAAGCCATAGACCCGCTTCCGTTGCTCGTCCATCACCTCGTCGTATTCGAGGAGGTTCTTCCGGACCTCGAAGTTTCGCTCTTCAACCTTCTTCTGGGCCGCCTCGACGCGGCGGGTCACCATCCGGCTCTCGATCGCCTCGCCATCCTGCATACCGAGCCGGGTGAGCACATTCTTCACCCACTCGCCGGCGAAGATCCGCATCAAGTCGTCTTCGAGTGAGAGAAAGAAACGGCTCGAGCCGGGATCGCCCTGCCGGCCACAGCGACCGCGAAGCTGGAGGTCGATGCGGCGGGCCTCGTGTCGTTCGGTGCCCACGATCTGCAGGCCACCCATGCCACGAACCGTTTCCCCCTCGTTCTTCATGTTTTCGCGGTTCGAGATCTCAGCCACGAGGGCATCCCACTCAACCTTCGGCACGTCGAGCCGTGTGGGGTAGGTGTCCTGCAGTTTGGCCCAGGCGAGCGTGTCAGGATTGCCGCCGAGGATGATGTCGGTGCCGCGGCCGGCCATGTTGGTGGCGATCGTGACCGCCCCCATCCGCCCCGCCTGGGCGATGATCTCGGCCTCTCGCTTGTGCTGCTTAGCATTCAAGACCTGGTGCGGCACGCCCCGCTTCTCCAGCAGGTTTGCCAGCCACTCGCTCTTTTCGATCGACACGGTGCCGACGAGCACGGGCAGCCCCTTCCGCTGCACATCCTTCACCTTGTCGCGGGGGATCGTGTCGGCGATCTTTTCTCCCTTCGGCTGAAACTCGTAGCCGGCATCGGATTCCTTTGTGATCGTGCCCATCCGCCACGAGCCGTCGGTCAGCGCCAGCGTGTCCCAGCGATGGATCCGCTCCACCTCGTCGGCCACGGCGATCCACTTCTCCCGCTCGGTACGGTAGATGACGTCGGGATGGTTGATCCGCTGTAGGCCCCGGTTGGGCGGGATGGCGATCACATCGAGCTTGTAGATCTTCCAGAATTCGGTGGCCTCGGTCATGGCGGTGCCGGTCATGCCGCCGAGCTTCTTGTAGAGTTTGAAGAAGTTTTGCAGCGTGACGGTGGCGAGGGTCTGCGACTCCTCCTTGACCTTCACCCCCTCCTTGGCCTCGACGGCCTGATGGAGACCGTCGGACCACTGGCGGCCGGGCATGAGCCGCCCGGTGAACTCGTCGACGATCACGACCTCGCCATTTTGCACGACGTAATTCACGTCCCGCTTGTAGAGGTAGTGAGCCTTGAGGGCGTTGTCGATGAGGTGGGGCCACTCCATGTTGCCGGCGGTGTAGAAGCTCTCCACGTCGGCGAGCTTCTCGGCCTTCCTCACGCCTTCCTCGGTCAGGGCGACGGTGTGCTCCTTTTCCTTCACCTCGAAATGGGTGTCGGCCTTGAGCTGCCGGGCGATCTGGTCGGCCTTCGAATACTTCGTGACGTCGTCGTGGGCGGGGCCCGAGATGATCAGCGGCGTGCGAGCCTCATCGACGAGGATATTGTCGACCTCATCGACGATCGCGAAGTTGAGCGGCCCCTGGCTCTGCTGCATGTGCTTGGGAAACGTGTCGTCGCCCCGGGCGGCCATCCGCATGTTGTCGCGGAGGTAGTCAAACCCAAATTCGTTGTTGGTGCCGTAGGTGATGTCGCAGGCATAGGCCTTCTGCCGCTCGCCGGGATCCATGCCCGACTGGATCGCGCCCACGGTGAGGCCGAGGTTCATATAGAGCGGCCCCATCCACTCCATGTCGCGGCGGGCAAGGTAGTCGTTGACGGTGACCACGTGGACGCCCTTGCCCTCGAGGGCGTTGAGATAGGCGGGGAGCGTAGCCACAAGCGTCTTGCCTTCGCCCGTGATCATCTCGGCGATGGCGCCCGAATGGAGCACCATGCCGCCGATCAGCTGCACGTCGTAGTGCCGCATGCCGAGGAACCGCTTGCCTCCCTCGCGACAGACGGCAAAGGCCTCCACGAGTAGGTCGTCGAGCGTCTCCCCGGCGGCCAGGCGGCGGCGAAACTCGGCCGTCTGCCTGCGGAGCTCCTCGTCGCTCATCGCCTGATAGCGGGGCTCGAGCGAGTTGATGGCCTCGATCTTGGGGTCGAGCCGGCGGAGGAAGCGGGCGTTGGATGATCCGAAGAGGCCGGTGATCGACCGCTCCAACCACGAGCCGGCTCCGGCGGCGGCGTTGGAGAGAGAGTCCCAGATACGTTCGAGGTATTCCATGAATGATGCCGCAGAATGGCCGGCGCGTTGGTTCCGACCTTAACCGCCTCTAGATTCTCGCGGGAAGGAGGCATCGTGGTCAAGACAGCCGCCACGGGCTGGCTACCATCCGGCTATCGTTCAGCGCCCACATCGATGACATGCTGCTCGAGCGGCGTCTGGTCAACCTCGATTTCCAGCGGCCAGTTTGTTGGTCCGAAGTGACCCCCCTCCTCCACCCCGTCTGCCCCCAGTCGCTGGAAGGATCCCGATAGCGGGGTCGGTACAGCCAGATCGGTCCATTCCCTTGGAGTTGCCATGGCCCAGCCTAGCCACCCAACCAGTTGCTCCCTTCCAACCCGAACCGTGTTCATATCTCGAGCACTCCGGTTTGGCATGATCAACCATAATCGCCTCGCTGCTCGCAAGTCGCCCGCACCAAAGGCGAACACAACACATGTGACTTGTGCGAGACACGCGATCGACCGCTGCAAACCGTCAGTTTTGGAACGGTAACCCCCGCAGGGGGTGGCAGGCAAGGCGTGGTGTGGAGCGAGCATTTTGCTGGATTGAGGGTTCCGGCAAATCTTCCCTGCTACACTCCTCGCCATGTCGATAACCCGTCCGACGTTTTCCTCCATGCCCCCGAGAAATCTCACGGGCGAACTACTTTTTTTGGGGACTGGCACGAGCGTCGGTGTGCCGGTCATCGGCTGCGGATGCCCCGTCTGCTCCAGCGGTGATCCCCGAAATCGACGGACACGCACGAGTGTGGCTCTCGGATTGCCGGAGGGTACCCTCCTTGTCGATACGACGCCCGACCTACGGTCGCAACTGCTTCGAGAGCGGCTCGGCGTTGTCGACGCCGTGCTTTACACGCACGACCATGTCGATCATCTCTACGGTCTCGACGACATTCGTCCAATTTGTTTTGCCATCGGAAAGCCACTCCCCGTCTACTGCGAGGAGCGGGTAGAGCGTCGTATTCGGAAAGCCTTCGATTATGCCTTTGAAACAGTGCCAACCCCGGGGGGAGGACTTCCGAAAGTGGCGTTCGAGCGGATCACGTCGGCCCCTTTTAGGCTGCTTGGTGTCCGTGTTGTGCCGCTGCCGCTCCGACATGGTGCCTTCGACGTACTCGGGTTTCGCTTCGGTGACCTTGCCTATTGCACCGACACCAATGAGATTCCGGCCACGACGTGGCCGTTGCTTGAAGGGCTCGACACACTGATTCTCGACTGTCTGCGGCCGTCGCGGCACCCCACCCATTTCTCACTCGATGAAGCGTTGGCCGTCGCCGCACAGGTGGGAGCGCGCCGAACACTGTTCGTGCACATGTCGCACGATATTGACCATGCGGCAGTATCGGCCCAACTGCCTCCGGGGGTAGAGTTTGCGTATGACGGCTTGAGCGTGCCAGTCCGGCTTGGCTGAACTCCGCTGTTCGTCAGCCACGGCACCCGAGTTCAGCCATGATCGCGGCAGTTGCGTCATGGGCCTCGGTAATCCACTCGATGATGTGCTCAGGATCAGGAGCGTATTCGAGCTCAAGGCTTACTGTGCCGTCATATCCTGCGTCGCGGATTGCCGCCAAGTAGTCGGCAATCGGCGTCACACCCCGCCCCGGTGGAAGATCACCATGCACGTTGCCGTCGCAGTCGCTGAGATGAACGTGCTCGATTCGGCCGGCAAGTCGGGCAATCTCAGCGGGCGGCGTATGAACCAAGTGAAGATGAGAAATATCGCAGTTTGCTCGCACGGTATCGGGAAGCCCAACGTCATCAAGAAACCCAATCATCGTCTCGATTGAGTTGATCAGTGAAAGACGAAAGGGCTCAAGTTCGATGGCGATCCTCATCCCCGTTGCGGCAGCGTGGTGGCCCAGATCACGGACCGCATCAACCCCCAGTTGCCACTGTTCGTTGGGCGAAATGACCTCTCGTTGCCAAACGTATTCACCGAGTACAAGGAGCATATTCGAACAACCGAATTCGGTAGCGAGATCGAGAAAAGCTCGGCAACGATCGAGGTGGAAACGCCGCACAGATGGATTGAAGTCGCTCAGGCCAAGTGCCACGCAGCAGAGGCTCACGATCGGGAGTTCGAGCTCCCGGCAGGTGTCCACCACGAGCCTCCGCTCCACGGCGTCGATATCGAGTGGGTCGGTGAAGATGTCGACAGTGTCAAACCCGAGCCGCTTCGTGGCTTCAAGACCGAATCGTGTCTCCCTGCCAGCCTGCGCGAACGCTGAATTAATCAGTCCAAGTTTCATCCGGTGATCTCCGCGAGTGATACGGCCCGGTGTTCACGGGCTGACTGGTAGGCTGCCTCGACAACAGCAAGGGTTAGCAGATTGTCATGGCCTGTGCAGCGGGCCGGTTCGCTTCCCTCGAGGTCGCGGAGGAGTTCCGTGAGCGGTCCGATAAAAGCGTCTGGAAACCAGGCCTCGTCCCAGCGGGGTACCCGCCAGCCGCCAGCGGTGGTGGTCCAGGCGAGCGTGCTCGGTCGCCGTTCGGGCCAGGCCGTCCAGCCGATCGTGCCCTTTGCCAAACCGCGGGTGCCTTCAATGCGAAACGCCACGAAGGAATCATCTTCGGCCCCCTCGCGGGCTGGCCCAGCCCAGACGTCATCCAAAGCAAGGCAACGCAGGCCCGCCGATCCTGCTTTGGTTTCGTACTCGAGGATGGTCAGGCACACGCCATCATCATGTGCGAACGAGCGGGCGGTCCGGGGATCAGGACGAATCGAGCAAAAAATCCGTACCGGGTTCCCAAACCAGAAGCGAAAGGTGTCAATGTGATGGATCGACATGATCCGAAGCGTGACCCAGCCCAGCCGCTGCTGCCAAGGCATCCAGTGCGGAATCGCCCGCATCTCGATCGTGGCGAGCACCGGGTCGCCGAGGGCACCAGAGTTGAGGAGTTCGTGGCAGGTCCGGACGGCGCGGTCGTATCGCATACTCTGGTTCACGACTAACCGAATCCCTGCTGCCGCGCAGAGGTCGACGAGCTGCCGCGCTTCACCATAGGACGGAGCCAGCGGCTTTTGGGCGAGGATGCCACGAATCTTGCCTGCTCGGGTGAGTGCTGCCTCGATGATCATCGGCTGCACGTCGGGTGGCACGGCGATATCGAGCACCTCGATCTGTGGATCATCCAGCAGCCCATCGAGCGTGTCATGGACCCGGGGTATGCTATGTCGAGCAGCGACCTTGGCAGCAGAAGCCAGCCGCCGCGACGTGATCGCTTTCGGCTCGATGCCAGCCTGTCGATAAGCCACGAGATGGCAATCCGCCATGATGAACCCAGCCCCCACGCAGCCGATGCCCGGCAGCGGATGGTGCGGCATCGGTGGCGGGCGATGCTGTGCTTCAGTGGACAAAGTGATCACGGCTTCTTTGGGAGTGCGCGTGCTGAGTGGTCCCGGGCGCCGCTGAGCCAGGCAAGGTCGCCAGCTTCCGCAAAGTGATTGCTACCGACGTCCCTGATGCTCTGGTCCGGCACGGTCTGGAGCGGCGTGTAGCGGGGATGGTGTGAGTCCTTATAGGGGTCATTGGCTGCCGCGTTGTAGCAACAGATCATCGACCAGCGGGGGTTTTCCGACTGATTCATGTCAGAACGATGGAGCAGATTGGCGTGAAAAAAGATGGCGTCACCGGGATCCGTCTCACAATAAACCAGAGGCAGTCGTTCCAAAATGGCGTGCACTCGTTCCATATCGGCACCTGCCTGCTCACCTGTGAGGCCATGCTCAATACGACCAAGGTCATGAGATCGTGGGATGACTTGGAGGCAGCCGTTTTCACGGGTGGCAGGATCGACTGCGATCGAGACACTCACGAGCCACGGAAACAACACTCCATTCTGGTACCAATATCCATAGTCCTGATGCCATGCCCAAGCGCCGCCCACGCGAGGATCCTTCATGATCATTTTTGAGTGGTAATGATAGACCTCACCACCAAGCAGTTTCTCCGCGCTTCGTACGATCCGCTCACAGCGGGCAAACATTCCGTAAATGCCGTCACCGGGATGGTTCCACAGCGACAATCGAACAGTACCACCCTCCCCATCAGCTCTTCCGAATGAGTGCTCGTCGAGCTCACGATCCACCTTGGCTGCACTTCGCAGAAGGTCGATCTCGTCAGCGGCGAAGAAGCCGCGGGCAATCACGAAGCCCTCGCAGTGGTACTCGGCGATCTGATCACTGGAAAGGATATGAGGCATCAGCGTGACTCCGAATCATCAAACAACGACACTGCGAACCACCCCTGTTGAGGGAAACTTAGCAGAAATCATAAAACAAGCCGGGAATATCCAGTAGTTTTTCGCTTGAAACTACCTGAGCCACCCTCTGGATTTTGCGGAAACGATTCATCGCCGGTCATGGCAACGCGACGGGTATTTGCCTCTCGTTCCCTGAATCCCTTTTTCATCCGTCACGAGTAGACTACGCGTCGCAGCATGGAACCGCACGTTAACGCCTCTGTTCGCGGATCGCTCGAGGATTTTCTCGAACCTGGCGACATCGCGCCGATCCGGGGGGTGTCTAACAGGGAATGGGATGCCCTCAGGCGGCGGGCATTTATCCGGTTGGCCTGGCATTTCTGCACGCTCCGTAACCTGTGGACGCACCGTGGCCGGTACCTTCACGATGTGATCGGCTTTGGCTGGGCTGGCATCTTTCGGTCGTTACGGGTCGGCTCAATCGTGACCACGTCGTATCGCAACGAGGGTCATTTTCGGGCTGGTGAGCGGATCTTTGGCACGGAAGATTTTTTTGGGGCGTCGTTTCGCCTGCCGCGGTCGTCGCCCGGCGGGCAGGAACTGGTGCGGATCGTGAACCTGCGGCACCATGTGGCAGGGGTGGTGACACCGACTGCCACCGGAGGCGTGGAGGTGCTCCCTGGCTACGAGGCCGACTATGCCTACGTGGCAACGGCCTTCATCGAATGTCTGCGGCGGGGCTATGCCATGTGTGGAGTGGCACCCGAGAGTGATCGCGGCCGGCGAATCGCCGCTGATGTGTGCAACATTCTTTACAACGTGGCCGGCACCGTCGGCCTCAGCCGCATGCCCCGCGATCTTGCGGCCCATGAGCGATTTTGTGCCGCCTATGAGCGGCGGCTCGAGGAACGGCCCCCGTCATCACGGGTTCGTCGGATGGCTCAAGAGATCGCGCGGCGGATCGTACCGGTCACGGCCGCGATGACCGATGCCACCTGTGCCGATCATGTCGCCCGGCATTTCGACCCGGCGACGACCGCCTATCTTTTTCCCGATACCAGCGTGTTTACCGACCTGGACCAGCGGCGGGAGGAATGGAAGGCGCGGCTGAGCCGGGTGGCGGATGGCAGCGGTGATCGTGCCGCGACCCGGCAGGCGGTCTGGCACCGCCCCGATGTCGCCGCCCTGTGGCAGGCCTACGAGCAGGCCGGGCCCCGGCAGAATGCCGACCGCCTGATCGGTGCGGTCCTGCTGCATGCCCTCGATGAGCCTGGCGAGCTCCCGGCTGGATACGAGCGGCGGACGGTCACTCTCGCCGCAAACGAGCCGCTGATCATCGAAGGGGCGAGCGTGCGGGAGATGTATGTCGTGCTCGCGGCCACGGCGCCGCTCGTGGTGCTGAAAAGCGTACAGGGGCAGGCTGAGCCGCAGCAGGTGGCCGCCCTCCAGTGCCCGACCGTGCTCGGTGAGATCGGCATGTGGCGGGGGAAGCCGGCGGTGGCGACGGTGCTGTGCCGGGAGCCAGCCACGCTCGACATGATCGTGATCGATCAGCAGCAGTTCGATTCGCTCAAGGAGGAATCGGGCTTTCGCGCCGCGACGGCGGCTGAGGTGCAGCGGCGGCTGGCCATCAATACGGCGCTACTGGGGTCGCTGCTCCACGATGAGGCCGAGCGGACCCGCGACCCACGGCTGCGATCAGTTTCGCAACTCATCGGCTTTCTCTCAGGCGGATCACATGTGCCGCTCGATGCGGTGATCGATCTTCCGGACGACGCGACGCCGGCGGAATGCGTGGAGGCACTGCGGGATCAGGCCGAATCGCTCGTTCAGGGGCCGGCGCTCTCGCCCGAGCTGAAGACGTTCCTGGAACAGGTCGTCGCCACGATTGGGTGAATTCCAACGTGCTTATCGCAGCCGTAATGAGTTGGCGATCACGGAAAGCGAACTGAACGTCATCGCGGCGGCGGCGAGCATCGGGCTCGTCACATGGCCGAGCAGGGGGTAGAGGGCCCCGGCGGCGACGGGGATCGCCAGCACGTTGTAAAGGAAGGCGAGCAAAAGGTTTTGGCGGACGGTGGACATCGTGGCCCGCGCTAACTCGATCGCCCGAGGCACTGCGGCCAGGCCGCCGGAGAGGAGCGTGATGTCGGCCGTCTCGAGGGCCACGTCGGCCCCCGACCCCATCGCGATACCAACGTCAGCTGCAGCCAGGGCCGGCGCATCATTGATGCCGTCGCCGACGAAGGCGACTGTGGTGCCGGCTGTGTCGGCGGCACGGCAGGTCTCGATCCAGCGGGCCTTATCGGCGGGCGTGAGGCCGCCATGGGCCTCCGTGATGCCGACCCGCTCCGCGACGGCCTGCGCCGTGGCATCGCGGTCACCGGAGAGCATCACCAGCCGCAGCCCCTCGCGGCGGAGTGTAGTGATCACATCTACTGTTTCTAGCCGCGGCGGATCGGCGATGGCAAACGAGCCGGCCAGCCGGCTGTCGAGAGCGACGAGGATCGAAGTGGCCTCGGCTGCGGCAGGGTGGTCAACAATCTCATTCTCGGCGAGGTCGACACCCTCGGCTGCCAGGAAGGCCTCACTTCCCACGAGCACCGCATATTCGCCGACCTTGCCACGGATGCCGCGGCCCACCACCGCCTCCACCTGTTCCGTAGGCGATAGTGCAATGCCCGCCTCGGCGGCCGCCTGGGTGAAGGCGTGAGCAAGCGCATGCTCGCTGGCGGCCTCGAGGCTGGCCGTGATGCCCAGGAGTTGGCGGGCTGAAGCCTCCTGCCACGCCGAGCCATCATCACCATTGACGGCAAGCTGGGATCCGTCGCTTTGCAGAATCAGCGCGGCTACGATCTGCGGCCGGCCCTGCGTGAGCGTGCCTGTCTTGTCGAAGACGATCGTCACCGAGTTGGCGAGTTTCTCCATCGCCTCGGCGGATCGCACCAGGATCCCCTGGCGGGCACCGCGGCCGATTGCCACAGTCATCGCAAGGGGTGTCGCCAGGCCCAGGGCGCATGGGCAGGCGATCACGAGCACGCTCACTGCCGAGAGCAGGCCGAGAGCCAGCCGTGGCTGTGGGCCAAACAGCAACCAGCCGAGAAAGGTGGCCGCCGCCACGGCTAGCACGGCAGGCACAAACGCCGCGGCCACCCGGTCGGCGAGCTGCTCGATCGGTGCCCGGTGCTCATGAGCCTCGCGCACCAGCCGCGTGATCCGGGCCACGAGTGACTCCGCGGCGGCCACGTCGGCCCGCACGACGATCCCACCCGAGCCATTGATGGCACCACCGAGCACCCGGTCGCCGGCCGCGCGGTCAACCGGGAGCGGCTCGCCGGTGAGGAGCGACTCGTCGCAGGCAGTCGACCCTTCGAGAATTGTCGCGTCGGTCGGAATCCGGCCGCCGGGGCGGACGCGGAGCCGGTCGCCCGGGCGAACCTGCTCAAGCGGCACCGTTTCCATGTGGCCATCATTGGCGATCCGATCAGCGGTCGGCGGCGAAAGATCCATTAGCGCCCGGATCGAAGCCGTTGTGCTGCGGCGGGCTCGGCTTTCCAGGAGCTGGCCGATGAGCACCAGCACCACGATCATGCCGGCCGACTCAAAAAATACTTCCACACTGCCATCGTTGCGATGGAAGGCGGCGGGAAAGATGCCAGGCATGAGCGTACCGATTGTGCTGGCCGTCCAAGCGACGAGCACACCCAGCGCGATCAGCGAAAACATTCCCGGTCGCCCCCGACGGAGTCCCTCCCAGCCGCCGGTGAGAATCGGCGATCCGCCCCAGAAGACAATCGGCGTCGCGAGGATCAGCTGCAGCCAGTTGCCGAGCGTTCCCGATAGCCATTCGGGCACATGCAAACCGAACATGTGCCCAACCATGCCCGCCATAGCCACTGCCATGAGGAGGGCGGCGAGCATCCCGCAGGCAAACAGTCGCCATTGCTCGGGCTTGGTGCTCGGCTCTTCGCGGGCGCAGCAGGGCTTGAGTGGCGGGCGGCCGGGGCTGGCCGGCTGCTGCGCGGGGGCGTCGATGATCGTCAGTTGTGGCAGCATGGCGCGAACCCCGGGCGATGGCCTAGGTCTCACTCGCGTGGGATGCCAACTGGAGTCGTTCAAGTACGCTGCTGGCCTGGCCTGAATCGATGGTGGCTGTGGCGAGAGGCATTGCTTCCGCGAGATCGTCCGCCCGGCCTGCAGCCCAGAGCAATGCGGCCGCATTGAGCACCACGATGTCGCGACGAGGTCCGAGTTCACCATTGAGCACGGCCCGAATGCAGCCGGCGCTCTCCTCGGCGTCGGCGGCGAGCAGGGGGCCGCGGTCAGCGGTCGATCGCGTCGCCACTCCAAAATCCTCGGGACACCAGGTGGCCTCACGAATGCCGGCGGGCGATACATCAAGAACGGCAGTCGGCGTGAAGAGCCCGACCTCATCAACACCATCCTCGCTCCGCACGACGATCACCCGTTGCATGCCGAGCAGCAGCGCGGCTTCCGCCACGGGCCAGCGGGCATCGTCACGGCCAACACCGATCACCTGCACGGTGGCTCCAGCCGGATTGCAGAGTGGGCCGACGAGATTGAAGACGGTGGGACGGCCGATCGACCGCCGCAGATCCCGCAGCTTCGCTAACGCAGGATGATGAGCCGGGGCAAACAAAAATGTGATCCCCACGTCAGTAAGGCAACGCTCGGCCACTACTGATGGCGGAGCCACCTCAACGCCAAGCTGCTCGAGTACGTCGGCGCTTCCGGTGCGGCTCGACACAGCCCGATTGCCGTGCTTGGCCACCGGCAGCCCTGCTGCCGCCACGACCAGCGCCGCAGCCGTGCTGATGTTAAAGCTGCCCGAGCCATCGCCGCCGGTGCCGCAGGTATCGCCGATCATCTGGTGCACCACACGGATCGGCCGCATCCGTGCCCGCAGTGCGTCAGCCACGCCAGCGATCTCCGCCGCCGTCGGTGCTCGGCTCGCCGTCGTGGTGAGCCACTCACCAAATTCCTCGATCGTAATCGCGTCATTGAGCACCGCCTCGACCAAGTGCCGGGCATCACCACGGGTCAAAGCCTCCCCCGCAGCCTGACGGCTCATGACATCATCGATCGACGGGGTGTTATCGGCAGGCATGCGTTGACTCGAGACGGAAAGCGGAATCCCGGAGAGGTACCGACATTTTACTGTACGCCAGCCGCCAGGAGGTGATCGCCACCCCCGACCTGGTTTCCGGATCGGGGATGACAGGCTTCAGCCTGTCGCGAACTCAGCGAGGGGTTGCCCGTGCTAGGGAGCCGGCGTATGCAGACAAGCGCAGCAGGATTGCGGAGCGTAGTCTGCATCCGAGCGAGCGAAGGGCACGATGCCCTTCGCTCGCGTCCGGCGACGTGGCACGGGCAACCCCGATCCGCATGACCGTCCAATGATCCAGCACACGAAACCCGGCCGCATTTTTTCCCCCAGCCAGCGACTTGGTACCATTCCGTCATGCCCCGCAAAGTAATCATCGACTGCGACCCGGGAATCGACGACGCCGTGGCTCTCACGATGGCCCTCTTCGACCCCCGCCTCGAAGTGCTGGCCGTGACAGCCTGCGGCGGCAACGTGCCAGCCGACCAGGCGACAGGCAATCTCCAGTCTCTCGTGAAGCTGCTCGATCCGCCGCGACTGCCTCGGATTGGCGTGGCTGCCGCTGACGGGCTCCTGCCCGCCCGGCCCTTCAGTCTTCATGGTAGCGATGGTCTCGGCGGGCTGAATCTGCCGCATGCCAATCTGCATGGTGCCCATTCTGCCGAGAAGGTTATCTGGGAGACGCTGCGGGCCCATCCGCGGGAGGTCACAATCATCGCCCTTGGGCCGCTTTCCAACCTCTCGCGGGCGCTGACTCGCGACCCAGCCGTGGCAGAATTGATCCATAGGTTGGTGGTCGGTGGCGGCACCATCCACGGAAACGGGAACGCCACGGCCGTGGCCGACTTCAATTTCTTCTGCGATCCCCACGCCGCCCGCCATGTTATTCGGGAACCCGTCGCCAAGACGCTCGTGCCGCTTGAGACCAGCGGTCAAGTAATTTTCGGCTTTGACATCCTCGACGAACTTCCCGATGAGTCGTCGCGTGCTGGGATGATCCTCCGGCGGATGCTGCCCCACCTATTTCGTGCCCACCGACAGATTCTCGGGAGCGAGGGAATCGTGATGCACGACGTGGTCACGCTCGTGGCGGCACTGAATCCTGAACTCTTCGAGCGGACAAGCGTCGTAGCCGACGTCGAGACCACAGGAGACCTCACCACTGGCATGCTGGTAATCGATCGTCGGCAGACCAAGACGGCGCGGCCCAATGCTGATCTGCTTGTGGGCTGTGATGCTGCGGCAGTCGCCGACTGTGTGCTTCGCAGTCTCGTCTCTGCCGGTGCCGCGACAGAGTAAGGAAATTTCTCTACTCGAACTGCTCACGGTTGGCGACAGGCATCGAGAGTTCGATCATTTCCCGGTCGCGGAAGACGCCCAGCGTCACGGTGCGATCGGTGGGCGTCATGCTCACCATGCTCACGAGATGGTCGTCATCTTCAATCGCCGCCCCGTCGAACTCCACGATCACATCGTTGGGCTGCACTCCGGCGACGTCGGCCGGGGAGCCCTTGGTGACCGCCGACACGCGGGCCCCGATTGGACGTACCAAGCCGAGTCGCCGGGCGGCATCGTGGGTGAACACGCTGTCGAGGGTGACCCCGAGGTAGGCCCGCGAAACGGTGCCGGTGCGAACGAGTTGGTCAGTTACAAACATCACCATCGATATCGGGATCGCAAATCCGATCCCTTCGCTGCCGCCGGAGTTGCTGGCGATCGCTGTATTCAAGCCGACTACCTCGCCCCGAAGACTGACTAGCGGCCCGCCACTATTGCCGGGATTGATCGCGGCATCGGTCTGGATGAAGTCCTGATACTTCACGCTCCCTTCGCCGAGGTCGAGGTCGCGACGACCCTTGGCCGACACGATGCCGAGTGTAACAGAGTGGGCCAGCCCGAACGGGCTGCCGATCGCCAACACCGTATCGCCGATCTGCACCGCATCCCGCTTTGCCAGCCGCGCCGTCTCCACATCGTCGGCATCGATCTCCATTACGCCGATGTCGGTGCCGGCGTCGGACCAGAGCCGCGTGGGCCGCAGTTCGCGGCCGTCATCGAGGCGGATCGTGATGTTGCCCAAATCAGCCCGATGGATCACATGACGATTGGTGATCACGACGGTGCGGCCGGCGACTTCGGTGATCACGCCCGAGCCGGCCTCCTCTTCACTGGCCTTGCCGTTGCGGGGTCGCAGCAGTGGCTTCTTGGCATCGATGTGGACGACCGTCGGCCGTAGCAACTGCGTGAGCCGCCGTAGTTGGGCCGCCTGCCGCTCAAGATAGTCAGCATCGCGGGTGACTTGCTCGTAGAGCTTATCCCGCTCGGCCTCAGTGAGCCTGGCCGGCCGCAGCGGATCGACTCGCTGCTCAACCGAACCCAGTGGCTTGATTGGAGCCAGCCTCACAGGCGGCTCATCGGCCACTGCAAGACCGATGCAGAGGACGATCGAGACCCCAACGGGGATGGCGAGACTATTCCTGGTCGGGGGCTGAATCATGGACGATCTCCGCGTCCTTCTCATCATACCCGACACCGATCAGGAGATGTCGATCTCCATTTCCCCCGGGATTTCCTCCGGCTGTTCCAGCTGGCCACCCATCCCGCCAGATCGCTCCAGATCCCGCTGGCATGAGATGCACATCGTGGCATACGGAAGGGCGTTGAGCCGTGCCATGGGGATTTTGCAGTTGCAGACCTCGCAGAGCCCGTACACGCCAGCCTTCATCCGCGCGAGAGCGTTTTCGATTGAGGCGAGTTCGCGGCTCTCTACTTCGGCCAACTGGGAACTGATTTCATCCTGAGCGGTGTCGTAGGCGGCATCGATTACGTCGCCGGGGGATTCGCTCCGCAGTTCCTTGAGTAACGAGAGGTCACCCGCCAGAGCGCTGCGCAGGGCATCGCGGCGGCGGATCAGGATCGCCCGAAGGTTTAAAAGTGCATCTTTGCGTGCCATGGTGTCTGCTCCGCGTCGCCTTGGGGCGGCCTTGGCAGGGGCCGAAACAAGGCGAGTCGCAACAAATAGTACGCCCCTCGTTCGAAAGAGTTCGCTTGAAAAAAATCGGCAGAAAATCCCAAGGAAATCCATGAAAATGGATTTTGACAGTTGGGGGAGGGGGGGCGAAGTCTGCGGTTCCCCGAGTCAACTGGCGTTGGCCAGCGAGCGGGCGGCAAAAGTCTCGTCGTGGAGGAACTTCCTCGCTTGCTCGTCTGATGGCGGGGGCCGCCTTTTCCGGCTCGAAAGTTCCTAACGCTCCTCGAGCGTTCGCCGCCCCGCTCGCCTCCCGGTTTCCCTCGCCTCCTCGCAGAAAGGCTACCGCTGGGGGCGGGTGATGGGGATCTGGACTTCGGAGTATTTGAGGAAGCTGGGCACGAAGGGGCTGTTGTAGCCGAGGGTGCGTGGAGGGCCGGCTTCCTTCCATTCGGGGTGGGCGGTGAGCCACTCGCGGAGCTGCTGGATGCCCTTTTCGGCTGTGGCTTTGGAGTAGCTGCCCCGCAGGCCAACCGAGACGACGGTGGTCTCCTGGATATCCTCGACCACCACGGCCGCGTCTTTCGGGTCGGTGCCCGGCGTGCCGAGGTTGGGCGCGGCATAGAAAAAGGCCATCGATTCGCGGTTGCCGTCCATCTGTACCGGTGAGGTCATTGCGATGTCGTTCCGCTTGATGTGGTTGAAGAGCTTCATGAACATCGCGTTGTCGGAGTCTTTGCCGACGGTCGCGCGGGCCAGCCGATGGGCTGGATAGGTCTTCACGATCACCTCGCCGACGGTGCCGGGGGCTGGAAATCCCTTGGGGAGATTGGCTTCGGAGACCAGCATAGGTCGAGATCCCGATGGTTCATCAGCAGCGGCCGGTGCCAACAGCACCCCGCTCACCAAGCCACACTGAAAAATGAATCTCATGAAAAATGACATCGCGTTGATCCTCCGTGATCGCTGCATTCTCTCACTCCGCTGGCGATGGCGCAAAACACCAGATCGTGCCGTCGCCACTGGCCAGCACGACGCGGCCACCGGCGACAGCCGCCCCACCGACAAAATCACCGCCCGCATCGAATTCCCAGAGCGGGGCTCCCGTGGCAGCGTCAACGGCCACGATGCGGCCGGCGGAGTCGCCGACGATGACGGCTTCACGATCACCGTCTCCGAGATGCACCACCAGCGGTGAGGCATCGACACGTCCCCGCATAGGATGCCGCCACCGTTGCGAGCCATCAATGCATGAAAAGGCCTCGATCGCCCGGCTGCGGGAGCCGACAATGGCCAGATCGCGGGCCACTGCGGCGCTCGAGCGATAGGTCCGCCCCTTGACGCCAGTCGCAGTCTTCCAGGCTTCGCGGGGTGGTGCGATGTCAATGCTATAAAAGATGCCTCCCTCGCTACCAAAGAAAACCCGTCCTTCATGGGCGGCTGGCGTCGTGCCGGTGGGGCCGTCGATCGGCACGGCCGCCGTCTCTTTCCCCGTTGTGGCGTCGATGACGTGGAGGCTGCCATCACACCCCGCCACGAACACCATGCCACCGGCCACTGTCGGTGAGCAGCGAATCTGGTCGGCGATCTCGAGGGTCCAGACGGCGGTACCATTGGATAGTCGCAGACAGGAGAGAGTGGCGTCCTGCGATCCGATCAGTACCCGCGGGCCATCTTCGGTGGGCATGATCGTCGGGCCACCTGAGATCTCGGCCTCCGTACGATACTCCCAGCAGACGGCCCCAGTGTTGTGATCGAGGGCCCGCACGATGCCGTCGGCATCACCGACCACTACCAGCGGAATCGCAGCGTCGGGCGACACCGCTGCCGCCGCCGGGAAGCCGAATTCAGCCTTGAACGTCCAGCGGGTTTCGCCGGTGTCGAGCGCGACCGCATAGAACGTGCTGTCGAGATCACCGACGTAGATCGTGCCGTCCGCAATCACGGGCGTGGCCTCGAAGGCAGTCTTGTCAATCGTGCGCTGCCAGCTCTCGACAAGTGGAAACGAGAGCCGCGTCACCGACCGCCCCGTGCCGGCAAGCGTACCCCGCATCATAGGCCAGGCATTGGCAGGGGCCTCGTCGGGAACGGCGGCCAAGGAGGTCGTAGTGCAGGCGAGCACGAACCAGAGCGACGCTGTCTTGAAAAGGTTCATCGAGCGGCCTCATAGAGGGCAGCCATGTCAGCGGCCGTCACAGGCCGCGGGTTGACGCCGGCCGCCCATTGCGACGCCGCCGCGGCGGCGAGTCGTGGGATGGCGGGAGTGGAAATCTCGACCGCGGAAAGCCGTGTGGCGAGCCCACCGGCTTCAAGGAGCGCGACCAGCCAGTCGGCCAGCCATGGGCCGGCCGTGGTGGTGACTGTCGGAGCAATGGCATGCACAAGTTCCGCGTAGGCCTCATGACACGCCTGGGCATTAAACCGCACGACAGGTGGGAGCATGAGCCCCACGGCCTGACCATGAACGACACCATGGTCGGCCGTGAGTGGATTGGCACACGCATGGGCGGCGCCGAGCATCGAGTGCTCGATGGCCAGCCCCGCCCAGGCCGCCCCGAGCTGCACTGCCGCGCGGGCCTCGCGGTCGGTCGGGTCGGTGAACATCCGCGGCACGTTGGTCGCCAGCAGTCGCCAGGACTCGCGGGAAAAGATTCGCGAGACGGGCGTCGCGGCCCGGCAGACATGGCTTTCCACGGCATGGGAGATCGCATCGATCGCGGTCAACGCCGCCACATGGGCGGGTTGTGTGAGCGTGAGATCGACATCGAGGATTGCCACGCGAAACGCCGCCCGCGCATCACCGCAGGCCATCTTCACATGGGTGGCGGCGTCGGTGATGAGTGCGAACGACTGCGTTTCGCTCCCAGTACCAGACGTTGTGGGCACGGCGATGGCCGGCAGCATCGGTCCTCGATCAGCCGGCGTCTTATTGCGGCCCCAGTAGTCCTGCATCCGCCCGCCAAAGGAATGCAGGAAATTGATCCCCTTCGCACAGTCGAGTGAACTGCCGCCACCGATCGCCACGATCAGGTCGGGCTGCACCGCGAGGGCCACTGCAGCGCCGGCATCGACATGCTCCGTGGTCGGGTTCTCACCGAAGCGGTCGTAAAGCGTGCACGCCACTCCCACGCCTTCGAGCGCCGAGATACCAGCCGCCGCATGGCCGGCTTGGACGACCCCCGGATCGCTCACCACCAGTGCACGTGTCGTACGGAACTCTCGTGCCAGTTCCCCAAGCCTACTGAGCGTGCTGGGCCCGATGATGAGTCGCGTGGGAGCACGAAACACATATGGCTCCAGCGGATGTGCGGATGGCAATGTCATGTTCGTTAGCCCAGGCGGGTTCTTCCACAGCCGTTCTCTGTCAAAGCCCACTAGATCAAGATTCCATGGGAAAAGAATAGGCTGGTCGCGGCCACGTTCACAAGCATTTGCCGATGGGAGAGCCGCTTCGTGACCCGCGGCGGCTGCCGCGATGCTTGCCGATGTTTGATTGGCTGAACTATTCTGACACGATGATGCCAGGCACGTTGATGACACCGAAACCACGTTCTCCCGTCTGCCTGGTTTGCGGTACGGCCTTGCAGGGTGTCTTGGGAGGCATGTTTTCGCTGCTGGGGATCAGGCGAAGCCCCCGCAACCCCAACGTGTGCACCCGTTGTGACTTTTACATCGACGAAGGTCGGGTTGTGGAGATATCGGTGTTGTTTGCCGACCTGACGGGTTTTACCGACCTCACCAATCGACTGGGGGCGGAGCGGACGTTCGCGGTCATCGATGCTTTTCTCAAGATGGCCACGGAGAGAGTCGTTCAGAACGAAGGCTTCATCGACAAATACATCGGCGATGCCGTCATGGCATTCTTCAACGTGCCGATTCGTCACGAGGATCATGCCCGGAGGGCCGTCGCCGCGGGGATCGACATCATTCAAGGGTTGGCAGAGGTGGAGGAGCAGACCGGGCAGCCCTTGCGGGCACGGGTCGGCGTGGCCAAAGGGTATGCCCGTGTCGGGCGACTGGGCTCTGCCGATCGCCGCGACTACACCGTGATCGGTGATGTGGCGAACCTCGCCTCACGGCTCGAGGGGCAGGCCCGGCCCGGAGAAGTTGTGGTGGCCGACCAGGCCTTTGAGCAGGTGGCAGGCGACTATCCCACAGCCCAGCCAGATCATCTCCGCATCAAAGGCTTTGCCGACGAGGTGACGGCGTATCGGATTCCTGTCGCCAACCGGCAGAAAGACGGTCCGCTTCCGGCGCCGCGTGTCGATCGGCTTGAACTCAGCCGGCGCGTGTCCCTGGCAACCGTGCTGTTCACGATTCTCGGGGTGCCATTTCACCAGGGCAGTGTAGGCTTTTTCGTGGTGTCATGATGACGGTGTGCTGATGGAACGCGACTCTTGGATCACGAAATGATGGCCGGCATGCTCCTCAAACTGATTGGCGGCGACCTCGAGCCGCTCGCCCGCGACACGCTCGGCGAGTTCTGCCGCCGGTCGCGGCAGGGGGGCATCGTGCCCTTGAGAATCGGCCTCACGCGGGGGGATCGTGTCTCCGATCCCGCTCTCATCCGCCGCGTGTTGCTCGAAAACTACACCAACTACGACAAGCACACCCCCGCCTTCGACGCCGTCCGTGTCGTCCTCGGAGAGGGCATGCTCACCAGCGGCGGGGCGTTCTGGAAGCGGCAGCGGCGGATCGCCCAGCCGGCCTTTCACGGCGAGAGCGTCCGCCACTTCGGGCCGATCATGGCGCGGATGGCAACCGAGTGCGCCGAAGAGTGGGAAGCGGCGGCGGGCCGCGGCGAGACGGTCGACGCCTGCACCGCCATGATGAAGGTGACGCTCCGAATCGTGGCCGAGACGCTCTTCGGCGACGATATGGCCGACGACGCCGATGAGATCAATCGCATCTTCCCCACGATCCTCGCCTGCCTGGCCGCCCGGGTGTCGTCGCCAATCCGGGCCCCTCTCTGGATGCCGACGGCCAACAACCGTCGGTTGCGGCCCGCGCTTGAGTCACTGAACGCCATCGTGGAGCGGCTGATCGCCACAAAGCGGCGGCGGCTCGCGGAGGGCACGCAGGGCGATGCCGCCCACCGCGACCTGCTCACGATCCTGATGCTCGCGCGGGACGAGGAGACGGGGGAATCGATGAGCGACCGCCAGCTCCGCGACGAGGTGATGACGTTGATGATCGCGGGGCATGAGACGACGGCCAATGCCCTCTCCTGGCTGTGGGTGCTGCTCGACCGGCATCCCGACGAGCAGGAGCGGCTGCGGAGTGAACTTCTGGCCGCAACTGGTGGGCGGGCTCCGACCGTGGACGACGTGGCGAAGCTCCCACGGCTCAAGGCCGTGATCTCCGAGACACTCAGGCTCTATCCCCCGGTCTGGATGTTTGATAGGCGGGCCCTCGGCCCCGACGATCTCGGCGGCACGAAGGTGGCGAAGGGCGATCTCGTGATCTTCTGCCCCTACGCCATCCACCGGCTACCCGCGCTCTGGACGGATCCGGAAGCGTTTCGGCCGGAGCGGTTTGAGCCGGGGAGTGAGGAGCAGAAGAACAAGTTTGCCTACCTCCCCTTCAGTGCCGGCCCGCGGACCTGCCTCGGCAACAGCTTTGCGATGATTGAGTCGCAGATCATCGTCGGCACGCTGCTGGCCCGCTTCCGAGCGCGGCTGGCTGACGAGGAACCGGTCGAGCCTCAGCCCAAGGTCACGCTCCGCACCTCGCGGCCGGTGGTGCTGCGGCTCGAACAGGCACCGTTGCTCGAGTCGGCCTGATCAATGGTCTGCCCGGTGGCCAGGCGATTACGCCGAGCTATTTTCGGAGTGTTGAGCATCTGCTCCGCTCCTGTGCTCAGCCGCCTTTCGCACTTGACCGTTTCGCGGACCTTGTGTCGCCGCGCCCAGCGAGTTACCAGTCGAAAAAGCGGCATCAGAACGCTTTGACCGCCAGTCATGATGCCGCCGCAACCCATCATAGACGATGTGCATTACGAGAACACGCTCGACACCATCGACCGGCTGATGGCAAGCAGAAAGCTCATGAATGGCCAGGAACTTTACATGGAAACGCTCGCCCAGCTCGTCCAGGCCTACGAAGCGGCTCATCACGCAATCAAGCCAATCAAAGGCATCGTCGTGCTGCGACACATCCTTTCAGCTCGGCGAATCAATGCCACGGGGCTGGCTAAACTGCTCGGTGTGCATCCCAGCATGGGCTCGAAAATTCTGCATGGGGATCGTGCTCTGACCGTGGCTCACATCAAGCTGCTGGCATCGCGGTTTAAGGTGCGGCCAGGCACGTTTCTGGACTGAAGAAGACGCCCGCAAGTCACGTAGGCGTGGAGGTGCACGTGGTGGTTGAGCGCCGAGCCGCGGGCGGGCGGGCAGATGCGGAGGTGGCCGCGTCTCTCGTTACGCCTGCCGCAGCGCTTAGTAGCCGCTCGATCTCGTCAAGAAAGAAATGCACAAGTCATTCCGTGCTTCTTGAGCATCGGCCAATCCTCAGGCTCGCAGATCTCAATCGACTCGACTCCCAGGCTCTTCGCGACCGAACACGTCTTGTCCATATCTCACTGGTCGCCCCCCACGTTGAAGCGCCAGTAAACGATCGAACGTCGGATGTTGCCTTTGAGTTGTGCCGCTGCCAGGGGGTCTCCGTTTGAAAAATGAAGAATAAAAACTCACCGAACGCTGCTATTTTGAGACTCGGGTTGTACGTGATCGAAGGCCTTGGCGTTACAGCGCGGTGGCTTTCACACCAGTCCATGGAGAAAACGCCCCCATCCCGTGCTGGCGGATTTTTCGCTTCCAAATCTTGTTCATGCAGAAAGCGTAGAGCGTGTTCATTTCTGCTCCCCCGATCGCCACCCCCGTCACTCGGCTGTTGTCAGGGACGGGCAGGATGATTTGCGTAGGACCGTCGTCGGCACTGATCTGGATCCCCGCCCGCGTGGCGATGAACTGCCGGCCCTCGATCGAGTAGCAGAGCGATTCAGGGCCCGCATCGTCATCCCAGTCGGCGACGTAGAGATGGAAGAAGCGTTCTTTATTGATCAGGGTTCCGTCGTCCGCGATCTGATAGCTGTAAACCCATTTAGAATGCCCTTCGGCCACTGAGAGCAACCACTGATCCGGCCGAAAGGCCATGCCGGTGGCAAACTTAATCCCTGCATCAACCTGCGTTTTCATGCCACCCCGAATCAGCCACACGTTCCCCGGCCCGTGCGGTTTATCACCGTTGCTCGTGACATAGAGGCTGCCATCGGGGCGAGCGAGCAGACTGTGACCGAGAATCCCCTCGACGTAGACGGTGCCTTGGCCGAATGCATCGAACCGCATCACTTTGTCCGTCTTTTCCGACACCGTAAACACAGCTCCATCAGCCCCAACCGTAACGCAGTGGGCGTGGGCAGCATCTTCGGCGAACACACGCACGCGGCCATCAGGCTCGATGCAATGCAGCGTATTGTTGGAGGTGTCGGCGAAATAGACCGCGCCTTCCGCGTTAACCGCAGGACCTCGCGTGCTCTTGAACCCCTCCGCCGCTAGTTCCCAGCCCTCACCGGGGATCAGAACCTCCTGCGCCCGCGGAGAACTCGGCCCCGCCTGCACACGCTCCGGCCAACCGCGCCAGAGATACGCCATCGCCTCTCGCCAGTGCTCGGCATAGCCCTGCACATGCCGGCCATCGATCACGCGAAACTGATAGTCGTATCCCGAGAACCGAAGGGCTTTGTCCATTTCAAGGTCGAG
>JAYQOK010000015.1:34420-37919 GCA_038144795.1 Candidatus Kuenenia sp. | reverse complement strand
GTGGCCCGCTTGGCGGTTTTCTTGGCGGCCTTCTTGGCCGCCCGTTTTGCGCGGGTGCGGGCGGGGGGCTGCCAGTTGAGGACTTCGGCGACCGTCATGCCGCGGGCGGCGGCTTCGGCCTTGATGAAGTCGTCGAAGAAATCCGCCGGTTCGCCGCCGTAGACGGGATCGTTGCCGGGGTGCCACTGGCGAACCCACGGGAGGAGTTCGTGGAGCGCGGCGAGGAGCGGCACGAGCCGGGCGTCGTCGCTGCCGCCGATCTCGGTCTGGACGAGGCCATAAAAATCGCCGATCGCCTTGGCGAGCTGGAGGTGGTCGAGCCCAGCCCACGCGATCATCGTCTGGCCGTCGGCGCCGGTGACAAACGGAAAACTGACAAACCGCTCCTTCGGCACGTCGAGCTTGCCGCGGAGGGCCCAGTAGGTGCTCTTCGCGAAATCGGCCGAGGTGTACTTGGGCGGCACGGGGATGTCGCCCACCTCCCGTCGCTTCGTGTCGGTAGCCTGATCCGTGGTGAGGCGCTTGGGATCGTCGGCCGGCAGCGATGTGCGGGCGTCGATCGCGTCTTCCTTTCGCTGGAGGTCCCAGACCTCCTTCCATTCCGCATGCTTGCGGAGGCCGGTCGCTTTGTAGCGGAGCACGGGCAGGAACGGCACCACCGCCTTCTCGACCAACTGGCCGACGAGGGCGGTCACGTCGAATCCGGCGGCACCGACGAAGACCTCGGCGGCCTCCATGAAGAGCGGGTCGCGGGAGCCGGCGTCGGCAAGGCCGCCGATCGATACGAGACCCCTTGGGAGCGTGGCTGTCGGCGTGCCGGCGTCGTTCATCCGGCCGTCGATATCGAAAAGCCGCTCCAGTCGGTCGAGCAGAAACGCTTCGAGGGCGGCGGCCTGCTGGCTCTCCCACGGCTCGGTGTTCCAGCGGCGCTTGTATTCGGGCTGCTCGATCAGGCCGATGTTTTTGTCGCTCGTGATCGCGTCGATCCGCTTCTGGACGAGGTCGCGGTAGTCAGCGGGCCAGTGCGACGGGATGTCGGTGATGGGCGTCGAGCCGTGCCGCTCGAACCATGTGGTGGTCAGGTCGCCAGCGGCCATCTGGCGGGCCATGACGATCTCGAAGGCCCGCTCGCCGAGCCGCACGGGCGGGACCGGCTTTCCATAGGTGAGGTCAGCGTCGAGCAGGCCGTAGAGCCGGTAGCACTGCCAGTCGAGTTCTTCCTGCAGGGCGATTCGATGGTGACGCATCGCCTCCGTCTCGCCGGCGGCATCTTCAAGAGCCCGCTTGAGCGTGGGCCAGAACGACGGCGGCGGATCGGCTGCTGCACCAACAGCCCACCGAGCGATCGCCTCGGCCGGCGTCAGCGTCGAGTCCGTGTCGGAGGCTTTTTGGAGTTCGCGGGTGAGTTCGAGGGGCCGGGAGGCGGGGAGAGGTAATGCACTTAACCGCGTGCCATTGAAAGCATAGAAGTCCTCGAAGGGATCGGTCCGCTGGCGAGCGCCGTGTTGGTCAACCGTGCTGCCTTTGTTGTGGCACGCTTGCTTCAACCAAAAGCACGCCGTCGAGCTGTTGAGGATGCCGAGGAGGGCGAGGTGGTCGTCCTCGGTGGCGTCGGCGGGGAGCTTGATGACGGGGGCGGTCTGCTTGAACACCTTACCGCCGCGGTCGAGGACGAAGTGGTTGTGCGTGGCGACTTCGCCGAAGGCGATGGAGAGCGGGGTGCGGTACCGATCAGAAATCCACCGGTACCATGACCACCATGGCTCGCCAAGTTCCTTTCGTGTCTTGTTTGCAAATGACTTCATCGCTTCGGATTGCGATCGTGTCAACCAGACGTACTTGCCCCAAGGTTGTTGAATGTTGTACGGAAGAAGTTGATTCAACTCGTCGTACGGTGTAACTGCGAAAGCGTCTTCTCCAAAACACCAATCGCGGACGACATCACCCGTGACCAACTGCCGTATTTGCGTTGCAGTTATTGCGTGCCGGCGAAGCGCATCGCGGTTCGAGAAAAACATGTCGTCCACACCCGCAAAGCTGGCCGGCCCGATCGACACAATCGAGCCGCTTAGAGGAGGGCGAGAACCTGCTCCCATCCATTCCTTCAACTCCGCCGCCCCACCGCCGCCAATGCTCCACGGGTGCGCATGAAACGTCACCCGCGGCGTGTCGGCCACACTCACGAAATCGCTCTCCGATCCCGGCTGATCGACCTGCGCCGTGATCGCCGTCCAGACGAGCCCTTTTGCGGGATCATCCGGTGTCGAAGGCTCGCCGCGGATGCCCATGACGGCCCGCACGGTCGAATCAACGGGCTCCCTGCGACGGCCGAACAGAATCACCGTCGGCGTACCGTGGCCGGGGATGTAGGCCCCGCTCGTGTCGATCACATGCGTGAGGTCGGTCTTCGGGAAAAACTGCTCGATCAGCTTCTTGCCAAACTCGCGCTTCATGAAGGAGTTGGCCGTGATCTGCCCCGTGAAGCCACCCCGTTCGCACAAGGCGAAGATGTGCTCCATGAAGGGCACGGCGAGCGAATACTTCATGTGGCACGCGGCGAACCGGTCGCGGTAGCGGTCCCGCAGGCCCGCGTCCTTCGGGGTGATGTACGGCGGATTCGCCATCACCGCGTGGTACTGCCCGTGCCGCAGGATCGCCTTGAGCGCGGCGAGGTTCTCCGACGCATAGGCGTGTTCGCACTCATCGTCGCCGGGCTTGGCCTTCTTGGCCCGCCCCCGCTTGGGCTGCGCTTCGCCCTCGTCGTGCTTGTCGAACAACTCCGTCTGGCCGCCGATCAGCGGCACGTGCAAGAGCGAATCCCCGCACTCGATGTTCAGTCGGAAGTCTGGCGCATCCGCCAGCCGCTTGATCCCGCAGGCCCGCATCGCCACGAGCAACAGCCGAAACCGGGCAATCGCCACGGCAAACGGATTGATGTCCACGCCATGCACGCTGCCGAGCGTCCGCCGGACCAGTTCGCGGACGGGCGTGGCCGGCTCTGCCCGCTGCCAGCGGTCCAGCAACCGCGCAAAGCTCCCAAGCACAAGATGCCCCGACCCGCAGGCGGGGTCGATCATCTTGAACGCGTCGGTGAGCCCAAACTCGTCGATCGCCGGCTCAAGCGTGCGGTCGAGCAGAAACTGCTCGATGAAGTGGGGCGTCTGCAGGAGGGCATAGCGGCTGCGGGCAAACGCCGAGAGGTCTTGGTAGAGGTCGCCCAGAAACCGCGTGTCCCACGCCGAATCGGAGAAATCGTGAATGAGCAGGCCGGTGTTGGCGTCGATCTTCTGGAAGAACTGGATGACCTCGCGGGCCGTGTCGCCGGAGAGCCAGTTGGGAATCTCGCGGAGGGCGTTGTGCGGCCCGAAGATGCCCGACGTGCCGGGCGACGCCGCCAGCTCATCGAAGATCGAGAGGAGATACTCGCGGTCGGTGTCGCGGGGGTGCGATAGAAAAAAGTGCTGGTGGGCGTCGCGGGCGCCCTTGACCCCCACGCCCC
>JAYQOK010000015.1:0-34410 GCA_038144795.1 Candidatus Kuenenia sp. | reverse complement strand
CGTCGCGGGCGAGCTTGAGCCGCGCGCCCGGGCCGGCGATTCGCGGCGGCGCGACGAGGTCGTTGTCTTCGAGGAACCGGACGAACACGCAGGAGAGCACCCACGCGACGGCGGCCTGCGTGATCCGGTCTTCCCGCCATGCGCCGTAGGTATCGGCCGTGCGCTTGGCGGCTCGGGCCCGATCATATTCGCCGCGGAGCACCTCGGCGATCTCGGGCACCTGCGCATCCTCGCTCCGCGCGAGCAGATCGGCTTCGACGCGGGTCACGAGTCGCTTCAGGTCGTCGAGGAGGGCGGTGCGGTCGATCATGGTGGCTTTCAGCTGCCGGAGGTCGCGAGTTCGGAGCGGTGGGCGTTGCGGACCCAGCTTTCGGGCACGATCGCCTTCTGTCCCGGCACGCCGGTCGCCTGTCGGTCGAGCAGCGGCGTCTGGTCGCCGGGCACGAGCAGCCACACGCCATGTGGCCCGTCGGCCGCGCCGATCTTGTCGTGGAGGTCGGTGAGCAGGCCGAGCAGGTCGTAACGGACGAGGATGTCGGCGTAGACCAAAAGCGGCGTCTCGCCCGGCGTCAGCAGTCGGGCGGTGATCGCGAGGCGGCAGCGCTTGGCGAGCAGCAAGAGCCGCGACCAGTCGGCCCCGCCCCGATCGGCGTCGGCGGCTTCGACGACGTGCCACGCCACCCGCGCCGAGTCAGCCTCCTGCCGGAACACGTCGAGCACGATCTCCTCCACATCGAGCAGCCGCACGCCGAACCGGCGGACCAGTTCATCGGCGGCCTGCGTGTAGGCCTTGGCCGGCACCACCATTTGCAGAAACGAGCCGTCCCGCAGGGCTCGGGCCAGCCGGGCTTCGAGAGAGCGGGCGTCGGCGCTCTCAGGGGCGATCTCGCCGGCGGGGCTTGAGGGCAGTGCCGTGGCGTAGCGGGAGAGCAGCGTGCTGCCGGTGGTGACGCTCGGCCGGACAAACTGCGGGGCCCGGTAGCCGCCCTTGCCGCCGGCGGCGTCAGGGTCGAACGACAGCGAGAGCCCGGCCTGTTGCAGCAGCTCGTCGAGCCCCGGCCGTGAGGGCAGCGGAGCGGCGTCGGGGTAGCGGCTGGTGACCCGCTCGCGAAGGTCGGCCTCGGAAAGCTCGCGGACGCCGCTGACGGCACCGAGGGAGAGCTTGAGCGCCCGCAGCGGCTCCATGTCGCGCGGGTAGAGCTCCATGCGGCTGGAGACGGCGGCCCGTTGGGCCCCCAAGGCCGCGAGTCGGGCGAGCCGGCCGTCGGGAAGTGTGACCTCGGGGGGAGCGGTCACGCCGCGGAGCTGCTCGATGACGCGGGCCGGAGATGCCAGCGGCTCGTCCGGGGGCGTGTCGGCAATCCGATCAGCCGTGCGGCCCAGACGGATCGCGTATTCGGCAAGCACCGGGGCCGCAGCGATGATCACCGCCGACCCCTCGCGGCGGGCCATCAGCCGCGGCTCGGTCAGCATCCCCTCGGTGTCGATCGCGATCCGCACGACGCCGTGGGCGAGGCGGGTGGCCCCGGCGGCGGGCAGCATCGAGTCGCGGGAGGAGACGAGCAGTTCGGCGAGTTCCGCGGCCGTGGAGATGTTGTCCTGCGACTCGACGAACGCGACCATTTCGTTGCGGAGGGCTGTAATCGCCGGGTCTTTGAGAGTCTTGGCGAGCAGCTTGCCGATGAGCTGGCTGACGCGGGCGCGAGTGACGCCGACGGCCGCGGCGAGGGCGACCTGCGTGGGCCATGGATCGGTCAGCGGCGAGTCGGGCACGCGGCCGAGCAGGTGCTCGATGACGTTTTCGCTGGTCGTGCCCCGGCCGCGGCTCGACTGGGTTGCCAGCAGCCGTGCGGCGATGTCGTCGAGCGACAGCGTGGCCGGATCGACGGCCGCCTGAGGTTCTCCACCGGGCTCGGCGATGACGGTATCGGAGGGAACCACGGTGGCGGCGGCCGGCCGTTTGGTCTCGACCGGCACGGGCAGCCCGTCGGGCAGGAGCCGTTCCCGGAGAATCCGCACCGCCGAGATGATCTCGCCGCGGGTCTTCGCGCCGACGCCGGGCATGGAGGAGAACTTCGCCCGGTTGAACGCCAAGAGCTGCCGGACCGTGAGGAGGTTGGTCCGATCGAGGGCGTTGGTCGCCCGGGTGCTGAGGCCGAGGGCGGCGACGGCAGTATCGAGCGTGGCCGTGGCGAGCTGCGGATACAGGTCGGTCTCGGTGTCGGCGTCTTCGCCACTCGGGCCGAGAGCCAGCCCCTCGAAGCAGGCCCGCCATTCGGCGAGCATCTGCTCGGCGTTGTCGAACCGCATGGCTATCTCGCGACGGAAGGCACGCCGGAAGAAGACGGCGAGTCGCTCGCGGAGGCCGACGTCGAACAGGTCGGCATCGATCGTGATCTCGTCGTCGATCTGAGACGGATCGCTGCGGCCGTCTCCCCACCGCGGCAAGACGCCGGTGGCCATCTCGTGGAGCGTGGCGGCCACGGCGTAGCGCTCGGCATAGTTGTCAAACCGGGGCGACGGCTCGCGGAGGGGCAGGAGCGGGTCGAGGTAGCCGGCTGTGCCCGCGCGGATGTTGGTCGCCGGCACCGACACGAGCGAGAAATCGAAGAGCACGATCTGGAGCGTGCTGTCGTGGCTCGTGCGCCGGATGGCGATGTTGTCGGGCTTGATGTCGCGGTGGGTGATGCCGCGGCGATCGAGATAGGCCACCACGCCGATCAGGTCTTCGCCGAAACGCTGGAGGAGTTCGGCCTGCAGACGGCCTTCCTTGCGAAGCCGGCCGCCAAGCGTCTCGATCCGCTGATTCTCCTTGTCGGTGAAGACGGGCCGCATCAGGAAGCCAGCCGTCTCGCCCAGCTCGACCGAATCGACGAACGGCACGACCCGGGCATCCCGGTCGTCGGCGAGCTGTTGGAGGATCGCAGCCTCCGCCCGAACACGATCGTTGTGCTCCGGTGCTGCGGCCGCCTTGAGGATCAGCTCCTCGGTGCCCTCGCTCGTCTTACGGGTCACGAGCAGGGCAATCGAGCAGGAGCCTTGTCCGATCCGCCGCTCCACGCGGAGACCGCCGGGCAGCATGTCGCCCACCTGCGCGTCGGCCGGGTTCTCCACCGCATCGCCGGCCGGGTCGGTGAGCTCCTCCTCGGCGAGATCGAGGTGTTCGAGAAACTCGGTCGCCGTGTCGAACCGCTGGCCGACGTCGGGATGCGTGGCATAGCGGACGAGGTCGCAGAGCGGGCTACCGGCGGCGTCGAGCACGGAGGCGAGCTGGAGGCCGCGGGTCTTGCGAATCGTCGTGGTGAGCTCCGCCCCGTCGGCCGCCGGCGGTTGACCCGAAAGGACGTGGTAGGCGACTGCACCGAGCGAAAAGACGTCGAGGTGCTCGCCGAGATTCTCCTGCGGGGCCAAGAACGCGTCGGGAGCCATGTAGGCGGTGGTGGGGTCGTCCACGAGCTGGCCGACGTGCGATGTGGCCGTGATTCCCTGCGTGGCCCCCGGCTGCTCGGCTGATGTCCGATAGCCGGCCTGCCAGTTGAAGACCTTGATGCGGGGCCGCTCGGAATCGGTGTCGAGCACCAGCACGCTCCGCGGGGAGAGCGAGCGGTGCACGACCCGCCGCTGGTGGGCGAACTGCATCACCTCGGCGATCTGTCGGACCAGATCGAGCCGGGTCGAGAGCGTGAGATCGCGATCCCGGGTGGCCAGAAAGTGGTCCAGACGCACGGCGGCCGGGTCGTGCTCGAAGATGATCGCGGGCCCGAGTTCGTGCTCCGTGAACTGCATCGCCTGCAGGATGCGGTCGTGCTTGAGGTTTTCGAGGAGCTGAAACTCACGCAGCGCCGCCCGCTGGCGGAGTTGCCGCTCGTCTGCCGTGCGGCCGGCCTTCACCGAATAGACGCGAATTCGGCGTTTGGTTTCGGGCAAGCTCGCGTGCGTCGCCTGCCAGTCTTGGAAGCTCGGGCCCTCGTCAATCTGGTTTTCGAGGACGTAGTCGCTGACCCGCCGCTGCTTGTTGGAGTGCCGAATGCCGGCGTCGTCGATCGCCCGGGCCACGATCTTGGCGGTCGGGCGGTCAAGCGGTGGCCGCCCGGTGAGCGGTTCGATGCCCATGCCCTGCCGCTGACGGATCGCCGCCATGATGCCCGCCCGGGCTGAGATCACGCGGCCGTCTGGCGTGCGCGACTCATCGCGGTCACGCAGGCAGACCCGTAGCCCGCCGGTTCCAGTCAGATCACACTGCAGGTCGGGCGCCGACAGGAAAATCAGCGGCTCGATGAACGGCACCTTGCTGCCGCGCTTCGCGGCCGGCTGGTGGTTGAGGAGCTCGCGGAGTTTCTTCGCCTTGAGGTTAGCGAGCTTGAGCGGGTTGTCGGTGGAGATGCGGCGGCCGTCGGTTTCCCACGTCCATGTGCCGGCATCGCCCGTGAGCCGCCCGGGCCGGCTCTTGATCTCGACGAGGAAGAAGCCGAACGGGGCGAAGACGAGCAGGTCGACCTCGTTGACCGTGCCGTCGAGGGCGATGAACTCAAACAGCGACCACGCCCGGTACGGCTCGTGGGTCGGGAGTCTCCCCCGAACGAAATCGAGCGCATCGCGTTCCCACGGGAACGGCGAGTCAGCAAATGCGTGCCAGTTCGAGTTTGAGGTTGAGGTCGCTGCCATCGGTCGGAAACTGCTGTCGTTTGAGACGGGGTGGCGGGCAGGTCGGCCGGGCCGTTTTTCGGGGAAAAGAGCCCCTATCATGCCGCGTCGAGCCCCCCCGTTGAAGTGATGCCCTTTTTCTACCGGTCCCGAGGGCGGCGGGGCGGTCGCATCGAATCAGATCAACGTTTCTTCTTCCTCCTCCGCTCCCGCTCCGCCCGCTTTCTTTCCCGCCGCTCTTCCATCTTTCTGATCGCAGCCTGAGCGACCCGATTCTGGGCCTCCTGCAGCGCCTTTTCGCTCGCCACGCCCATCTTGAGCAGCAGCGTGAGCCAGCCTGCTTCATAGGGGTGCAGCCTGTGTTTCGCGGGGCCGTGCATGGTCTGGGTCTCCGGGGCTCATCGGGGGCCAGTTCCGAATCCATCATTGAACCAGCCCCGAGGGTCAACCTTGGTCCCGCGCGATGAAAACCCCGCAAAAAGCCGGCTGACAATCCGCGCACCTGTCCGGCGAATCCCATCTGCCCGACCCCGAAATCCCGCCTGCCGATTCATTGCGACCCGGCTGCGAGAGGGGATAGCCTGCGCTGGACTGGGCCTGCGAGATCGAGCCACGTGAGATTGGCCCCGCGCAAGTGCTTCCCGTGCCAGCCGTTCAGACACACATGATGGCCCGCAAGACACCAGAGCGAGCGGGACCACAGGCGGCCGCGAATGATTGGGCTACTGCAGGAGTTCCGGCCTACGTGAAGGGCTGGTGCTGCAAGGCCCGCGAGGGAACGATGCAGCGGGGATTTAGCGACGTCGGCTACTTGTTTGTGCCCCATGTCTGCGATTTCCAGCCGCCCAAGGCAACAGGAGTCGCGAGGCAACATACTGTGTGGCGGATCCAAGAGTTTTGCCTTTCTGGAAATGCTCAGGAGGTACTGGCGTGGTGCCGTGAGGCGTATCCCGGGCTTTTAAAGACCATTCCCCGCAGTCAGCACGGTGGGGTTGTGGCAGGAATGATCGAGGGCGCATGGAGAAATGCCGCCTGCCCGTGCTGACGAATCTCTGCCCCCATTCTGGATTCAGTAATCACCCATGAGTGTCGAGTTCTCCCAAATTCCAGTCGCAGAGATTCTCGGGCTTCGCCATCGTATTCTTCGGCCGGGGCATCCATCATCCACTGCCGAGTTTGTTGGAGATGATGATCCCGGTACGCTCCATTTCGCGGCGACGATCAATGACGAAGTTGTCTGCTGCCTGTCGCTGTATGTCTCGCAGTGGCAGGGCAGCAGCGCATGGCAACTACGCGGCATGGTGACCGACGCAGCCTTTCAAGGACAGGGAATTGGCCGCAGGTTACTGGACTACGCTGTTGCCGAGGCAGTGGCCATGCAGCCCTCGTGGCCAATCTGGTGCAACGCAAGGGTCTCGGCCATTGGCTTCTACAGGAAAGCCAACTGGACGGTCGAATCAGAGCAGTTTGAGATCGAGGGCGTTGGGCCACATGTGCGAATGCTGTGGTCCCGGCCTTAAATATCAATCGATCCCGAGTGCCTTTCGCCGCGTCTCAAGCCGCTCTGTCCCGCCAGCCACTCGATAGCCTTGCGACTCGAAATAGATTCGCAAATCAGATTCGGCAGTCAGAGCGTCTTCTTTGCAATAGAACGTCTGCTGGAAGTCTTCAGGCAGCAGGTCCAATCGTGGCTGCTTGAAGTATTTGTGGCAGAGCCGACTGTGCAACTGATGCCCGCGAAGGCTGGTGTGCCCTTCACGGTGCTGGCGAATCCGATCCTCGACAGCAAGGCTCGTTTGGCCCACATAGAGATCGCCTTTGGGCTGCGTTTTTCCACCAGCCTGACGAGGACAATCCAGTTCGATGACGTAGAGGTGCCATACCGTCATGTCGCCATTGACCGTGTAGCCATGACACCGCAGCCGCTCCCGCAACGCCTTGGCGGCGGCCTGTATCTCGACGTTTTGGGTCGGCTTGATGAATGGGTTGTCACGGCCGCCGGGTTGAGCATGGCCGGGCATCCACTCATAGAGCACATCGACTACTCGCATCCGCTTGGCCCGTCGTGATTTCTTCACCCAACGGTCCAGATCATGGCCCGGGCGGCGAGAGAGCGGCTTCACGATCACTCTGGGCCGATCAGCACGGCGGCGCGGCTCCCCGTAGGCATTGATCTTAAGGACGCAGAGCCAGACGCGGCTTGTGCTCGGCGGTATCGAAGAGGTGAGGGCCATGTGGCAATGATATTTTGGGCGGAACCCCCTCAATAATCGCCGCGAGTCTCGTCCGGCCGCCGAGTAATCGCGAAGTAGATGACGTAAATCCACGATAGCAGCCCCGCGATGATGGCCCACACAATCGACCGGTTTCGCTGCCACGAGCAGACCACGGCGATTACGGTGCCAAGCCCCACGCCGTTGCGAACAACGCTGACCACGCCACCATCAAAGGGCAAAGTATCCAAGACGACTTCGGCGAGGATTGGCATGCTGGACGACTCCTTGGGGCGGGCCGGGGGGATCAGCATAAGGGGTTTGGGGTGGCAAGACGCAGCCACTTGACCCTCGATGGCCGGGTCCGCTTCGGTTTCCACTTTCCGAGCCTGATGAAACGCCTCTCGACCGAAACCGAGGATTAGGCGAGGCTGCCGACACCGGGCTTGGCTGAATGCGCCGCGCAGGTGACGAGAGTCGGTTACAATGTTCCTGTTCAAGGAGGTCCGCCACAAATGCTCTCTAAACTCGCCGCTGGCGATGAACCGCAGTCGTTTCTTGCCGATCTCGGTGTCACCGCGCTGCGAGTCGCCGTGGGTCTGATGATGGCCTTTGGGCACGGGTTGGCGAAGGTGCCACCGGCTGCTGGGTTCGTGGAGGCTGTCGGGAGCCTCGGGTTTCCGATGCCGGCTGTTTTCGCATGGGCCGCGGGGCTCTCGGAACTGGTGGGTGGGCTGCTCATCGCTGCGGGACTCTTCACGAGGCCGGCTTCACTGTTTCTCGCCGTGACGATGGGTGTGGCGGCATTCCTAAAGCACGGGGGCGATCCGCTCTTCTCGCGAGAGGGTCCCTCGAAGGAACTCGCGCTGCTCTACTTCGCCGCGGCGGTGGCATTCCTGCTGGCCGGGAGTGGGCGGTTTGCGATCGACTTTCTCCTGAGGGCGAGACGGCAGAACGAAGCCCCTCAGTAATCGACGACCACCCGATGCCGATCGGGCCGGCTGCGCGGATGCAGGGACGCACGGCTTTCTTCTTGTGTACGCTTCAGCGGCTTTTTCTTCCGGGCTGATCTGTGCGAAGCGTGCCACTGCCAAAAGGCTGCGACCGGCTCGTGGACCTATCGGACCTGTTCGTGATCGTGCCGGAGCCGAATTTCTGCGTCTGGCCCGTGACTGTCTTTCCAACCCGGCTCCGTTCAGTTGTGATCGACCCGGAACCAAACGGCTGGGTGCGACTGCTTGAGCCGTCCGTGCGATTCGTCAGCGTGCCGGAGCCAAACTTATTGGTGGTGTCGGTGCGGGGCTGCGTGGGTTCGGCAGAATGCGTGGCGGTTATGAAGCCGAGCAGGATCGCGGCAGCAGCAAGCCAGCCCGACAGAGCACGGGGGGATTTCATAGGTTGGTCTCCCGAGCGTGCGTGAATGACCCGCGAGCACGAGTTTGAGAATTATCGGCTGACCCATGGCGTGCGGAAAGCCCTGAATTCCAGCCCGATATAAATGCCCCGAGTGGCTCGTTTGGGGCGTCCGGCACGCGCCAAATCCTTGACCTAGAGTTGGGGCGCACTCTTAATTCACGGCTTTCTGGAGCCCCTGCTGGCCATGTTCGAACTGATTGCCCTCTGGATGATCATCGGGCTGTTCTGCGCTGGCTTCTGGCTGGTCGTGAGTGCTTCGTGGGCGTAGGCTTTGCTGGCCGGTTCCCGCAACGCCTCACCGCCCAGCCTCTTCCTGAAACTCGATCTGAATCGTCCGGTGCTGCTCTTCACTCACTGGGTCAATCGTCAGGAAGTCGACGTTCTTGTGAATATCTGAGCGATAGAGCACTTTTCCTTCGTCTCCCTTCACAATGCAATACAGATCGGGCTTGCTCTCGAACAGTGAATCGAGGCTCCGGCTGCTGGCGAGGTCGAAGAGAAACCCCGCGGTGCCATCCTGCTCCACAGTGCTTGCCGAGAGAAAATCGTCGGTCAGGGCATCGGCGTCAAAAAGATAGATCCGCCTGCCGATGAGGCTTTGGGGGTCAGCCTCGCGGCAATGCAGTTTCGCAATCACGCGGACATATGTGGTTTTCATATTTAAACCCTTGCCATCCCCTGAACCCGCCGCCATGCCGAAAGTTGCCCGAGGTGCATATTCTCGTGGGCAGCCATCACGAACACGAAACAGTCGCCCATGGTCGGCAGAAACCCCCTGACGGCTTCGAGGGGCGTGGTTTCAGACCAGCGTGATTCGGGGACAGCGGGCAGGGCAGTCGCGATCTCGGCATGGGCGTCTTCGAGGGCTTTCAAAAGCGTGGCCTTCGAGGGGTACAGGCTTGCGTCGCTGGATGGGTTCGAATTCCAGTCGAAGAGGGCGGTCCATTCCGGTGGGCAGATTGGCTTGAGGCCGATCATGGCGCCGAGCATGTCCGCCGTGCAGGCCAAATGCCCGAGTACCCACGCCGCATGATTCATCCCCGGAGCCGGCTGCAGGGCCATGGTTTCGTCAGGAATGTCGGCCACAAGGCGCTTTGCGTAGCCGAGATTGAGGGACCACGTGTGAAGCAGAGGGCCGGTCATGATGGGGTTCCAAATGACAGGGGCAATGGAAACCATAGGCTGCCCGTCCCTGGAGGCAACACGTCGCTGCGAGTGCGACACACCTTGCGAACAGCAGACAGACGGTCGTGAGTAAGCAAAGCCGGCCACTGGAGCCAGCCAACAGGCATCAGACACCTGGCCGCGTCAGTCGCCGTCAGCCCAGCATCCACTCAGGGAGCCGCCGCACTTTACCCTCCGCATCGACGCAGACCACCGTGGTCGTGCCGGTGGCCACGATCGTGGTGCCGCGGATCACCTCGTAGGCATGCTTGATGTGCGCTGCTCCCACCTTCTCTACCCGCGTTCGCAGTACAAGCAGGTCGTCATATTCCGCGGGAGCATGATACTTGCAGGAGGCATCGGCAACCACCATGAAGAGGCCGGCGTCTTCGAAGGCCCGATAGGTGTAGCCGTGGGTTCGGAGCATCTCGGTGCGGCCCATCTCGAAGTAGGTGAGGTAGTTTGCGTGGTGGACTCGCCGCTGGCCGTCGGTTTCCTGGTAGCGTACGCGGATCTCGATCTCGTGAACGGGTGCGGCCATGGATCAATCCAACCTCCTGCCCGGGGGGTACGATGGCGGGCTTCGTTGACCCGTTTAAGGCTCAGACTCTATTCTTTCCGCAAGGAAACGAGCAACGAGGCAAGTGGCGACGGGCCCGGGAGGCGGTGGCGTGAGCATCGGTGACGAAGAATCAGGTGCGGGTGTCGGTTTCGCAACGGCGAGGGGCCGGAATTGGCCCACCCTCCGGCAGTTCACTGTATTTCTTGAAAACCGTGTCGGACAACTGCTCGAGGTGGTGCGGCGGTTTGACGGTTCCAGTGTGCGGATTGTCGCCCTCTCGATCAACGATTCTGGAGAGTGTGCCTTTGTGCGTTTCCTCCTCAGCCACCCCGAGCAGGGTCGTGAAATCCTTGAGCGAGCCGGGCTGGCCTTGATTGAGAGTGACCTGATCGGCGTCGAACTCCCCGACAACCATCAGCCCCTGCTCCGCGTCTGCACCGCACTTTTGCAGGCTGAGGTCAACATCATTCAAGCGTATCCAATTCTTGTTCGTCCCCGCGGTCGACCAGCTGTCGCCCTCATGGTGGACAACACGGAGATGGGGCTCGAGACGCTCGACGCGAAAGGCTTCACGATGATCACCGAAGGTGATCTCCACGATGCCTAGCCAGGGGGAAACATGTCTGCTGGAAGCGTCCCCACCTGCCGAACAATCACCTTCTGCACGGCCGACCACGCGACGGCCGTAATGGTAACCGTACCGTCCGGAGCTTGACTCCCGAAAACGCCGTGCGTTCCTCGGGACCATGCCACATCATACCAATCGGGCACAATAACGCCGTCGACATGATGTACTTCTACCTTCCCTCCAAACTCCCGCTCAGCCCACAGCCGGTGAATAAGATCTGCTGTGGGGTGCCATGCCCCCCCCGTTTCCTCGCTTGCTAAGGGTAGGCTCCCAGGACTGTGACCTCCTGCGTGAACCGTTGATGATTCTTCAACAGATGTCGGTTCCAATTCGAGAACGGGAAGTTCTTCCACCGCCGGCTCATCCACGACCAGCACCGTGTCTAAAGAGGGGGTCTGCACCACTTCTGCAATCGGTGGTGTCTCCGCTGGCGTCGGTTCGGCCAACACGTGGCTGACCGGCGGCACTGGAATCGTCATCGGAGTCTTGCAGTGCGGGCACTTCGCCTTCCTGCCGGCCAAGTGCGCTGGCACTTGCCCCACGTGACCATTTGGACAGCGAAATGCAATCATGGGCCCGCTCACCCGGCGTGGTGTTCCCATCCCCTGTTTTTCATACGGCGGTTGCGTCATCATGCCGGTCCTCGGATTTCATAGTGTAGCCTAGGTGGCAAGGAACGACTTCATGGCAATTTCTGTCGTCTGCTCCGGATGCAAGTCTCGCTTCTCGGTGAGTGACCAGTTCGCCGGCCGCACCGGCCCGTGCCCCAAATGTAAGAAGCCGATCACCATCCCGAAGAAATCGGCCGGCGCAGTCACGATCCATGAGCCGGAAGCACCGGCCTCAAAAGGTGCGATCGGTCGGATGCCAACGGCACCAATCGTATTCCATGAGAAACCACTCTCAATCGTCAATGTGATGGCCGTATTCGCTGGCATCGTCGGTAGCCTCCTGGCCGCCGCAATCTGCCGAGCGATATGGGGACATGGCAACACACCGTCAGTCCTGCTCGCAGTGGGAGCGGTCATCCTCGCCTTTCCCACCTCGTGGATCGGGTACTGGATTCTGAGAAACCGCGAGATTGAGCCCTTCGCACGCACGAACCTCATCGCGAGGTGTGCAATCTGTGCGGTTGTTTATTCATCGCTGTGGGGAATCCACGCGTATCTTCCCATTGAGCAGATGCACGAGGAATTCTGGCGATGGCTTTTTGTCGGCCCCATCTTCGGCTTCGCTGGGGCATTGGCGGCATTTGCTTCCCTGGACTTTGATTGGGGCACGTCTGTTGCTCACTTCGCTCTCTACGTTTTATTCACCACCACTCTCCGCTGGATTCTCGGCCTGCCCTCGTTCTAAACCGTGCCATATGACCACCATGCTCGCAGCCGCTGTACCCGAACTTGCCACACGCGATACCGCTGCAACGGGCATCCGCATTCCTCCCGGGGTAACGGTGCCGCTCTCACCACGGGTGAAAGCGATTGTTGATTCAGCGGACTTCCATAGACTTTCCGGAATCAGCCAGTTGGGGCTGGTCTCACTTGTCTATCCCGGTGCTTCCCATTCTCGTTTTGAGCATTCACTTGGTGTCTATCGGTTGGCCCTCGAGTTTCTCGTGAGACTCCAGCATGACGCACGCTTTCGTCAGACTGTCAATCCAGATGATGCTACGGCCTTTCTTGCAGCAGCACTGCTGCACGACGTTGGCCACTGGGCGTTTTGTCATCCCATCGAAGACATGCAACTTGCCGAGTTGCCCAAGCACGAGAAACTGCTACCGAATTGTGTTGCCGAGGGAGAGATTGGGGAGATTCTGCGAACGCAGTGGGGGCTTCATCCAACACGCGTCGCCGCTCTCGTCACAGGATCGGCCGATGATCCGGCGGCGAAGATACTGCAATCACTCCTTTCCGGCCCGATTGACGTCGATAAAATGGACTATTTAGCACGCGACAGCCTGCATGCTGGCGTTCCCTACGGCAATCATTTTGACCAAGAGCGGCTTCTTTCCAGCCTTTGCCTCGATGCGAACGGCACGGCACTGGCGATTACAGAGAAGGGCCGCACGGCGGCCGAACTCCTGGTCGTAGCACGCTCTGTGATGTTCAGTGAGGTGTATTGGCATCATGCCGTGCGGTCGGCAACAGCCATGCTCCAACGAGCGGTCTGGGTTCTGCGGCCTGCCGTAGTGCCTGACGAACTCGTTCGATTCAATGACTCCTCATTCATCAGTTGGGCCAACGTCGCTGCACGTGACACTCCTGCCGCTTCCCTCATCACCGGACTTTTTGGGCCACGCCGACAACTCCATAAGCGGGTCATCACGTTCGACCCCCTCCGGCACGCCCAGATTCATGCCGCCATCGCCGGTCGCAAATACAACCAACTTGTGGCAATGGCTCGACGCCTCGCCGATTTGGCCAGCGTGCGAACAGGACACTCCATCGATCCAGATCTTTTACTGATCGACGCGCCTCCCGCTGAGCGAGAGATTGAGTTCAGAATTCAAATGCGAGAACCCGTCGCACGGCAAGGTGAAAATGAGTGGGGCTGGGTTCCTCTGACCGACCGCTCGCCTCTTGTTCGAAGCTTAGCCCAACATCAATTCGATGACGTCGTGAAAAGAGTGCGAATTTTCGCCCCAGCTGATCAGGCCATCATTCTTTCGAACTGCCCCGGCCTCGAGGAACTTGTCCTCGAGGCCGCAAGCAGTTGAGGTCGACTCACTCGACGGGGCCACCGGGCAGTTTGCCTTCCTTGATCAAATCACCGAACTTGGGCGAGCCAGCACCAGCACTCGGCATGGACGCGACCGTCTCAAGGGCCTGACGAATTTTCTCTTTGTTTTCCTTGTCTTCCTTCTTGTCAAGTAATTCAGCCAGAGCTTGGCCATAGGCGTTGCGGTCTTTCTTGCTCTTACCTACGTGGCAAACATTGCACTTGGCTTTCTCCACCTCGGCCGCAAGAGGAGAACCATCCTTCACGTAGACCGCCTTAAACTCATCGGCAAACTGCTTGATTGCAAATGCCTGCGTTCCCCAAGCCCCTGCAGCAACGAGGACAACAACACTCATCGCCCCAGCCAGATTTCTTCGAATCATGCAAAGCCTCCACGGTTTCTATTGACGGGCAATTCAGATCAACATCCTGCCCTCCGGTCAGTCATAATGAGAGCGTGCGGCTTCACCGGAGTCAAGGAACATCATCTGAATCCGGCCGCTGTGAAAGAAGGCCTTTTCATCGCACGGTGCGGCCAACAACAGTTTCCTGCTTCCCTTACTCCCCCCCGGCTGCCCGATAGTCCATGTCCTGTGCGGCGGACGCATAGTCAATCTCAACGCGTTCAGCCGCTCCGTCGATACGGCGGAAAATCGGGCTCCCCTGGTACTGGCTCCCACGGTCGAGCCAGTCGATCGCCGCCCGGTAAGCCTCGGGATCGCTGACCCCGGATTGCTCGAGCAGTGCCCCACCGTTGGGAATCTGGAACCGAGATGCCTCAGCAACGATCACGAGCGCGGGCAGAAGTGGCCCGGAAACCGAGTCTCGGAGACTGGCAAAGGCTTCGTTGCACTCGAACTGGCTGCCACTGAGTCGTGCCTTGATTTCAGCCTCAACGCCCGCACCCGATTCAGACCCTTTCACGGCAGCAAATCGCAGGGCATCGGTCAAAGTGCTG
This sequence comes from Candidatus Kuenenia sp., assembly GCA_038144795.1. GTDB lineage: Bacteria > Planctomycetota > Planctomycetia > Pirellulales > UBA1268 > CACORA01. Next base: position 20,107 of record JAYQOK010000015.1, on the reverse strand, counting down.
TTGCTCCATGCGATATCAATTGTCGCCGCTGAAGAAACTTCAAGAAAATTGGCTTCGCCTTCCACTGTGCTTGCCACAATCCGGATTTCGCTGGCCTCGGTTTGCTTTTCGCCGTCAGTCGAAGTCATGACCTCCACGAATGCATCCTCCTCGAAGCCATCCCGAAGTATGCTGCCTCCCAACCCAACATCAAAGCCTCGCAGCATCTGTAGTCGGCCATTACTGCATTCAAGCCGAGATGCGCCCTTCAATACGAATAAGCTTATGGCTTTGGTTGCACCACGCGGTGGCGTCGTGACCAACACGAACACGCCTTCCAGTCGCAGGACAGAACTGTCAAGAAAACAGGCTGCCTCGCGCACCATTGGTGCGTCAGGGGATTGCCCCGAGGAGGAATCGGTGGATACAGGCAAGCCTCCCGTAAAGCGAATGCCGGGGCGCCACCCTTCTGCTGCCCGAATCGTAAGTCGCTTCCCAACCAAAACAAAAGGCGGCTCGTCGTGCACTCCTGAATAGGCCAACTCAATGTGGTCACCGTCAGATGCTGATTGGATAGCTTCCGCGAGTGATGCCTTTTGCATATCCGATTCCGGGGTGTCCGTCACACGCCACAAGCCGTAGGAGACCGATCCGTCAGACAACAGCGTTGAGGATGGAACCGTTGGCATTTCATCACCTGAATCACCTCCAGGTGGCCAAATCCTCAGCATGAATACCGTCACCGCAAACAAGGCTACCGGCACCAGCCATGGCAAGTGATTCCAGACGCGGTAGCGATGTGGCCCCGGTAGCGGCGCGACAGTAGGTCGCGGCCCCGACAGCTCAATGCCCAGGTCGTCGGCACACTCCAAGACATCAGCTACCAGTTCGGCAGGCCTCTGATAGCGCTCGCGGGGATCTTTCCGCATCAGGCGGCGGATGATCTCGCCAAAGTGACGTGGTATGTCCGGACGCAGTGTCTCAATGGCCGGTGGCTCATCCTGTTGATGCTGCAGAAGTTTTTGCACCATCGTGCCATCGGCGAATGGCGGTCTTCCAGCCAACATGAAAAAAATAGTGCAACCCAGCGAATACAGATCACTGCGGACGTCGGCCTCACGGGGATCTCGCGCCTGTTCTGGCGAAATGTAATCAAACGTGCCGAGCGTCATCCCACTAGCTGTGAGGTCATTGTCGTCGGCCACCTGAGGGAGCCGTGCCAGACCCATATCGACGATCCGTGCCCGACCAGTCGGCGTAATGATGATGTTTGAGGGCTTAATGTCACGATGCACCACGTCGCGTTGCGAGGCGTGTTCCAAAGCGTCGGCCAGCTGCACGGTCACGTCGATGGTTCGTGACAGATCAAATGGACCGGACCTGGCAATTACGTCCCGAAGATTCGTGCCCTCGATGTATTCGAAGACAATGTAGTGCCAGCCGTCGTCTGAGCCGACCGCGTGCACACGGCCGATGTTCTCATGATCAAGCCGTGCCGCTGATTGAGCCTCGTTGCGAAACCGCTTGAGCATCTCCTGATCCGAGGATTGCTGCCGCGATAACACCTTCACAGCAACAATTCGATCAAGCGTGGAATCAAGTGCCCGAAAAACAACTCCCATACCACCGCCACCAACAAACTCGAGCAGGCGATAGGGCCCGAGTGCTCGGCCTTCCATTGATCGGCCCAACTCCGCCATGGTGGCTGGCCGGCCCACACCGTCCGCTGCCCGTACCGAAATGAACGTGGCGTCGCTCCCCTCCCCACTGGAGGCGTCTGACGATACCGACGGCGAAGAGAATTCCATACAGAAGACACTACCACCGTTTTCCCCACAGGGTCAACGCGTGGACGGTCAGTCGCTTCAGCATGACGTTTACGACATCAGCCAACGGGCGAGTGAAAAATAGATGGTTAGCGTAAGCATGTCGGTCACAGCGAGGGCGACTGGCCCCGCGGCAACCTGGGGCTGGCGGCTGAAAAGCCGAAGCACATTTGGCATTGCGACGCCGATGAGGGCAGCGCAGGCCACACCACCGGCAATGCCTCCGAGCAGGCAGGCGACGAGGATCGCGTCGCCCAGCCAAAGGTACGCGACAATCGCCACGGCGGCCGCGCTTGCAGAGCCAAGGAGGATTCCCGTGAGCGACTCCACGCGAAGCGAACGGGTGAGCCCCGCCAGCGTAGGTTGCCGGTTGTGTAGCATCTGCAACGACAGGCTCACCGACTGAATGCTCACACTCTCGGCCAAGGCCAGAACGACCGGAATGAATAGCGCCAGCGACACCGCCTGCTCGAGTTCCACCTGAAAAAAACCCGACAGAAAGGCCGCTACGATCCCGCCGGCGATGTTGGTGATCAGCCAGGGAAAGCGGCTACCAAAGGCCGCCAGCGACGACCCTTGCTGCGAATCCTGAAAGTGGACGCCGATGAGTTGGAACAGGTCGTCGGTGTCTTCCCGCCGATCCAGATCGGCCAACTCGTCGGTATAGAGATCAACATCGACGATGCCAAGTAGCCGCCGCTCTTCGTCAAGAATCGGAAAGGCCAGCAGTCGATGGAGCAGAAAAAACTCGCATGCTTCAAGCACTGAAGCCGAAGCCGGAATAGTAATCACCTTCTGCACCATGATGTCACGGATCGGTGTGGCATCATGGCTGAGCAGCAGCCTTCGCGTGGGCACCACACCCTCCAGTCGCCCCTGATCATCGACGGCATAAAAGTAGATGATTCTTCCTTCAGGCGGCCCGGCCCGGGAGGCGGCGATCGCCTGCCCCACCGTCTGGTCGACTCGTACTCTGGCCAGGTCGGTCCGCATGTGCTGCGTGACCGAATCGTTGAGGTGCGAGGTGGGGGCAGTTGAGGTGGGCATGGCGAGCGGCAGAGCATAGCGGTTTCGACAGGATCATTTCAGCGGAGGCAGGCTGTGTCGGCTGCGAAGGGTGGCGATGGCAGTCCAAGCGGCGGGCTTTTTCTTGAAGAGTCTGACGAACTGGGTGGCCGTCACCCCGAGTTGATCGGCGGCTGAGGGCACGTCTCCTTGCACCGCGGCCAGACGATCGAGAGCCTCCGCGACAAGCGGCGGGTAATCACGGTGCTCGGGGCTCACCGTAAGCCGTCCGCCTCGGCTGCGAGCCTTCCAGAGCGTTGAGGCGCCGTCTGGATCGGGCGGGAGGCGATGTTCAAGGGCCAGCCGCAATCGCAGCCGCCAGAGCGCCACGCGGCGGTTTTCCGCCTGCGAGCGACGCTCACAGGCCTCGGCGGTTATCCCGGTGGGCAGGTGCGTAAGCACGACGGCCGTTTCAGTCTTGTTCCGGTGCTGACCTCCCGGGCCAGATCGCTTCGTACGGGTCTCCCGGCATTGAGCGAGCAGGGCATCGGAGGGGCGGGCAGCGGGATGCATGACGCCTCAGGGCGGGGTGTGAAGGCAACACGTTTGGCAGCGGCCAGATCGCACACCACAATAGACCACACGCGCCCGTAGCTCAGTTGGATAGAGCATGGGATTTCTAATCCCAGGGTCGCTGGTTCGAGTCCAGCCGGGCGTACTTGTTTTAGGGGTTTTCGATAGGTGGCAGCGACGATCGAGGCCGGCTGTAACCCAATCTGTAACCTTTTCGAGCCCGTTTCCGGAGCCGTACCCCAACCGATCGGTATCGCGGTGTCGCCGCCTTGAGGTGTGTTATTTACGGTGCCTTCTTCGACTTCTTGGCGACCTTCTTCGAGGACGCTTTCTTCACGGCCTTCTTGGCCGTCGCCTTTTTCGCTTTCTGCGGCGCCGCGCTTTTTGGCTCACCAGACGGCTCATCGATTCTGACGGTGTCACCTGTCTGTTCCAATCGCGGCCGTTGAGGCGAATGACTTACCGCGACCGGTTCCCAGCCCTTCTTGATGTTCTCGGTGACCAGCTCGGCGGCGGCAGCCAGCGCGTCGTCCTCCGTGAGCGCCGTGCGAAACGTCCGCTCAAGCGGCGTCTTGCGATCGGGGCTGTAGTCGGTGAAGTGCACGATCCAGGCCGGCCAGCCCGGCCACTGCGACTCCTTGCCCGTCCGCCACACGAGCAACTTCCGCACCGCCGTGCCCGTCTTCGAGGCCTTCGTCCACACCTCCCGCCGCACCATCGTGCTCTGCGGCAGCACCCGCGGTGCGACCCGCTCTGCGAATGCGGCGGCGATCACCCGTTCCTCAAGCTGGCTCACGCGGGCGTCGAGCCCGTCGGCGAGCTTGTCGGAACGGATCCGGCTGATGACCGGATGGATCAGGCTCACGGAGTTGGCGTCGATCACCGGATGCCAGGTGGTCTCCTCGTGGCGGATCACCCACTTGCGGATGAAGTCGCCCGAGGAATCCTCGAACTGCAGGTCGGTGCACGTCACCTCCACGACGACCTGTGGCCGCACGAAGCGATAAATGCTGCCGTCGGGGCTGGCGTGACGGAAACGACTCTCGCACTCGTGGTCGAGGAGCGTCTTGAGCACCTCGCGCCGGACCTGCTCGCCCGGCATGTTGCCGCCGGAGCCCACGAGCAGCACCGCGCCGTCGGGCCGTACGAGCCCCATCAGGAGCGACCGGGCCTGATCGGGCTCATTTGCCCGGGTGGTGAATCCGCAGACGACCGCGTCGATCGTGAAGGAGGGCTTCACCTTGAAGATCTCGCCCGAAGAACTCCGCACCACGAGCCCCTCGGCCTTGCCGCTGGTCACCCACTCCGTGACGAACTCGGCCAGCCCCGCGGGGTCGGCCATGTCCTCGGTCGGCATGACGCCGGCGGCCTCGTCGCCCGAGCCCGCGAAGATCTCCCGCAGGGCGGCGAACCTATCCTCGTAGGCCACCGGCGGCGGACCGTCGCCGAGTTCTACGACGTCGAACGCGCGAAACGCGAGCCGCTCATGCTCGCCCGCCGCAAGCGCTGTCGCCACGTCGCCCACCCGCGGCCGCGGCGAGCCGTCGCGGGCGTGGAGCTCTCCGGCGATCACCATGCGAGCCTTGGCCCGCCCGGCGGCGGCCGTGAGCGCCGTCACCGCCGGCGAGTCGGCGATCCGCCTGCCGTTGCGGGTGAAGAGCGTGGCCCGCCCGTCGGCCAGTTCCGCAAACCAGAGTTCGCCGTCGATCTTGGGGCTGGCGAAGCAGCGGCCCCGCGGAATGCTTCCGATCTCGCCGGGGCCGATCGCCCGGTAGCGGCTGGCGACCCCCTTCTTGTACCGCGTGGCCAGGTCATCGAGCCTCGTGTCGCTCATGTGTCCCCCGCCTTCTTGAGCTCGAGGTTCGAGAGCCGCAGGAGCAGCTGATACTTCACACCGTCCACCCGCCCCTCGAGAAATCCGCGCCACGGCAGCCCGTTGGTCTGAAACACGATCGGGTCGCGGCCGCTCTCGCCACCGCCCAGGAGCACCAGTTCGTCCGCCTCGTCGAGCGACTTGGCAAGTCCGTGGAGGAAGTCGTAGGTCAGGCCGTCGGTGTGCCAGAGCTGGATGGTGCGGGAAAACGCGAATCGGCGCACGGCGTCAGCCCGCTTGAGCCGGTTTTTCGTGAACCGCAGCGGGATCTCCTCGTCGATGTTCGGCGGCTTGTCCTGCGGCGGCCGCCGCTCCTTCTCACCGCCGTCCGGCCCGTAGATGGCCTCGATGATCTCGGGAGCGAACCGCAGCACCTCGCCGTCACCGTCGAGGTAGACCATGCTTGTGGTCGTGATCGGGCGACCGACGAGTTCGAGATCGACCTCCGGATCGCCCTCGATGAGCGCCTTGCCGTAGTCGCCGCCATGGCCGGCTGCGAGGGCGTCGTGGGTGTTATCCTCGCCCGCCACGACGAACCGTCGCATCGTGACGAGCTTTCCGGCGGCCACCCGCAGGGGCGGCGCCGGGGTCCTCACGGTTACGAACGACACGTGGCTGTCCCGCCCGTTGGCATCGGCAAAGTGGATCGTGCGCATCACATCATCTCGAAGTCGAGGTCATCGTCATCGTCGTCATCGTCTGCCAGCGGCGGTGGAGCCTGCGGCTCGAGGAACTCGGCCGGCGCAGGCACGCCGACCAGGGCGAAGATGCCGTCGGCGTTTTGCACGAGATACCCGGTCTCACTGCGGTAGTCGGGCCGGTAGTTGAAAGGAAACCGCCAGAACTCGCCGGCGGCGAGCGACGCCGCGAGCGTGTCGTCGATTTGCTCGGGTGCGATCCGGTAGACCGCGGTGAGCGACAGATCGAGCACCTCCGTGGCAGCGATTGGCCCCTCGAGCGGCTGCTCGACGCCCAGCGTGGAGGGCACGAGATCGAGCGGGTTGCCGTCGGCATCCTCGGCCCCGATCGCCTTCTGTTCGATTTGCCGGCCGTCGCTGTCGAACCACCCCTGTGCGGTCATGCCGGCGCGGAGCAGCACCTGACCGTCATCGGTGAGCGCCGCCCGGGCGCACGTGCGGCCCTTTTGATCCACGGCGAGTCGGCGACGCGCGCCGTACAGCTTCGCCCGCTCGACCTTTTCGATCTGGAAGGACGACACCGTGCCGTCGTGCGCTACGACGATTCCCTTGGGCATGTGTGATTCGTCTCCTCTCGGCGCGGCCCGTTGCAGACCCGGGGGGATTAGCATACCCTGCGGGCAGGGGGGTCGCAAGCTGCGGCCCTCGCGGAGCTAAGCCCTCGGGGCGTGATCACGTCGCACCAATGCCTGTTCGCATTTCATCCGGCACGATGCTCCACCGGGTCTGGGACGGCCGGCTCGAGGCACTTCGCAATTGAGCGTAAGGCCGGATTGTGCCGCACACAGCCATACACAGCGAGGGAGTTTCAGATCGTGAAGAAGAAGGCGAAGACGGTGACGGGCAAACAAGCGTGTGCTCGCCGATGCCCGCGAGGGCTTCCGCCGCGGCGGCCGAGAGCGCAGTCACGCCGCGGAGGCTCAGGTATCCGCCATGCCGCGCCAATTCCCGCGCGACCTCGACCGACAACGAGCGAAGTCCATTAAGTTCGAGACCGTCGTTCCCCCGTTCTGCATCAATCATGAGGTCGGGATACTCGCCGGCGACCGCGCGAATCGCTGCGACGATCGCGTGCGCCGCTTCCGGCGAGAGCTCCGTGACGGCGGGCAGGGCCACCTCTCCGAAATGCGCCCAGGGTGGAATCTCCTCCTGCTCGTAGGGGAGGATTCTCTTCTGGGAATCGACCTGGTCGGTCGTGATGTCCGACACGAGCCTCGTCGCCAGGGCAGCGCTCGTGAGCGTTGCCAGTGAGTTGAGGCCGAGGACGCCGTTGTATCCCGCCAGGGCATCGGCGGCGGCGGTCGAAAGCGTGGTCACACCGTCGAGAGACAGCCATTCACCGGTGTGCCCTGCCAGCGCCATGGCGGCATATTGACACAGATGACCGATTGATGGGTATAAACTGCGGACATGGGCGTCGCAAGCTGTCGCGAATCGCTACCGGCTTACCAGCAAGTATGAGTTGAATAGGAGCGCCATGGCTGCCAAGAAAAAATCAACTTCTGCAAAAGCCTCGGCAGCTAAGAGAGCACCTGCGGCGAAGAAAACCGTCGCCGCTCGCCCACGGGCTCTCACCCGCAAGCCCGCGGGCCGTGACAAACGTGAACCTTCCTCTGATGATCAATCGAAAACAACGGCGGGAAATGAAGGTCTTGCATCTAAGGACAAAAAGAAAATTCAGCGACTCGTACAGAGCAAAGATCCGTCCGCGATTGCGTTGGCGTCACAGCTTTTGGAGGCAAGTGGTGCAACGACTCGCGACTGGCTCGCCGTGTTCAGCGAGCCAGTTCTCGCTCAGCTTGTGAATACTGTGAACGTTGCAGTGTGGAGTGCGACAGCTGACGCGTTGGGGTGTGATCAGGATGCGTTCAGCCGCCTGAGCGAATCCGCCAGTCAGCGATTCGGGAGATGGAGCGCTGAGCGGCAGTCTTCATTTATGGCAACTTTTGGCAATGTCGGCGAGAACCTTCTCCCGATACTCGACGAGTGTTTTAAGCGCTTTAAAGGATATCAGTTTTTTACGAAGTCTTCGCTATCGGACGCAGTCGTGAAGGCTTTGGGAAGCCTGCCGGGAGAAGTCGCTCTCAGCCTCGATGGCGTCACCACACTTTCTGAAGCGGCGGCGTATGCTTTGAGTATTCGAAAAAGCCCGCGATGGCTCGGCCTCGATGGCTTGACATCACTGCCGGATGCGGTGGCGTTCGGTTTGTGCCAGCACGAAGGTGACCTCTCGCTCGACGGCGTCAAAACACTTTCAGATGTAGCAGCAGAGGCTTTGGGCAGGCATCGTGGCGCTCTCTCGCTTGATGGATTGGCCACACTTTCCGACTCGGCAGCGGCCAACTTGAGTCGGCACGATGGCGAACTCAGCCTTGATGGCTTGCGCTCGATCTCCGATGCAGCCGCAGCAAGCCTCGCCGAGCACAAAGGAAAGCTCTGCCTCAACGGCATCACGGCGCTGTCTGGTCTCGCCGCCCTCCACCTCGGTAGGCATGTTGGCCCATTACTGCTGGGAGCCCGCTATACCGATGGTGGACTTGCGGTCCTCACAGACCAGGCGGCAGAGGGGTTGAGCAAACACGTGGGCGCACTCTTCCTTAACGACCTTAAGGAACTGTCGGACGCAGCAGCGGAAAGTTTGGGGAACCACCGAGGGTATCTCAGCCTCGATGGTTTAAGGACACTCTCTGACGCAGCTGCACGAGGTTTGAGCAGGCACAAGGACTCCGCTGGCAATGACGGCTTCAACGGGAAGCTCAGCCTCAGTGGAGTACGAAAACTTTCGGATGTCGCAGCCGAACACCTGAGTAAGCTTGATCAAGCTTTGGATCTCAGTGGCCTTCAAACGCTTTCAGATGCGGCAGCCAGCAGTTTCGCGGCCCACAAGCACTCGCTTCGGCTCAATAACGTAACAACGATTTCGGATGCGGCAGCGGAAGTCCTGAGTAGGCACAAGGGCAGACTCGCACTCGATGGTTTAACATGTTTCAAGGCACTCTCGAAGAGCGCAAGGCTAAGTTTAGCCGGCAATAATGAGATTTCTCTGCCAGGTTGGTTTCGAAACCCAAACAACCTCCTGTGAATGAGGATCAATCTAACTGCTGGCATCGTCAACAGTAAAAGCGATCGACTGACGTCAAAGTCGCGTGCGAAAAAACTCATTCGCCGGCACAAACCGAACGCCGAGTCGCTCGGCGAACGTCTTATCGGTGCCGAGATCGCCGACCATGATGCAGGCTGAGGGCTTGAGACCGTACTTTTCGATGAATGCCAGCGCCATGCCCGGCTGCGGCTTGCGGCAATAGCAGTTGATCGGTGGCACACGATGCGGGCAGCAGACGTACTCGATCGACTGGCCCAGTTGCCGATGGGTCTCATCGAAACAGGCCGCCGCCTGCTCGGCTGTGAGCACGCCGCCTTCGATGCCGCTCTGGTTCGAGACGCCGAGGATCCGGTAGCCCATGGCCTGATAGGCCTTCAGGATTTCGGCCCGTCCGGGGAGCACGCGGACTTGGCTCGGGGCGACCGGATACTTGCCGCCACCGATCGTCTCCCGCAGCGTGCCGTCGTAATCGACGAAGATCGCCTTGCCCGTCCCGGTGAACGCGTGGCGGTAGCCCTCCACGCGAACGACGGAGTCGAATCCCTCCGCAACCGTCGGCGGCTCGAATCGCTTGCGATATCGAAACAGAACGACCGGCGGAATAACTGAAGGGTCTTTGATGCGTTCGATTTCTTCCGGTGGCACAAGCCTGCCGCACGCATGGATGATCCGGCGACACGCGTTGAGCATGCATTGCTCGATGTCGAGGTCGACGAGCGTGCACACGACCTTAACGCCCCGCTTCTTCGCCTCGTCGATAAAGGGTCGCCGCTCGGCCGCCGTCGCGAACAGATTGTCGAGGACGACGCCATTCCCGGCCTGCAAGGCTTTTCGGACCCGCGGCACAAGACTGCGGAGTGCACCGCCAGTGTCATCGCGACTGAGTCGGATCGCGGCGGGCACGTCTTCGGAAAGCCGGCTCGCGAGCGTCGTCTTGCCGCTGGCCGGCGGACCCATGACGAGGTGGACGATCGGATCGCAGGGCGTCTGCACCGTGAATGGTCGTATGGGTGTGGACATGGGGGATGCATGTGAACATGCGGGCACCGACCGACGTTCAGTCGCAAGAGCTCGAATTCAAACCAGGAATTGAACTCACCGACGCCAGAGTTTACCCTGCTAGCAGGGGGTCGCAAGCCGCGACCCTCGCTAAGCTGAGCCCTCGAGTCGTAGTCGCGTCGCACCGATGCCCGTTCGCATTTCATCCGGCACGATGCTCCACAGGGTCCGGGACGGGCGGCTCGAGCGGATCTAAACAAGGTCTCAGGTGGATCGTGTTACACGCAGCGGGGGAGATCAGATCGTGACACAAAATATGGAAAACGTGCCGGGCGACGGAGGGCCTGCAAATGATCCCCAGCCAGCCGCCAACCCGGCCAACCTCGCCGAGGCGGAGGTGAAAAAAATCCAGGGCCTGCTCAAGTCGAAGACGACCGATGGCGTCATGCGCGGGCTGTCGCTGCTCGAGTCGCTCAACGCGACGCGGGCCGACTATGAGGCGGTGTTCACCGATCGCGTGATCAAGGCCGCACTGAAGACGTGGGATACGGCGACATGGGGGGCGGTCAGCCGCGCACTCCTGCCATACGAGGCCTTGTTTGGAACGTTTCAGCGCTGGGCGGAAAAAGCGTACGCATACAGGGCGGCACGTGATGAGTCGTTCAATGGCCTGGTCTTCGCCCTGATCCCGGCGGCGCGAGTCGGTTTCCTGGCCGCGTGGGGTGATGCCGCCGACCCCAAGAAGCCTTTCATTGATCTGGTGGACATCCCGGCGGGATCGTTCACGATGGGAAGCCCTGAGAACGAGGCCGATCGTGGCGATGACGAAAACCAAGTGCAGGTCCGAATCACGAAGCCGTTCCGGATGGGCCAGACGGTCGTGACGCAGGGCCAGTGGCGGGCGGTGATGGGGACGGAGCCCTGGCTTGATGATCTTGATTACGACTGGGACGATGACTTTCCGGCTGTCTACGTGAGTCGGGATGACGCCGTGCTTTTTTGCGAGACGCTCACGGGACTCGAGCGAGAGACGGGGCGATTGACTGCGTCGCAGTCGTATCGGCTGCCGACGGAGGCCGAGTGGGAATACACCTGCCGGGCAGGGACGACGACGGCGTATTCGTTTGGGGATGACCCAGAGCAACTCGACGAGTACGGATGGTACAGCGACAACTCCGACGGGCTGCAAAGGGTCTGCGAGAAGAAGGCAAACCCATGGGGCTTGTTCGACATGCATGGAAACGTCTCAGAGTGGTGCGCGGGATGGTATTCCCACGCATTGCAGTGGGGTGATGATCCTCGAGGTGCGACCTCCGGGTCCGCCCGCGTGTCGCGGGGTGGCGCGTGGGACTACGTCGCGTCCGGCTGCCGCTCGGCCTCTCGCGACTCCGATTCGGCCCTCGGTGTCTACTGCGGCTTCCGTGTGGTTGTGTTGGATTGAGCCGTCCGAGTCGTCCGCTTCGATCGCTGAACCGCTGGTGCCCTGAACCCTGACTGCCTGTCCTCTGCCTCTCCGATTCTCTCGCGGCGGCGAGAGAAAAGCTTTTCGGGGTCGGTCCTGACGATCGACGTCTGTGGCCTGCCGACTACATCCGAGCCCGACGCAGAATCACCCGCTTGAGCCCCGGCGTGCGGCCATGACGGGCATGGGCGAGCCAAGCCTGACGGATCAGCGGCTCCGCCGTGACACGCTCTCGGTGATCACGTCGCCTGCGATCCGGACAATCGCAGTCACAAGGGCATCGCACAGGGCCACGGCACCGAGCCTGATGGCCACGTCGGGTGACAGAACACCGTGTGCTGAGAGATTACGGACAACGCGGGCAAGTTGCACGGCATGAAGGCAGTCAACCGGCTCATCGGGGCTCTCGAGCCAGCCGTGCCAGAACCGACCATCCGTCGTGTCTTCGCGCAGAAGTGATTTCGCGGTCGCAATCGCCTTAGCCGAACGCGTCGTGACGATCGGCAACGAATAACGATGATTCGAAATGGCTGAATACTTCCGCTGGGCGATTTCCACGAAGTGCGACACGTGCGGCGAACCCGTCTCTCGAAAGTGGCACATGTGAGCCTTGGCGAAGATCTCGAAGCCGCCGTAGGCCATCACAAGCCGCCATTGCCGGCCCCGGGCCTCCATCGCTTTGGGAGACCCAGCACCAACTGAAGGGTGGCTTCACTTCCTGGCGTTCCGCAGGAGTGTGAACCCGCGGCCAACCCCGCTGATGACCTTGCCCGCGTCACAACTGCGGGACTCTCGATACTCTCGGGTCACAAGGTCGAGGAACTGTTGACCCGTAGTCTCGCTCGTGGCCCGTTTCATCCACACCGTGAATGGTCGTGTTGGTTTGGGCATAGTCGTTTTCGTGCTCATCGCCGTGAAGGCATCAGAGAGGCAGAGGACGGGAATTCAGAGATCAGGGCATCAGCAGTTTAGAGGCTCGAGGCTGATGGACGACTCATATCAGATGACTCTCCACACGCACTACACGAAACCCGTAGTAGTCGAGGCGGATTCCGCGGGCGTTCGAGAAGCGGAAGGCCGACCGGCAGTAGGGCGATTCATAGTTCCAGCTGCCCCCACGACGCACGCGAACGGCACCAGCTGACGGCCCCTGAGGGTCGTTGCCACCTGAGAGTTTGGAGCTGTATAAGTCGGTGCACCACTCAAATACGTTGCCGTGCATATCATAAAGCCCCCAGGGATTAGGCTTCTTGCCGGCGACCTCGTGCAGCAATCGACCTGAGTTACGGCTAGTCCAGCCATGGTCGTCAAGCAGGCTTGGATTGTCGCCAAATGAATATGCGGTCTTGGTGCCCGCACGGCACGCATACTCCCACTCCGCCTCCGTCGGCAGCCGATATGACTGCGCTGTCGTCAGTCGCCCCGCCTCCCGCTCGAGGTCGGTGAGCGTCTGGCAGAAATGCACCGCGTCGTTCCAACCCACGAACACCGCAGGAAAGTTGTCGCCGCACTGATTCTTTTTTAGCCCGCCACACGACCGCGGAGCCCATGCAGGCCGCCACGGCTCTGTACCCATCGCCGCCCGCCACTGTCCCTGCGTCACGACCGTGCGGCCCATACCAAAGGGTTTCGTGATACGGACTGCAACTTGGGTCTCGTCGCGCTCGCCCTCGCCTTCAGGGCTTCCCATCACGAACGCCCCGGCGGGGATGTCCACAAGATCGATGAAGGTTTCTTCGCCTCGGTCCCACTCCCTGCGAGCGCGACATACGCCGGCCGTACAACCGCACGGTGATAACGCTCGTATTCCCCACGGGTCTCTTCACCGCCCTGCCACCAGTCGTTCCCCAGCCGCGAGATCGCCTTTTTGACCGGCTCTGTGAAGATAGCCTCATAGTCAGGCTGCGTCGCACCGAGGGACTCGAGTAATGACAGCCCAAGCGATGCACTCTCAACGGTCTTCGCCTTGAGAAGCCCCTGGATCTTCTTGATCTCGGGCTTGGCAAGGGTGGCTGCGGGGGCAGCTGGGTGTGGCGTGCCGGACGTCTCATTCGGGCTGATCTTGGCAGCTCTCATTGCCACGCTCTTTGCGGTTTTCTTTGCCATATGCATCTCTCCTTCGAAGCATCGCCATTCGCGGGAGCGTCGCCTCACATCTTCTCGAGCAACAGCTTTGCGAGCCGCTTGTCCTTGAGCAGTTCCTTTGTCGCTGCGGTGGAGTGCTTCGTCAGATCGAGCAACACACTCGCCCGCAGGTCGTTGGGAATGTCGGGGTGCAGGAGGAACTCCGCGAAGTTGGGGTTGTGCTCGGGCTTCGGCTTGTACCGCTCGCCCGTCACGTGCAGAAACAGCCGCGTGCAGATGGCCGCGATCCGGTCCACCCGCTTGCCGCCCCCCTTGGCCTTGGCGATCTCCTTGAATTTGCCCGTCCAATCGGTCGCCTTCTTCGCCTCGAGGATGTCGAGCGGCTCGAGCAGCGTCGTGAGATCGTCGTTGACGAAGCTCACGAACGCGGCCACCGTCGTCTCGTCGAGGCAGCTCGCCGCCAGCAGCGCCACCATCTCCACCTCCGCCCGGAGGTCCTTGATGTGGGCGATCTGCTCGAAGAAGTGGGCGAGTGTCCGCGGGGTCGTCCGCTTCCCCGTGACCGTCTCTGGGTAGTTGAGCACGAAGTTCACCCCGCGGGTGTCCACGCCGGAATTCATCGCCCACTTCGCCCACGCCTTGGCGTCGAACGTGAGCGTGAAGTGCATCATCCGCGTGAGCATGGCGTCGTCCATCGGGGTGACCGAGTAGTCGGCCCCCTCGGGATTGGCCGTGGCCACGATCTGCCACTTGGGCGGCAGCTGCCAGGAGAACATCTCGAAGTTCTGGAGCAGCTGCATGATGCCGCGGAGAATCCGGTCGTCGGCGCGGTTGACGTCGTCGAGCAGGAGGATGCCCGGGCCCACCTCCTTGGGCACCCATTCCGGCGGCGCGAAGATCGTGTATTCGTCGCCGCTGAACGGCTTGTCGGGCGAGGGGTCGTGGACGGTGGGCAGGCCGTGCAAGTCGCCCATCTCCTCGAACTGGGCGGGGGCGCAATACGCCAGGTGCCAGCCGCGGCTCATGGCGTAGTCCTTCACCATCTGCGTCTTGCCGAGGCCGTGGGTGCCCCAGATGCAGACCGGTGTGCCCCGGCCGCCGCCGGAATCGCTGATCACCTCGTTGCGCTCGAAGATGTGCGCGAGCACCTTCTCCATCGTCAGGGAATCGAGCTTGGGGCCTTGGGTGGGGGCATGGGACATGGGTTCTCCTTTCCAAACGGGCATCAGTTGTTCGTTGTCAATCCCTTTCTCGTCTGGCGGGGAGACGGGTCCAAACGGAGTTCTCCCACGTTCCAGCAGATTCAAAGATCCGGCGAATTGATGGCTTGATCTTTGTTCGGAAAAGAGCCAACGACTTTCTCTGCACCAAGGAATGGGCTGCCTGCGATGACATCTCAAGCTTCCCTTCGAACACCAACTCACCTTGATATGCCTTCAAGCACTCAGCAGCCTCGTCGGACAGGGAAAGGGAAGGGGGGTAAGACTCCTTGAACCTCAATGTTGTCGAGCGATCGCGTTGAGCCAGGGCAGCGGCGGCCGCGGCCGAAAGCGTTTTAGGATCGATCCTGAGCTCGCCCCTGTGCGCGGCGAGTGCAGGCAGTGCTTCGTCACTCCACGTTTCGACACTCAGTGACAACTCTCCTGGAAAGCCCGCCAGAGCCGATGCACACTCAGCGCTGAGTGTCTTGAGTCTCAACCAAAGATAATCGCTAGGCGTGGCGGCGAGTCGCTCGCATAGTTTCACTCCACCAGATCCGGCCGGAAATTCCTTGATTGAAGACAATTCGACGCCGTGGGCCTGAGCGGCGAGGGCTGTCGCCACGAGAGAGTCCATGTGTCGCAAGCTGGGCAGGCTCACGGGCCCGGCGTGCTGAGCAAGATGTTGCGCTGCACTCGCCTCAAGTTTAAAAGGCGGCCCATGGACAAAATATCCCAACTTGAGTGGGCCAGAGTGTTGTTTGAGTGCGGCCGCTGCCGCCACTGAAATGGTCCTGAGATTTGGCAATTCCAGTGTGCCGCGGTGCGGAGCAAGGCTGGCGGCGACTGCTTCCGGCAACTCCGTGAGGCCGATAGACAAACCACCCTGATGACGGGCCAGCGCTGCTGCGACCTTGGGATCAATCTTCTTGAGTCGTCCAAGCACCAGGTCGCCCGTATGCGTTGCAAGGTTGTTTGCTGCCTCCAGTCCCAATGCCCTGACCGAAAGCCATAGCGACTCCCGACAGGTGGCAAGCAAGGCGGCTGTTTGTGGAAGCAGTGCTTCTAGGTCGTCGAGGTCACTTGGCCACACCTTGAGGTTGGGAAGTCGAGGCGCGATGTCCGCCACGATGTCGACCGTGTCAGCTGTCACATCGAGAATGATGGTGGCATCACGCCGGAGCGTTGGATCGATCGCCACGCCGTCGGGCATGATCGCGAGTGCAAGCACAAGAATAAAATTGGCTCGCTTCTTGAAACGCTTCAAGATTTTTCCTGGCTTGGGACTGCCATCCGGGTCGACCGACGAACCGGCAAGCAGTGTCTCATAGAGCCAGGTGTCACCGAATCCTGAAATCATGTCGGCCACAAGTTGGAGGTGACCTTCTTCAACGAGCATCCCCAGCCGATCAAGCTTGGCAGTGAGTTCAACTTTCGAGAGACCGGCAGATGTGGCAGCTTTTTCGATGGTGGTCTTGGCTGCTCTTTTCCGAGCAGCTGAAGCAGTTCTAGAACTTGCCTTGGATTCCGCATGCTTCGCCTCCCAGAAGGTGCGGTGGGTCCGATAAAGTTTTGCTGCCTCGGGGCTCATCGCCTTGGCCGGATACCCATTAGGATCCCGGATGCTGCCCACATGCTCATCTGGCAAGTAGCCGTAATAGTGCAGCACCGCCGGATAGATCTCCCCCGCAAAGTCCGGCTTCCAGCAGTGTGCCTCGGCGACAGGTTTTTTGGGCTTGGCGAGAACCACTTTGCTATTCTGAAATTCCTTGGGGGCTTGGGTCGTGGCCAGTGAGTCAAGGCTATCCTGCTCGCGTTTTGTGGCGTCAGCTTTCTCTGTCTCCATGAGCTTCGCCCACGCTGCCGCGTTCTCCTGCAGAACGTGGGCTGCTTCTGGACTTAGATATGGCTCCTTCGGAGCCTCATAGTGGTCAAAAGACCGCACCAAAACCTTGTGTGAGCCATCGAGTTTCCTCACAAACCAATCGGAAACCTTGCGCGGAATGGAGCGACCTTCCGTGTCAAGAACAGCGGTCGCGGGTAACCGCTCGGCCGCGCGGCCTTTGAGTGGCTTGGCCGGAGGCTTTGCGAAGACGATGCGGCCACCCTGCCATTCTTTCGGCAAAGCGGTTGGCGAAGCCGCGACGGATGTTTTGACAGCTCCACGCCCACCAGACGATCGTGCCCGTGATCGTGCCGTGACCTTCTTTGCAGCTTTTTTACCGGCCGTCTTAGGTATGCTTTTTGAAGTTTTCTTTTTTGCCATGAAACGCGTCATTCCTGAGCGGCAGGAATCCGAACCGTGGGACCGAAGGGGAGCACCTCCGAGGAACCGTCCTCAGGGATCACCCAGAGAAGCTTGCAGTTGGGGCGGCTCGAGGGCGCAGGGCCGTAGCCGTCGGTCAGGTAGAGCACGCCGTCGAAGGGCCGCTGCTCGCGCATCCACGTGAAGACCGGCTCGAACTCCGTGCCGCCGCCCCCCTTCACGGCCTTGGGTGGCTTGCCGCGGTAGTCGTAGCTTCCCTGCACCTTGGCATCGCACTCGACGATGACGACCGTTGCCCCGACCTTCCACGTGCCGTGGATCTCCGTGAAAAACTCCTCGAGCATCTTTTGATCGATCGAGCCGGAGGTGTCCACAGCCACGAGCAGCCTTTGCAGCCGCTGCACCTTGATCCCGGGACGGGTGCCGTAGCGTTTGCTGATCCGCTTGATCGTGTGGTGGATCCGGGAGCGGCCGCTCGACGCGCAAAAGATCCGCACCATCCGCTTCCAGTCCACTTTCGGCTGCCGCTCGGCGAGGATCAGTTCGAGCTGCGAGATGAGGGCGGCCGGCATTGTGCCCCACTGGTGCGGCGGCATCCGCTCTCGGGCGCGGAGAAGCAGGTTGCCCACGGCGTAGCGCCCGGCCGCCGAGACGCCGTCGTTGCCGTCAATCCAGCCGCTGTCGTCGCCTCGGCCGCTTTCTTCGCCGAGGAACTTGGCGAGGGCCGCGGCGCTCTCGGGCGCACTTGTGCCGCCGGCCCAGTCGGGAACATCGCTTGCGTCGCCGCCCCGCGCCTTGCCCTTGCCGCCTTTGACCGGTTTGCCTTTTGATCGACTGCCGCTGGATTGACTGCCCGACGCGGCTTGCTGATCGCCATCCTCCCCTTCGGCATCCTCGTCGCCATCCTGGCCGTCCGACGACTCATCTCCCTGAAATCCCGCCTGCCGCATCTCCCGCAGGAGTTGCATGAGCACGCCGTAGTAGTCGTCGACGCTCTTGTCGGGCTCGAGCCGGAGGTCGGGGAAGTCGGCGAGCGTGGGATACCCGTCGGGCAGCGGATAGGGCTTCACAAGCTGGTTGACC
Organism: Candidatus Kuenenia sp.; assembly: GCA_038144795.1. Lineage (GTDB taxonomy): Bacteria > Planctomycetota > Planctomycetia > Pirellulales > UBA1268 > CACORA01. The sequence goes on along the minus strand of JAYQOK010000015.1, from coordinate 1,956 downwards.
ACGAGATCGGCCGCCACGCTGAAGACCTGCGCATCCCGGTCGGCGCCGCGGAACACATGGCGAAACGCCACGTGGAGGATCTCGTGCTTGAGCACGCCCGTCCGCTGCGTTACGGTGAGGTCGCCGACAAAAAACTCGGGGTTCACCCGCAGCCGCACCTGCTGACCGTCCCAGGCGGTGCCGGTGGTCTTGACGGTGTCGCTCGCCTCCCGCGGCATGCCCGCGAGGATGTGGGCGTAGAACGGCTCCTTGAGCAGCAGGGCAAACGCCGCCCGGGAGATCTCGTCGAGCGCCTGTGATTCGTTGGCCATGAGATAGCCGCAGGAGTGTGACCCAGCCCGCTGGAAACATCTGCGGCATGTTTATACTCCCCCATGCGCAGGGTGCAATCCGAGGCGCAGGTGCCGCGGTCAGGGCGACACGCTCAAGCCGATTGGCGAGTTTTGATTCCCGCGGGCTTTGTCACGACCGACGGGGTTTACGGGCCTTCGTCGTGCGCGGCTTGCGTGCGCGGGGTCGTGCGAGCCGCCTCGCGGGCTGCGACTTCGCCCCGCGGGCCGCAGGTGCCGCGCGTGGCCGACGGGCTTGAGGCATCTCGACGGCGAGCTCCGCGGCCATGGCCCGCATCGCCTCGATCGTCAGGAGCGACCTCCACGGTTTCGCCTTGTAGCCCTCGGCGCCCCGGGTCTTCTCGGCGGCGATGGCGTTCACGATCTTCCTGATGTCTGCGTCAGCGACGCCGGTCTTCTTGACCATGCTCGCGAGCCGTTTGGCATCGCGCGGCCCCCAGTGGGTCTTGATCACATACTCCGATCCGCCGGGGGAATGAGCGGTGACGATGTAAATCTTGTCTTTGTTTTCCTTCGGATCGAAGCAATGCAGGCTCGCCTGAATGACATTCCCCAGCCCGGGAGCCTTGGCGCAGCCACGTCTGACCACGTGCACCAGCGCATCGATCTCCTCTCGCCGAAACATGCTGTGACGGCGAAGAAAGAGCGGCAGCTTTGCGGGTGCGAGGTTGCCGCAATTGAGGATCACGAGATCGCCCTCGGGCTTGTGTCCCGATCTGACGTCATTGATGAACGTGTCCCACTCCGTCTCGACCCATGGCGAGTCGATGTGCTCCCGGCACGACGCCACGAGCACCAGAAACTTCGCCGACTCGAGGGCGGCCTCGATCGCCCGCGCGAACCTGCCTTGCCCGTGGTGCTTCAGGCACTCGGGGCTGAAAAAAGTGCGGACACCCGCAGCCGTGAGGGCGTCGTACACCGCCCGCGCCGCGTCGGCATCAGGCGTGAGCCCTCCCCCGCGGCAGGAGTGCTTGAACGAAATGAAGGCGTCGTAGTGACGAGGTGCAGCAGGCATGACCGGGCGACGGGTTCTGAGGCCTTATGTGTACGAAAAACTTTTCTCTCAAGGCGGCTCTGGCCGCCGCGAGAAAATCAGAGAGGCAGAGGATAGGGATTCAGAGGTCAGGGCACCACACCACCACACGGAACCCGAGGCAGAAGCCGAAGCAGAACCACGGGACGTCGATGTTGCGATAGGCGGAGCGGCAGTAGGACGCGCAGAAGTACCAATCGCCCCCGCGGTACACGCGGTAGGAGCCGGCGGACGGTCCGACAGGGTCATCGCCTCCCGCCAATCTTTTACGGAACCAGTCCGCGCACCACTCCCGCACATTGCCGTGCATGTCGAACAAGCCCCAGGGATTGGGCTTCTTCTCGGCGACCGCGTGCAGCCTTCCGCCTGAGTTCATGGAGTACCACCCATGCTCGCCCAGCAGGTTCGGATTGTCTCCGAATGAATACGCCGTCGTCGTCTCCGCCCGGCAAACGTATTCCCACTCGGCCTCCGTCGGCAGCCGATACGACTGCGACGCCGTCAGTCGTCCCGTCTCCCGCTCAAGATCGGTGAGCGTCTGGCAGAAGCGCACTGCGTCGTCCCAACTCACGT
>JAYQOK010000014.1:0-38082 GCA_038144795.1 Candidatus Kuenenia sp. | reverse complement strand
CGCCGATCTCGAGCGATCGTTCCGCCAGCACCCGTGCCGCCTCGATGAACTGCGGATCGTTGAGTGTGACGAGCGCCTGCAAAGGCGTGTTCGTCCGCTCCCGCTTCACCGTGCAGTTTTCCCGCGAGGGAGCGTTGAAGATTTCCATTGAGGCCGGCGGCGCTGATCGTTTCCAAAACCAGTACATGCTGCGGCGGTAGAGGCTTTCACCCGAGTCGGCCTGATATCGGTTTGTGTTTCCCCCCATCGACACCGCCGCCCACACACCATCCGGCTGATAGGGCTTCACGCTCGGGCCGCCAATCTTTTTGACAAGCAACCCACTGGCCGCCAGGGCGTGGTCACGCACCATTTCAGCATCCATCCGAAAGCGGGGCCCGCGAGAAAGCAGTCGGTTGGCAGCATCCTGCTTCAACTTCTCAGGAGTCGTCACCGCACTTTGTCGGTAGGCGGCGCTGGTCACCATCAGCCGGAACAGTTCCTTGACATTCCACCCACCTTCCTGAAACTCGATCGCCAGCCAGTCGAGAAGGTCGGGGTGGCTCGGCAGTTCGCCCGTGATTCCGAAGTCGCCGGCGGTGGCCACGAGCCCGGTGCCGAAGACCTCCTGCCAGAAGCGATTCACCGTCACCCGACTGGTGAGCGGGTGATCCTGCAGCAGGAGCCACTTGGCCAGGCCAAGTCGATTTTTGGGCAGGCTTTCCGGGAATGCGGGCAGCATGTCGGGGGTGTCGGCCAGCACCTCCTCGCCGCGCTGATCATACTCACCGCGATTGAGCACATAGGCCTTGGCCATCGCTTCCTGTTCCTGCATCACATGGGCCACCGTTCCCCGTTTGCGGATCTCGGCATGTTCAGCCTCGAGCCGAGTCGCGAGGCTTCTGGCATTTTTGTAGGTTTCGTCAAACGTCTCCAGCCACCAGTCATAGAGCTTGTCTCCAGCCTTGACCCGCTCCGTTGGCGGCAACGTCACGATGTCGGCGATCATTTGGGCCCGCGACAGTCCGGCAACCTCGCCGGCAGAAAGGGCCCGACCCCAGAGGGTGAGATTGGCCAGACCGACCGAGTGGGCCGTGCCCCCCTGCGACCGACCGCCAATGGTGAGCGGCACCTCGGTGCGAATCGACCCCTTCTTGAAGGTGTTGTTTTCGATCTTCGGCCTTTCCTGCAGGGTGCCGTCGTAGTAGATCTTTACGCCGTCCGCCTTCCCCGATCCGTCGTAGGTGATGGTCACGAGCGTCCAGGTGTCGGGCTTGAGTTGACCGTTGGCCACGACCTTCAGGGCGTTCTCCGGCCAGGCATGGATCACGTGCATCGCGATCCGCCGACCCTGCACCCACACATCCCAGCCACGATAGGCATTGGCTTCGTCCATCCGCGCCACCACGGCGTAGGCCGTATCGATGGCGGGCACCCGCACCCAGAGAGAGGCACTGAAGGGCTGGTCGTGCTCGAAGTCACCGCCGGTGGGAAGCTCAGCCGCCTTGCCGTCAAGCACCACGGCAGCGGCGTTATGCGGACCGGCCTGCCAGGCCGTCGACGTCGTCAACTGGAGATCCGTGTCCTTTCCAGCAAGCCGCCCTCGCACGCTGCTGCCCTCGCCTTCCGAAAAGGCGATGTCGACGATGGGCGTGTCTTGTGGCAACGACTTCGCGACGATCTCGGCCGTGGCAGCCTGCATAAATTCTGCAAACTCGGGCTTCGCCGCGGCCTTGCGGGCCTCGACAGCCGCTTTCGCCGGCGGCAGGTCCCGCTCCAGTTCGGCAAAGCGTGACTGATCCTCCGGACGTGGCACCGGCAGGATCGGTGGGGTGTCCTGAATGTTGCCGTCCTTGGCCCGCTGGGTCGTGTTGTTGAAGAACGCCGCGAGTTCGTAAAACTCCTTTTGCGAGAGCGGATCAAACTTGTGGTTGTGGCAGACAGCACAGCCTGTCGTGAGCCCCAGCCAGACCGCCGAGGTCGTCTCGGTGCGATCCCGCGCATAGAGGACAAGGTATTCCTCGTCGATGATGCCACCTTCGTTGGTGGTCATGTTGCAGCGGTTGAATCCGCTGGCAATCTGGTTATCGAGGATCTGGGCCGACGTGGCATCCGGCCCATGATCCTCCACGAGATCGCCGGCCAATTGCAGAATCGTGAACTGATCAAACGGCATGTTGCGATTGAAAGCGTTGATCACCCACTGCCGGTAGGTCCACATCTCACGGTAGTTGTCAAAGTGAATGCCGTGGGTGTCGGCATAGCGGGCATAGTCGAGCCAGTGGCGGGCACGGTGCTCGCCCCATTCAAGACTCGCGAGCAGGGTATCGACGAGCCGCTCGTAGGCATCCGGATGGGGGTCATGCACGAAGGCCTCGACGAGCGCCGGCTCCGGTGGCAGGCCGGTGAGATCGAGCGACACGCGGCGGGCGAGCGTCCGACGGTCGGCCTCAGCCGCTGGCAGGAGCCTTTCCTGCTCAAGCCGCGCGAGGATGAACCGGTCGATCGGGTTCCGCACCCAGTTGATGTTTTTCACCACGGGCAGGGTGGGCCGTTGCGGTGGAAGAAAGGACCAATGGGCTTCGTACTCGGCCCCCTCGGTGATCCACCTCTGGAGCAGTTTCTTCTGATCTGCCGTGAGCACCTTCTTCACCGCCGGGGGTGGCATCACCTCCTCGGGATCGTCGGAAAAAATCCGGTCGAGCATCACGCTTGAGTCGGCATCACCGGGCACGATGGCCCCGCTTTCAACAGCGGCATCCCGCTGGTCAAGCCGGAGTTCAGCCTTCCGGCTGGCACTATCGGCACCGTGGCAGCCAAAGCAGTTCTCAACCAAGATCGGTCGGATCTCCTCGTTGTAGGAGAGGGTGTCCGCCGGCGGCTGTAACGCCCGTGTCGCGGCGTCGTTGACTTCGGGAGCGTCAGCAGCGGGCACGCCCCTCCCCCAGGCAAGCAGCACAACACCGAGGAAAAATCCGAAAACGCAGCGGCGCAGCCGCTTTAGCGAGGGTTCCATACACTCACTCCTGAGTATTGTCGGAACACCCGCTTCGCCGCCCTGCGGAGCCAACTGCTCGCGGACGCGGACCCTCAAAACGGGTCGATCGGCGGGAGGACAATCAACTTCTCTATTATTACGCGTCATTCGGACGGGTCAAAGTCTGGGCACGAATTCAAAAAAGTGTGAGGCGGGAAACAATGAGCATCATTTCGCGGCTTTTTTGGCACTCTGGGTCAGTCTGGGTTCTTGCCACCTTTCTGGGAGCCACTCTCATGATGCCCTCCGCCTGTATGGCTGACGAACCGCGGGGCCCCCGCGGTGCAGCATGGAAAGCGATCGAGAAAGCCCTTCAGGAGGGGAAGCCCAAGACAGCAGCTGAGTTGCTCGCTGGAATTGAGCAGGCCGCCGCTGATGACAAGGCGTGGGGCGAGGCAGCGCGGGCGATTGCCACGCGGGTGCTTGCCGACACCGGTGATCGCGCGCCCGATGAGCCGGAGCGGTTGATCCGCCTAGCAGCCGCGATCGACACGGCGCCCCCCGAGACACGCGGCGTCTTGCAGGCGATCCGGGCCAATTGGACGTGGCACTATTTTCTGATGAACCGCTGGCGATTCACCCAACGAACGTCCGGTGCCGTTACGGCGGTTGACCTCGCCGAGATTGCCACCTGGGATCTCCCCGCGATCATCAACGAAATCCGCACGCAGTTTAGCAAGGCGCTGACAGCCGAGGCAGACCTGCAGAAACTTCCGGTTGGTGAATGGTCGATGCTGATCCAACCGGGCACCATGCCTAACGCCTATCGGCCGACAGTCTGGGATGTCGTTGCCCATGATGCCCTTGCCTTCGCCGCCTCGGGAGAACGGGGCCTTGCCGACCCTGAAGATGCCTTTGAAATCGAGGCGACCAGTCCCGCCCTTGGCGGATTCGATCTGTTTCGCCAGACCGATCCGGCCCAGCTCACGACCGACACCGACTCGCCGCTTCTCCAGACATGGCGACTCTTCCAGCGGCTGCTCGACTTCCATGTCAATGACGCCGACCGCACTGCATTCCTTGCCGCCGACCTCGATCGCATCCTGTGGGCGAGCAACGCTGCTGTCGATGCTGGTGAGGCGACGGTAGCCGATCGCAAGATAGAGGCGCTCGAGGGCTTCATCACGCAGGCGGGCGACCACGAACTCTCGGCATTGGCCCGCCACGCATTGGCGGAGGCGGTGAACGAGCAGGGAGATCGTGTCGCAGCCCGCGCGATCGCCAGCCGCGGCGCTGAATCACACCCCGCCAGCGTCGGTGGCAAACAATGCAAAAACCTCATCACAACAATCGATGCCAAAGAGCTGTCGCTCACTACCGAACGGGCCTGGGCAGCGCCGTGGCCTGTCGTCCGCGTCACATATCGCAATCTCACCACCGTGCACCTCCGTCTGGCAAAGGCCGACTGGCCCGCGCGGCTGAAGGCGGGTAAGCCCCATCCAGGCTGGCTCGACGAGCAGGATCGAGCGGCGATTCTTGCGCTGCCGCCGATCAAGACCTTCACCGCGGATCTGCCGGCAACCGATAATTTTCAATCCCGTAGCCATGATCTTTCGGTGACCCAGGCCTTCACTCCAGAAACGCTCGAGCCCGGGGCCTATTGGCTCATTGCCAGCCACAAGCCCGACTTCGGTGGCACCGACAATGTGGTGAGCGCTACGCTTGTGTGGGTGTCGCGGCTGGCAATCGTCGCCGAGACGGGCGGCACACTGGCCGGCCATGTCGTCGATCTTGCCTCGGGGGACCCGGTGGCGGGAGCCAGCGTGGCCGCCTGGGTTCGCGAGCAACGTGGCAACCCACAGGTGTTTGCCGAGCGGGGCTCCACCACGACCGACGCCAACGGCCGCTACAAACTCGAGGCCGACCGGGTGCGAGAGATCGTGCTGGTTGCAACCGCCGAACTCGCGGGAAAACGGCACACAATCCTGACTGAATCCACGCATGTCTGGCCACGCCAGGAGCCCGGCCGCAGCACGTCGGTCGTGCTGGTCACCGACCGCGGCATCCACCGACCCGGCCAGATCGTCTTCTACAAGGGGATCGTCTGCTCAGCTGATCAGACCGGCCGTGACTACACAACCCTCGCCGACCGCGGCATCAAGGTCACGCTCCGTGACGCGAACGGCCGTGAGGTGGCCCGCGGCCAGCACACGACCAACGCCTTTGGCTCCTTCCAGGGCTCCTTCCCGATTCCCACCGGCGCGTTGCCAGGCCGTTGGATGCTCTCATCCGAAACAGCCGGCCACACTGGCGGCATCGGCGTGCAGGTGGAGGAATACAAGCGGCCAAAGTTCCTCGTCGAACTCACCGCGCCGGGTGAGGCGGTGCGGCTTGGGGCCGAGGTGGCCGTGCCCGGCAGGGCTACAACCTACACAGGGCTGTCCGTCGCCGGGGCGAAGGTACGGTGGCGGGTCGAACGGGAGATGCGGTTTCCGATCTGGTGCCGCTGGATCTTTCCATGGCTGCCGTTTGACAGCGAAGCCCGCAAAATCGCCCGGGGTACGGTCGTGACCGATGACAATGGCTCCTTTACGATTCGCTTTCCCGCGGTCGCCGACCGGGGTGTGCCCGCCGACAGTCTGCCGGTCTTCACCTATCGGATCGTGGCCGACGTTACGGATGCCGGCGGTGAGACGCGATCCGATGAGCAGCGGGTCTCGGCGGGCTACACCGACACGGAGGCGGCGCTCACCGTCGATGACTGGCTGGCCATCGACGGTGGCGGCAGGGCGGCCGTCGGGGTCACGATCTCCACGACGTCACTCGATGGCGATCCTCGCGGGGCGGCCGGCACGCTCACGATCCGCCGGCTCGTGCAGCCAGCGGAAGTTCCCCGTGGCGATCTCATCCATGACGGCCCGCAGCCGATGCGGGGCCGACGGGCGAAGCCGGGCCGCCTGCCAAACCCTGGGCAAAAGACTGACCCCACTGATCCCCGAACCTGGGCCGACGGCGAAGAGGTCTTTGCCGCGCCCGCGACGACCGACAAGACGACTGGCAAGACGACGACCACCGCCAGCCTTCCGGCAGGCATCTACCGGGCCACGTTCACCCTGCCCGCCGTGGGGGATGCGCCGGCTGTTGCGACCCAGACGATCATCGAAGTGATCGACCCAGCCGCCGACCACTACGCCGTGAAACGACCCTTCACGATGAAGGCTCGGCGGGAGAGCGTCGCCCCAACAGAGGAATTCTCGGCGCTCGTCGGCACCGGCTATGCATCTGGTCGGGTGCTCGTCGAGATCACACAGGCTGGGAAATCGCTGAAGCGTTTCTGGACTGTACCGGGCAAGACACAGTGGCCGGTCGAGTTCATGCCCACGGATGACAATCGCGGCGGGTTCACCGTGTCGGCCTGGCTCGTCCACGACGGCCGACTCCACCGAGAACAGCGGGTGATCGATGTGCCCTGGACCAACAAGCAGTTTTCGATCGAGTGGGAGCGGTTCACGCGGCGGCTCGAACCGGCGGCGAAGGAAGTCTGGCGGGCGCGGATCAAGAGCGTGGCCGATCCGGTTGTCGGGCTGGCGGCTCCCGCTGTGGCCGAAATGCTAGCGATTCTTTACGACCAGTCACTCGACGCGCTGGCCGCACATCAGTGGCCGGGCAGCGGGCTGCAGAGCCTCTTCCGCCGGGAATGGGGTGGCCCGCAGGTGAGCTTTACCAATGGCTCACTCCCACTCAATGTAATCCTTGCCTCGTGGCAGACCCGCTACGAAGGCGTGGCCATCTCCTACCCTGAGTTTCGCGACTGGTTTGGCCCGCCTACCCGTGGTGGCTTTGGCTTCGGGGGCGTGGGCGGTGGCGCGTTGCGGATGCAGCGGCGCGGGATGGTGGCGATGGAGATGGCCGCCGCACCGGCGATGGCGCTGGCCGACGCCGCACCGGCAGAGGCGGAAGGTGTGATGGCCAAAAACGCCGCCGCAGCGGACGAACGGGACAAGCAGGCGGGCGGGACGAAGCCGGCGGCTCCGCCTGTCGACTCAGCCCCGCCGCCGCGGAAAAACCTGGCTGAGACGGCCTTCTTTCTGCCGTCGCTCGTGAGCGACTCTGAAGGCATCGTGACGATCGAGTTCACTCTGCCCGACACGCTCACCACCTGGCAGTTCAAGGGACTCGCTCACGACGCTGCGCTTCGCAGTGGCACCATAACCGACACCTGCATTGCGGCCAAAGATCTGATGGTTGAGCCGCTGCTGCCGCGGTTTCTGCGGGAGGGAGATGTCGTGCAGATTCCGGTGAAGGTGAGCAACACCTCGACCGGGCGGCTCTCTGGCACAGTGCGGTTCTCGCTGGCCGACGCCCGCACAGGTGATGCTCGTGACACGCTCATCGACGGCCTCCACGAACAGCGCTTCGATCTCGCTGCCGGTGAGTCGAAGCCGGCGGTGTTTACCGTGCGGGTGGCCGATGGCACCGACGTGCTCCGGGTGTTGGCGGTGGGCACAGCGACGAACTCGGCCAAGCTGGCTAGCGACGGCGAGGAATCACTGCTGCCGGTACTGCGGCGGCGGGTGCCCGTCACGGAGACGATTCCGATCACAATCCGCGGACCGGGCGAGCGGAGGGTGTCGCTCGAGCGACTCGTGAAGAGCGCGGGCACGGCGATTGAGAGCCAGTCGCTCGTCGTGCAGGCGGCGTCAAACCCTGCCTGGTATGGAGTGCTCGCGCTGCCATCGATCATGGAGCAATCTGATGAGAGCACCGAGACACTCTTCACGCGGCTCTATGCCAACTCGCTTGCGCGGCACATCGCCACGCGTGATCCGCGGATCGAGCGGATCTTCACGCAGTGGAAGGGCACCGATGCCCTCGAAAGCCCGCTCGAAAAAAACACCTCCCTCATGCAGACGCTCCTCGCCGAGACACCGTGGGTCCGCGACGCCGTCGACGAGAAGGAAGCCCGGGCTCGGATCGCACTGCTGTTCGACGCCACCCGCGCTGACAACGAAGCACAGGCGGCGCTGGCCCGCCTGGAAGCGCTCCGCAATGGCGACGGCGGCTGGCCCTGGTTTCCTGGTGGCCGCACCTGCGACTCGGTGTCGCTCGGCATCATCGCCGGGTTTGGGCGGCTGCGGGCGGCGGGCGTCAAGATCGACATCCAGCCGGCACTGGCGGCACTCCCCTGGCTCGACAGCCGCCTGATCGACGAGCGCGAGCGAGCACTGAGACTCTGGGGCGACAAGCCCGAGGAGATGACGCTGACACCGATCGGTGCCTTCGCCCTCTATGCTCGGAGTTTCTTCGCACAAGACGCGCCGCCGCAGGGCGCGGCCGCTGAGGCCCACCGCTGGGGGCTCGAGGTCGGCGCAAAGACATGGATGAAGGTCGGCCCGCGGCGAAGCCAGGGACATCTGGCGATTGCACTGAATCGGTCTGGCGAGCAACAGACCGCGCTCTCGATCATCGACAGCCTCAAGCAGCGTGCCGTTGATGCCGACGTACGCCTCGGCGAGGAAAAGGACACCTGGCAGGGCATGTGGTGGCGGGATCGGCATCCCGGCTGGTGGAGTTGGGCCCATGCCCCGATCGAGACACAGTCGATTATGATCGAGGCCTTCGATGAGGTGGCAGGCGACGCTGCTGCGGTGGAGTCGCTCAAGGCGTGGCTCCTGTCACAGAAGCGGACGAGTCGCTGGGCCGGCAGCCGGGCCACGGCCGACGCAGTGGCTGCCCTCTTCGGCCACGGCCAGGATCTGCTTGCCTCCACCGAACTCGTTACCGTGACAATCGGTGGCGAAGCGGTGCGGCCGGAGAAGGTCGAGGCGGGCACCGGCTTCTTCGAGCAGCGGCTGGTCCGCAAGGAGATCACGCCGGCGATGGGTGAGATCGTGATGAAAAAGCCTGATGCGGGCCTCGCCTGGGGCGGAGTTCACTGGCAGTATCTCGACGACATCGCTAACGTGCCGGCGGCCGGCCGTGAGGAACTCGCCATCGAGAAGGCGCTGTTTGTGAAGCGGCACACGAAAGCTGGGGCGATGCTCGAACCACTGGCTGCCGCAGGTGCCGTGGAGGCCGCTGGTGCAGCCAAACTTGACGTGGGTGACGAACTGGTCGTGCGGCTCGTGGTGACCAGCGACCGCGACTACGAGTTCCTCGAACTGTCCGACCATCGGCCGAGCCTGACCGAGCCAGTCGACGTGCTCTCCGGCTGGCGGTTTGGTGATGGGGCCGCCTGGTATCTGGCGATTCGCGACGCCTCGACGCAGATGTTTTTTGAGCGGCTGCCGCGCGGCACGCATGTGTTCGAATACTCGCTGCGGGTGGCTCATCGGGGCCAGGCATCAAGTGGCTTTGCCACCATCCAGAGCCGTTACGCCCCCGAGTTCTCGGCCCATTCGGCGAGCATCGCCGTCGACGTCAAGTAGCCTTCTGTTTCTGTCGCTTGCTCGGCTTCGCCTTGCCGGTCGGAGCCTCCGGCCCCCGGCGCTGCGGCATCGGGGCCCGCACGTCATCCCGCCACGCCGCGAGCCGGGCCCGCATTTCGGCGGCCTTCTCCGCCCTGCTGAACGCCAGATTGGTGGCTTCGCCCAAATCCTCCCGCAGGTTGTAGAGCTCGAGCCGTCCGTCTTCGAGAAACTCCATCAGTTTCCAGTCTCCGGACTGCACGATGCTCACGGGCGTGGTTCGCCAGGCGTTCTTGCCCGCGCCCAAATACCCGGGAAAGTGCTGAAAGATCGCGTCCCGCTGCAGCATGCCGTCTGGGTCGCGCACGAGCGGCACGAGGCTCTCACCGTCGAGCACCTGCCGCGGTGCTGGAGCGGCGGCAAGTTCTGCAAACGTGGGAAACACATCAACATGCATGGTCGGCACGTCGCAGCTCATGGCGGCAGGAGCGATGCCCGGCCAGCGAACAATGAAGGGAACACGGATGCCCCCTTCGTAAAGGCTCCCCTTTCCGCTCCGCAGCGGCGCATTGTCGGTGATATCACCCGCTTGTTTCAGCCCCTCACGGACATAGCCGCCCACGCCACCATTGTCACTGGTGAACACGAGCACGGTGTTCTCGGCAATGCCGGCGGCATCGAGTGCCTGCATCACGCGACCGACGCTGCCGTCGACTGAGGCGATCATCGCGGCGTAGGTGGGGTTGGCATGGCCACCCACGCCCGGCTTGTCGGCAAATCGCTCGATGAGCTTTGGCTTGGCCTGATACGGAGAGTGCACGCCAAAATGAGGCAGGTAGAGGAAAAAGGAGTGTTCCTTGTGCCGCGCGATGAAGTCGACAGCCTTGTCCGTAAGAAAATCAGCAAGATAAACACCCTTGGGGACGGCGACATCGGGGTTGGTCGTGAAGTTGAAGTGCTTTCCCATCGTCACGATCGCCTCGTCAAAGCCGCGCCGGGCCGGATGATGCGGACCCTTCTCACCAATGTGCCACTTGCCAAACATGCCGGTGGCATACCCGGCCTTATGCAACTGATCGGCCACGGTATCGAGATCGAGCGGCAGCGCGGTAACGTTCTCGACCGGCCGCAGCGGCCGCATGCTCCAGTCGAAACGATCGATGCCCCCCACCGTGTACACGCCGGTGCGGGCTCCGTGCTGCCCGCTCATCAGCGCCGCGCGGGTGGGGGTGCAATTCTGGCAGTGATGATGGTTGGTGAAGCACACGCCCTGAGTGGCCAGTCGATCGATGTGGGGTGTCTCGTAGTAGCGGCTTCCGAAACAGCCGAGATCGGTCCAGCCGAGATCATCGGCCATGATGAACACGATGTTTGGTGAACGGACTGGTTCCGCACCGGCTGCCAGCAGTGGCATCACGCCCATCACCAGAAGAGCACTGATCGCCCTCTTCACAATGCTTATCCCTACGGTCATGGAAACACTCCTTACTGACTTGTAGTTGATTTGTTATTCCGTCCGGATTCTGGCCACTACGCCGGCTTGGCTCCCGGCCGGCCGCTTTCGATCACAAACACTCCCTTCGTCTCCACCGGCGCGTCCGGCCGGTCGACATAGGGTGTGGTGCGGAAAAACGTCGTCCAGGTCTGCAGCGTGAGTTCGCACGACACGTAGCCACGATTGGCGTTGTAGAACTTCACAAAATCATTCTGCCGGGCGGCCCGCTCATATTCTGGAATCACCGTGCCGCCGTTCCCCGACGATGACATCGACGTGCCCACCAGTTCCGTGGCCACGAGCGGTGACGAGGGATCGTTGAAATCGAGTTGCAAGTCATTCACCCAGTTCAGATGGATGTCGCCGGTCAACACCACAGGATTGGAGATCTGCCGCTCATGAAAGAACCGCAGCAGCCGGCGGCGGCTGACCTCATACCCCGGCCATTGGTCCATGCTGTAGCGTCTGTCTTCCCCCTCACCACGGTTGAGCGGCGCCATCATCACTTGCTGAGCCAAAACATTCCATGTGGCCCGCGACTGCATCAGGCCCGCCATCAGCCAGCCCTCCTGGCGGGCGCCGAGCATGGTGGCCTGGGCGTCAAAGACCTTGCCCTCCATCGGTTTTTGATGGTCGCCGTTGGGCTGATCCGTACGATACTGCCGCGTGTCGAGGAGATGAAAGTCGGCGACATCACCAAACCGGCAGGTGCGGTAGAGACGCATCTGCGGGCCGTGCGGGAAAGAACGCCGCCGCAGCGGCATGAACTCGTAGTAGGCCTGGTAGGCATTCATGCGGCGGGCCAGAAACGCCTCGGGTGAAATGCCGTCTTCCTCGGATACAAGGTCGGCATAGTTATTGTCAAACTCATGGTCGTCCCAGGTGACGAGCCAGGGCGCCACCCGGTGTGCTTTCTGGAGCATCGGGTCAAGCCGGTACTGGGCATAGCGGGTTCGATAGTCATCGAGCGAAACGATCTCTGCCCCGAGGTGCTTCCGCGGACGGTTGTCGATGCCGGCGTATTCGTAGATGTAGTCGCCGAGGTGAATGATCAGGTCGGGATCTTCCGCGACCATGTGCGGATAGCCGTTGAAGTAGCCGCTTTCGTAGTGCTGGCATGATGTGAAGGCGAATCGCACCCGATCGACCACGGCACCGGCCGCCGGTGCGGTTCGCGTTCGCCCGACCGGACTCGATTCGCCACCGACGTGAAACCGGTAAAAATACCACCGCTGTGGCTCGAGCCCGTCGACCTCGACATGCACCGAGTGCCCGAGTTGCGGCGTCGCCGTCGCCACGCCCTTCCGCACGACCGTCTCAAAGCGCTCGTCATTGGCCACTTCCCAGGTGACGGCGACCGACTCACGGGGCATTCCTCCTCCCGCGAGTGGCTCCGGTGCGAGGCGGGTCCAGATCACCACGCCATCCGCTTCGGGATCTCCGGAGGCCACGCCCAGAGAAAATGGCGAGGAGGAAAAGGAGGGCGCCGGTCCAGGAGGCGGTGCGGCACGGAGCGGCGTCAGCGGAATGGCCGAAACCGTCGCCATGTATTTTAGAAACGAGCGGCGGGCGATGCCGTATCGCCTGCCGCCGCGGGTGCGAACGCCTGCCATGGGTGACCCCTTCCCAAAACGATTGCTGTCACGGTGTGGTAACAATGTAGGTTCGCCGCACGATCACCGGCAACTCATCACCGGCCATCGACCAACCGCCCATCTTCCCGGAGCCATCTCTGCCTATGTCCGACAAAAAGCCATCCCTCACCGATGAACTCGCCCGTGAGCGGAATCGTGAGGCGGCCGACCGCACGCTGCTGGCATGGGTGCGGACCAGCCTGGCCATGATCAGCCTCGGGTTTGGCATCGAGCGGCTCGGGCAGGCTGCCATGGGCTTCGACGGCCCGCTCGCCGGCTTTTCGCCCCTGAAGACCCGCATCTTCGGCGCCGCCCTGATCCTCCTGGGAATTTCTGCCACGTTGGCGGGCATGTGGGAACACCGCCACATGCTGCAAGCTATCCGGAATGATGACTACCGCTACGCCGACAGGCCACCGATTGCTCGTTATATGGGCGTGGGCCTGGTCTGCGTCGGCGTGGCGGCCCTCGCTGTCATCTTCACATTCTGAGCCAGGCGGCTCGAGGCATCGCTCGATCACTCAACCTCGATCATCACCGGGGCGCCATCAGAACTGACAGTCACTTCAAGCCTCGATGTTGCGGTCGACTCATATTTGCGATCGAACAAATTCTTGGCGAGGATCTGCTCGCCATTTTCGTCCATCGTGTCGACACCGTCCTTCGCCATGACCGACACGGCATAGGTTCCCGGTGACAAGATCGCCGAGAACTCACCATTGGCATCGATCGTGGCGGACTGGGCTTCGGTGCCTTCTTATGCGGTGAAATTGCGGCTGCCTGTCGCCGGCGGCACGATGGCCAACGGTGCGCCTCCCTTGAGCACCCTTGGAAATGAAGCAAATCACCGAAACCGCGTAATCTAAAAATACATGGTGCCGAGAGTCGGTCAAACCGACCCTGGCCGTCGCGAGACTCAGCGTTCGCTCAGCCCACGGTCCAACGGGCGCGAATCAACGGCCTGCCGCCATTTTTCAATCGTCTCGCGAAGAAACGGCCCCGGGATGACGATCGCCAAGCCGAGTGGCGTGTGGATTATCTTCTCTTCAAATGGACTTGTGATGCGGTCGGTCTGACGCTGCATCGCAACGACCACACCGGCGATCAGCAAGCGATCAATGCCATCGATCACCACAGCGGAGCCGCTGTCGCCACCGAAGTGGCCGTAATCGACGAAAAATCTTTCCAGCCCCAGCGGCGGTGTGAGTGGGTGGCTGGCTACAAACCCGGTCCGCAGCACGGGCCAGCCAGCTGCGTTCGACTCCGTCTGAGCTGGGAAACAGGCTACGCGCACCCGCCGGCCAACGTGAATCTGGCGATTCTCAAAGTCATCCCCGGTGGCGATTGCCGCCAGTGGAAACGGTTGACACCCGACCCCGTCCGGCAGCGCGCAGGGCATCACGGCCACATCTGCCGATGGATGCCGCACCCACCGCGGGGTGTCTGCCTCACGAATCTGCAGGCTGGTGTCGCGGCGTTCCCAACCGGTCTTGGTGGCCGTCCGAAAGACAACCGTCGCCCGCTCGCCCTTGATATTCTCAAACGCGTGGGCTGCCGAGACGAGGAGCGTTGCCGCCTCGCCCTGTGTCTCAAGCGGCACGTTCACGACAAAGGCCGTGCTGGATCGACCGTCATGATGGAGCCGCACGGTAGCGTTCACCGCTTCGAGCGCCGCGTCGATCTCACCAGCTGTGGCCACCGCCGCCACCGGCACCGCGGCAAGCAGGTACATCATTCGTCTGAAAAGGCGGCTCCGCATCAGCAGGCACTTTCCCGACGAGCGGCACAGGAATTCATCGTGCCCCATCCGATTTTAAATCAAGCATGATCTCTGCCAGTTTTCCATCCACTTCCACTTCAAGATCACTGGTCTGCGAAGTGCCATACTTCTTCGGCAGCGCGCCGCGCGAAGGCAATTCTCGTGGCATCGCTCCCATGAGCCCGGGCGACGTAGCATCTTCTTCAGGATGCAATGCGGAAGATCTTTCAGCGTCGTCTTTTGTCACGACAGCAATGTAGATCCCGGCCGCAACGCCATCGTTCGGCGCGTACGTCGATAGGGTGAACGACCCGTTACCATCCGTGACACCGCTGGCAGTTCGGCCGCCTGCTTTCGGGAAAAGTGTCACGCTCGCACCAGCCACAGCCTTGCCGTCCAGCCTGACAACACCGTTAGGTGTGTAGAGTTTCGGTCTCCCGTCACCACAGCCCGTGGCTCCTACGGAGCCACAAACCAGGGCAAGAGCCAACAGAAGCCGATTCGACACCATTACAACTCCTTCGCTGAAAGCCCATCGTCCCGACACCCCAGCAACTGCAAAGCCGCAGGATCTGCTGATTCGGAAATGACACGGACCGCCCCATCGGCCATCACAAATCCGATCACGCCGGCATGACGAGCCTTGAAGCCAAATTCAGTCTTCCAGTTGCACAACGCCCCACATCCATCTCCACCAGCGGCGGCAACGTCTGGCTTACAAGAATCAAAGTTGAGTGGGTAGAGCGTAGTAAATAAGCCCTGGCCGTTATTCGAAGTCGCCCACCCTTGGCGACCATGATTGCTGCATTCAACCCGTATCTCACCAAACAGAATCGTGGCCGAAAGTCCATCGGGAATATCGGTGAATGTGCAGGTAAATTTATTGCCGCGACGGGTGAAGGGCCCGGCAGGATTGTCCTGATTAAAGCCCGTCTTAGGCCTCAAAGTGTCATAGGTGAGGGCACACGAGCAGTTTGGGTTGCCCGTTCCTCCGCTCCCAGTGGGACCATAATTTCCACCGTAGTTGGAAAACGCAGTCGAGGTACCAGGAACAACTCCCTTATGAATGTCGCTTGGACATTTGAATCCGGAAATAACAGTCTGCCCGACCTGCTTCCCGCCAACAGTTTGCTGGCGAACATTCGTGTTACTATCGAAGTCGATTCCACTGTAGAGGGCGTTTTCTTCAATGTACGGCAGCAATCGCACCAGCACGCCGCCTTTTTCTGGGTTTGGCGACGGGATGCCACTGACCCAAGGCATGTCGTACCTCCATTCTCCTCCGGGCGGAAGCGTCTGGTGTGAATCATGATGACCATGCGCCGCAAGACCAAGTTGCTTCAGATTATTGCTGCATGAGATGCGTCTCGCAGACTCCCGAGCCGCCTGCACAGCAGGAAGCAATAGCCCAATCAAGACACCGATGATGGCAATAACCACCAAGAGTTCTACCAGCGTGAAACCCCGGCATCGGCGGGCTTGAGTCGCCGAGGCGCTATCTGTAGGAACGCCACGCGTCATAGTGCCCTCTCTAAGGATTAGGGGATTAGGATCGAGCATTTTTGCCTAGGAGAGAACGACAAGCCGTTGGCATGCCAAACAATTGCTGCGACTCTCATGAGTCTGGCCGGGATAGCCCCTGAAAACCAATCTCTCCCTATCGGAAGTATAGCACACAAGACCGCCCAACGGCTTTTCTACCAAATTACTGCGTGACGAAGAAACAAACTCAATGACTACTTGTCATGCACACCTGCGATCCCTGCAACTTCGTAGAGCACGGGATTAAGCGGATCGTCCATGATTTCGCCGACCAGCGTGGAGGGGGTCCAGGTGCGGTGGTCGAGTTCCTGATTGGGATTGGTGGGTTTGGCCAATCGCATGTCACTGTCCATGTAGATGATCGTATGGACCTTCCGCGGCCTGTCAGTCGTGTTTGGACCGGCCCGGTGCAGTGTCCAGCCGAGATGAAATGAGACGTCACCGACCGCGAAGGGCTCACTGACTTCGACGATCTTTTCTCGGGCCACCGCCTCACGAATCAGCCGCTCCGATTCATCGGAGATTGGCAGGTCGCGGCCGATCCGCTTGCGATGACTGCCACGACCGAACGACAGCGGCCCCTGATCCAGAGGCACTGCATGGAGCGGAATCCACGCAGTCACCGAAAGCCCACTGGCCATCGGCCAATACTGCTGGTCGGCATGCCACGGGGTGAACCCTCCCGATGGCTCTTTGTAGAGCGCTTGGTCATGCCAGAGTCGCACGCCGCGGGTTCCCAACAGTTCGGCCGCGATCCGAGCCAGCCGCAGAGAGAAGGTCAGCCGCCGTGCCTGGGCGCCCTTCGTCCACAGATTGCCGACCTGGATAAAGGCTCGGGAGTAGGTGTCGCGGGCCTCCATCGGCACACCGGCATGGCTGTCGTTCGCCAGAGTCAGCGCCGTGATCTCCCGTTCACAGTCGGCGAGCGTCGCGGCATCCAGCACGCCTGACAGGCGGATGAATCCATCCTCACGAAACCGCTGACAGTCCACCTCGGTCAAAGGAAAGGGATCGTCCAGACCCGTTTCACCTGTCGCCGTCATGGTACCGACCCCCGATCAGTCATGAGCGTGTCCATGGCCATGCGGGTGCGCATGAGGATGCACATGACGGCGGTGCGTCGGATGTGACTGATGGGGGATCGGCAGCCCGAGGAGGTCGCCGTTGGACTTGAAGCCATCGCCCCCCACGTCGACGAAGATCGGGTTGGCAACGGCGACCGGCTTGCGTTCGGCATGTTCCGGCCCCATCACCATCCCGAGGCCGGCTTCCTCGCCGATCGTCGCCACGATGAGATGGGCGTCGGCGGGGAGCGTGAGCGGGAATTCGTGCTCAAACCGCACCGCATCCCGCGAAAAGAGCGCCGGTTGCTCGCGGCGACGGATGTTGAGGGCCGGATCGGGACGTCCGTTCACAAACACCTGCACGCGGTCGACGTCAAGCCAGTTGGGGCATTGCACCCGTACCCAGAGGCTGACCGTGCCATCGTCATCTGCCACCTGCTCACCCGGCCCCGCGGTCGATGACGCCGTCCCCACGCCAGCCGTCAGACGGGCCTCCAGAAAGGGACCCGTGCTCATGATGATGCGGCCCGACTCCGAAGCCCGGATGACATCCGTGATGTTGATCTTCGCCGGATCGTCGGTGGGGCTGGCAATCCAGTTCCGCAGCCATCCCGAGCCATGAAACGTATAGTGGGCGTCGGTGTTGACGACCCCCGGCACGCGGTAGCCCAGATTGAGCATCTGCATCCACACGAAAATCGTGCTTGTCTGCTTCCGCGGATCGTCTCGCGGCGGGGGCACGGCAAAGATTTCGTGCGGTGGGTGCACCTCGACAACATCGACGAAGCCAAGCATCTTCTCAAATCCGGCGTCGGGAGTTCCATCGGTATCCCGGTCACCGAGCACCTGCACCAGGTGTGGATGGTTCATCTGCACGACTTTTTCACTGCCGTCATCCCAGAGGGCGAGTCGTTCGATCTGGGCAAGAGGATCGTCATTGTTTACGGTCGGGCCGCCACCGTCCTGCCGGTAGCGCTGCTCGATCAGCGGAAACGCATTCTGGTGATTCACCGGTAGCAGCGACCCCGTGAGTTCCATGCCGGTGCAGGTGGCCATCAGCGTGGTTGCCTGCAGGCGTTCCAGGTGCGGCGCATATGACGAGATTCGGTTGTGCTCCGTGCAGGGGGCAAACTCGATCTGTTCGCACAGCAGGTTTTGCACCCGTCCAAACTGGCTCGTCGTGTTGTCGCCCGACTCAGTGGCATGGCTGTGAAAATCGCTGCTGATCCAGCCACGGGTGTCGACCGACCGCCGGAGCGAGAGCTCCAACGGCACCTCGACGCCCCGTTCCACTGTCAGCGTCGTGAAACCGGCATCGTATTCGGGACCGTAACTGACGATGACGTCATAGTCACCGGGTGGCACCTCCTGGCGAAACCGGCCATCGTGGCTGTAGACCAGATTCTTGACAGCCGTATGCCCGCTGTCGGGACCAAAGTCGGGGTCGGGTGGGACGGGCCCGCCAGCCTCTCCTCCCACGGCCGGTCGGCGGCGAAACTGAACCTTACAGGGAATGGGCGCACCGGTGTGATCCGTGATGCGGCCTTGGACGAAGCCGGGCCGTGGCAGGTTGATCATTCCTGCGACTCGATCGCCCGAGGTCGGATCGATGGGCTGCTCAGACCGGCCGCGGCCGACCGTGGCGGCAGCCACCTTCCAGGCTCCGGCGCGACGCGGCAATTCTACTGCCAGCCGCCCCTCAGCATCGGCGCGGCCCGAACCGTAGGTAGCTTCTCCGTCCCGCACCGTCACCATCGCGCCAGCAACCGGACCGGCCTCATCGCGAACCGCGATCGTGGTCGCCACAAGCGGTTCATTCGCCAACCGGGCAGCCACCGCTCGGGCCGCCAGCAGGTGGGCCGCGGGGAACAGCCGCCGCACCAGCTGCACGGAGTCACCCGGCGCAATCTCAACGTTGCCGGCCCCATCGAGGGCATACCGCACCGGGTCCCGCGTCGGCCGCGGCACCACGCCATCGCCTTTCGTGACCAGCCGGGCGGGGCCGGGCACGATCCCATAGGTTTGGCCAAACCATTCGTCATCCCACCAGATCATTCCCGTGCCGGTGTCGATCGCCGATGTAAACGTGCGGTCGGCCCGGACGCGATCGGTCAACTCCACGGTGATCGGAGCGGCATGGGGGTTGGTAAAGGTCGAGGTGACCGTCAGGAAATCGTCACCATCCTTGAGCGTGTAAGCGATTTCGATGCGTGGCTTGTCGGGGCGGGCCACAGCCGCCACCCGCAGCGTCACCTCGGCACCCGCCGCCACAATCGTCCGGGCACCATTGACAACCGATTCGGCTGTCGCCGTCTGCCCACCCGCGACCGACACGCCGGCATGGACATACGCCTGCGTTCCGTCACCCGGATAGTAAGCGCTCAATTGATCATTGGGCTGTTTGACAGACGTAAGGTCGATGATGCAGCCACCGACATTGCGAACTGTCATGTTCGCGTGCCGGGTGGATTCGGCAGCCGCGACCACGGCCACAATGCGATCGTTCCGCAGCAGGTGGTCGCCGAGAATCCAATCGGCTTCCTTGCCTGAGGGAGGCCCACCGTGACCGTTGTGCTCCGCTGCAGCCAATAGGTCGGCGGTGATCGTGATGATTTCGGCGGCCGGGAGCCTGACAGGCAGCGGCACAAGCAGACTCACTGCAACCAGCCGCCACGCCACAGAGAATCCCCGGCGTTGTCTGCATCGCATCGGTCAGTCTCCTTCCAGTGTTTGCTTGCCTGGCCACACACGGCCGCGGTTATTGCACCGGCACGAGCAAAACGGCATCGGCATGCACAAATCCGCGGGCATCATCGGTGCCAATCACCACCACACACCGCTCGCCCTTGTCGAGCCGAACGCGGCCGGCCGGCCCAAAGCTCGCGTCAAGCGGCGCTTCCTGCCGCATGTCAAACCGTACGCTCGCCCGTCCCGTCGCCGTCTCAACAAGCACCGGCACGGCCGAACCGCGGTTTTCGTGGGGCTGCCAGGCAACCAGCACTTCATAGACGCCAGCCGCCGGTGCGCGAAGCTCGTAGGTTGCCGTCGCGCCGCTGTTCGGCCCGGCGTAGTGGTAGCCGTGGGCGATGAATCCCTTCAGGCCCTGCCCCTCGGTCCACTGCCCTTCCCGAGTGGCTTCGCGGTCGTCGCGAATCACCGCCGCCTTGTCCCGGGCAAGCTTCGCCGGATCGATGCCCGCCATCGGTCCCTCGGCTCCGGCCAGCGGAAGCGCATCGGCAGGAATCTCGATCGGCGCGGAGAGCGTCGCCCGCCGCGCCTTCCCGGGGAGTCTGAGCAACTCATCCATCTCTCCCCAGTGGTGGTCATAGACACCGCGGGGGGTCGTACCGTGCTTCAATGCCACGCTCGCAGCCTTGCCGACAACTTCGCCCATCATACCGCAGGTTTTCATCACGCGGACCGTGCCGAGCGCTTCGTGCGTGACCGAGATGCAACGACCTGCCATGAAGAGGTTGTCCACGTCTTTGGAGTAAAAACACCGATAGGGGACGGGATATCCGTAGGTGCGATCGACCCGGCGGTCATGGACGGCGATCGAAATGAACGGGTTGTCAAGAAATTTCTTGGCATATTCCTCCTTGGGATAATGGAGATCGATCGACCAGGTGCTGGGCACACAGCCGTCAGGAAACTCTCGCTTGGTCACGATGTCATCCTGCGTGAGCACGACATCGCCAAGAATCCGCCGGCTTTCCCGAGGTCCTCCGATGGCGGCCACCCAGGTGAGCACGGCAGTGGGGTGCTTTTCGGCGCCATCACCATTCTTCATCGCATTCCAGGCGCCGAACACGGCCCGCAGATTCCAGTCACGGATGCCTTCGGCGTCAGCAAGCGGATCCTTGTCGAATCCACTCTCCCAAAACCACTGACCATGGTGATCCCGCGGATAGGGAAAATCCGCCATCGTCAACGGCAGTGCCCAGGGTGTCTCGGGGAATGACTGGGGCGAGTCGAACTCATCCCAGGCCCACATGTTGCTCATCCCCATCCGGCCCTTGGGCTCCATCACCGTTTCGGCACCGGCGAGATGGCCGATCGTCGCATGGCCGGTGGCGTCGCAAAAAAAAGTGCCGGTGAATCGCATTTCGCGTGCCGTCCGCGTGTCGAGGCAGGTGACGCCGGTGATCCGCGGGCCGTCGCGATCGACGGCGAAGGCGTGCGTGTTGAGGAACAGATCGATGGTGGGCTCGGCTCGGATGATCGCTTCTTTTTTGGCATCCCCAAACTCCTCATAGGTGCCTGGGCTCTTCTTCGCCTTGTCGGCGAACTCCTCGATGATCTCACCGATCCGTGGATACTTGCCGCGGCGAATCAGGCCCTGGGCCCACACTCGAACCTCGCTCGACCCATTGCCACCGAGGACCGGCCGATCCTGAATCAGCGCGATCTTCAGCCCCATCCGCGCCGCTGAGAGGGCCGACCCCATGCCAGAGTAGCCGCCGCCGATGATGACCATGTCATACGGGCCCTTCGTCTCCGGCACCGCCGGAAGACCGAGCGCGGCCCGCCGCCAGCCGGGAAGGATTGCCGAGTCGTTGGGCGGTGGCTGATCGGCGGTAGTGAACACGATGCAGTCGCAGCGGCCATCAAACCCGGTGAGGTCGTGGAGGCCGATCGTCGCTTCACCGGCGGCGACCGTGACTTCGCCGCCATCCTGCCATCCCCAATGGGCTCCCTCGGTGCCGAACGTTGTTGGTAACGGAGTGCCGTTGACGAGCACCTGAAAGCGTCCGGGCGTTCCAGGGGCCTGCCAGCGGGCGACCCAATCCTTCGTGCGAACAAACACCCGATACGTGCCGGCCGACGGGAAGGCAACTGTGGTCTCGGCATCGGCCACCGGTTTGCCGAGACCGTGAGCGAGCAGGTAGGGCGATCCCATCGCACGGATGAATTGCGTGTCGAGGCTCCAGCCACCGTGGTCGGCAAAACTCTCCGCCTCGACAAGAACCGTGGCGGCAGAGACGGTGGGCGGCGACATGGCCGCGAGCGAACAGAAACCCATCGCGACGACGAGCACTCGGCAGAACCGTGGCATGAGGACATGCTCCTAGAATGAAAACCATATTGTGAATGTCACCGGGGCTCTATGCAAATGCCCACGGCCACGTGATCAGTCGTCATCGTCATCTTCGTCCTCCTCGTTTTCCTGAAGCACGAATGCCGCCCGTCGCGGCGCCGGCATCGGCGATGCCGGCCCGCGGACACTTCTCCACACAATTTCGTTTAACAGCAGGTCGTCGGCGGCGTCCTCTCGCGAAAAATCCATCGCCAGCGACGCCTCTGCTCCCCAGGCCGTCGCGGCATTGCGGGTGTCGAGCGATACCTGCGCAGGCCGACAGTCATAGGGCTGCAGATCGGGTTGGGGACTAAAGCAGGCCAGCATCGGCATAGCCGCCGCGTCGAACTGCGACATCGGTTCAAGACCGAGGATCAGTTCGATCGTGCGGAGCATGGAACTGGTCGAGTAGAGCGTTGAGTCAATCAAGCCCCGTCGCGAGTACGGGCTGACAACGAAGGCCACGGTGCGGTGGGCGTCGATGTGATCCGAGCCGTTTTGGGCGTCATCCTCGACAACGAAGATTGCCGTGGTTGGCCAAAACCGGGAACGGCTCACGGCATCGACCACCCTCCCGAGAGCGAGGTCGTTTTCGGCCATGTACGCGGTGGGAGTCGGCAGGCCTGGGCTTGCGCCGCTGGTATGGTCATTGGGAAGCCGCACGATCTGTAGCCTCGGCATCTCTCCTTCCGCTTCGAACCGAGCGAGCTCCGCGATGAACCGAGCGGCGCGATCAAGATCCGAGTAGCGCATGTCAAAACTGCGAAACAGCGGGTCGATGCGGCCCTCGAGCGCCTTCGTCTTGGCCGTGCCGGGGTCGCCCGGCCGCTTGCCATTGGCCACCCATTCGCCATAACTGCGAATGCTCACCCCGGCCGCGATGGCACGATCCCAAAGGTAGCCTCCAGCCGGGCGGGCCGCCGCGTCATAGGCACCCTCGCTAGGGTAGGGAAATTTACCGCGCTTGTTGTGTCCATAGGAGAGCGGCCATTGCTTCTCCACGAAGTCAGTCGCATAAGCCCCCATCGACCACTCGTGACCGTCAGCGCTAACCTCGCTTTCGACGTAAAAATTGTCGAGAAGCACAAAGTCACGGGCTAGCGCATGATGGTTGGGCGTCACCGGCTCCGGGAAGAGGCAGAGCGTCGGATCGCCGCGTCCTTGGGGCAGGTCGCCGAGCACTTGATCGTAGGTCCGGTTTTCCTTGACGATGTAGATGACGTGAGTGATCGGGCTCGTCCCGCCGGGGGCAAGGGGTACCGGATGATCCTTGAGAATCGCCGGATCGATGCCGACAGTCGCAGCCGGCGGTCGACAGGCGATTGCCTGCGTCGACCAAATCCCCAGCTGTCGCGAAAACGCCTCCTCATCAGCCGGCAGGTCGATGCACGAGACCGTGCCCTGGAAGAGTCGTCCGATGTAGTCGGGCGTGGGAGCGTCGGGGTTGAAGCCGGGCCGCGGTCCATTGCGATTGCTGTCGGAGATCACGCCTTTGCCATTGGCGATGAGGAGCCTCTTCCCCGCCAGACGCACGCTCGTCGGATACCAGCCAGCCGGGATGAAGCCGAGGCTCCGTGAGGCGCCGGTGCGGCTGACATCAAACACGGCGATCGCATTGATGTTCGCGTTGGCCACGAACAGTCGCCGTCCATCGGTCGACAGAGCCAGGGAATTGGGCGTGTTGCCTGGCGGTGCATCTGGTGTAAGTGTCGCCACAAGCGTCTCCACCGTCTTCCCGGAGTCGGCATCAAGCACGGAAACACTGTTGCGATTGGCATTGGCGACAAACAGCCGACGACCGTCTGCTGACAGGAGCATCTCGTTGGGGTGCTCCTCCACGATGAACCGATCCACAACTTCCCAGGTGGCGAGATCAACCACCGCCACGGCGGCCTGGGCCCAAAGTGATACATACACACGGCCACGCGGCTCATCGATCAGACAGGCGTAGGGATACGGCAGATCGGCGACGGTTCGCTCGAGGAGTTGCTCCGCCCGCTTGGTGATCGAGGGATCGTCGGTGGTCGGTGGTCGGATCGCCGGCCTCGGAATGTTCTCATCGGTCAATGACAGATGCGTCATCGTTGCCGGAGTGTCAGCGAGGCTCACCCGTGTCACACTGTGGCCCCAGAGGTTGGCGGAGACGAGCGTTCGACCGTCGCTGGTCAGTGTGATCCCGGCCGGAATGCCACGCTCTTTCTCATCGTGGAGTCGGATCGGCTCCAGCGGCACGAGGGCGCCGTCAACAAAGGAAAACGGCAGGATGGTCTCGCTGCCTGCGCCAGAGACGTACACCCGGCTGCCATCCGCGTTGAAACACAGGCCCTGGAAGGCCTCGTCGATCAAGGTGCGCGAGATGACTTTTCGCGCAGTGACGTCGATCACGACAAGCTCGTGCGGCCCATAGCCGCAATGAAGCACCACAGCTCGGTTGCCATCGGGATGAATGGCGATGTTCGATGGGAGATCCCCGACCTCGATCTGTCTTCCCGCCGGCCGCAGCCGCCACTGATTCGGCAGCAAGACGGACCCGTCGGGTTGGGGTCCGGGAGTCCGGACCATCACCGGCTCGAGAGGCTGTTGCCCGGAGGCTGGTCTCAGGCCCATGCCGATGACCAGGATTGTTGCGAGAGTCAACCACCGTCCGTATCGCGTCATGCGTCTCTCCTGTGTGTGTCGCTCTCAGACAGTTTAGTCACGCGAGTGTGTTCCGACGGTACCTCAGTACGGCATGACGGCTCGCGGTATACTGGTGAAGCGTCGTCTGGGAAGTTGGAGAGTTGGGGAAGTCGATGAAACCAAATCTATCGTTAGCGATCTCCGCAGCAATGGCGCTGTCCGCAGCAGTCTCGGCTGTCGAGCCCGCCCCGGTCACTCCAGCCGCAGCCCCCCACACATATGTCGATCTGCGGGACGGGCTCGGCAATGCCCGCTTCGCTTTCGAGCGGTCCGGAAAGGGGCGAGTCGTCTTCCTTGGCGGATCGATCACAGCCGGCGGTGGCTGGCGGGACCAAGTGTGTCAATGGCTGCGGAAACGCTTCCCGCAGACGGAGTTCGATTTCATTAATGCGGGCATCGGCTCACTCGGCTCGCTGCCACACGCCTTCCGGCTTGAGCGCGACGTGCTTGCGAATGGGCCGGTCGATCTGCTCTTCGTCGAGGCCGCGGTCAACGACACGGCCAACGGAACCGACCGTGACCGGATGCGCCGAGCCATGGAAGGAATCGTGCGGCACGTCCGCCGGGCCAATCCACTCACCGATATCATTCACATGCACTTTGTGATGCCGGAGCATATGCAGGATTACGCGAAGGGCATCGTGCCGCCGGCCATCGAGGAGCACGAGCGAGTGGCAAACGCCTACGGCAATCCGTCGCTCAATCTCTCCCGTGAGGTGACCGACCGGATCGTGGCCGGAGAGTTCAC
This sequence comes from Candidatus Kuenenia sp., assembly GCA_038144795.1. Lineage (GTDB taxonomy): Bacteria > Planctomycetota > Planctomycetia > Pirellulales > UBA1268 > CACORA01. The sequence goes on along the minus strand of JAYQOK010000014.1, from coordinate 12,721 downwards.
CTGGGACGATGACTTCAAAAACCTGCACCCATCGCCGTTTGGCCACCGGCTCTACGCGGAAAGCATCGGCCGCATGCTCGCGGCCGCCTGGGATGATCCAGCGCCACCGGCGACTGCCCTGCACGAATTGCCCAAGCAGCCATTCGACCAGGCAGCCTACGATCGGGGGCGGCTGGGATCGGTCGGTGCGGCCAGAGTCATCAAGGGGTTCACACTCGTCGACCGCTGGAAGCCGACCGACGGCACGAAGGTGCGCGTGGGATTCGTGGATGTGCCGGCGTTCGAGGGGCTCCACGTCGGCGACGAGTTCGAACTCAACTTCGACGGGACGGCCGTCGGCCTGTTCATCACGTCCGGCCCCGATGCCGGCCGGATCGAGAGCAGCATCGATGGCGGTCCATACCGATCGACCCCGACGTTCACCCGCTGGAGTTCCGGCCTGCATCTCCCGTGGGCCGTTATCCTTGCCGATGGTCTCCCGCCGGGTCACCACACCGCACGGGTGCGGATCGCCGACAACCGTGATTCAAAGAGCGGCGGCTCGGCCGTCCGTGTATTTCATCTCCTGCTCAACGACGGGCAATTTCACACGGCAGCCACCAGTGCCTATAAAGTCGACGTAGTCAAGGGCACAAAGCCCACGTTGACGTTCAACCTCGCCGCCCCGGCGCCCTAATTCCAGGCAGTGCCGGGATTGGAGCAGCGCTATGCCATCGTTTCTTCGCGTCGGTTTTTTTTTCATTCTGATTGCCACCGCTAGCATCAGAAATCATCTGCAGGCAGCCGATGAAGACTTCAGCCAGTTTGGCATCTTCGCCAAGACGTCGCCCCGGGCGGCCGCCTGCCCGCCGGGCACCACGGCGATCCCGCTCGAAATCCGCCGCGGCGACCGGATCTGCCTGATTGGGAATACGCTCTTCGAACGGGCCCAGTTGTTCGGGCAACTCACTGCCACGCTCCACGCCGCCTTTCCCGACAACGATCTGGTGATCCGCAATCTCGCCTGGTCGGCCGACGAGATCGACCTCACACCCCGCCCGGAAAACTTTGCCGACATTGAGCAGCACCTCACCTACTTTAAGGCCGATGTGATCTTCGCGGCCTACGGCTTCAACGAGTCGTTTGCTGGCGCGGCTGGCCTGCCCGAGTTCCGTACGAAGTTGGCCGCGTTTCTCGCAGGCCTCCAGTCAAAGGCCTTCAATGGGTCGTCGGCCCCACGGATCGTGCTCGTCTCCCCGATCGCCAATGAAAACCTACCGGGAGTCGCCGCGGCCAACCGCAACAACGCCAACATCCGCATGTACACCGAGGCAATGCGGGAAGTTGCCCGTGCCCAGGGGGTCGGCTTCGTCGATCTCTTCGAGCCGACTCTCGCCCCTCTCGCCAATCCCACCGACACACTCACGATCAACGGCTGCCATCTCACGAAAGAAGGCTACGACCTGCTCGCGGAGGCATTCTTCCGCGGCTGCTTCCACTCGCCGCCACCCGTCGTCGAGGAACGGCTGCGACTGGCCGCGATCGATCTCGATCTCCAATTCTTCCGCCGCTACCGGCCCCTCAACACGTTCTATTACACCGGCGGCCGCAACAAGGACTACGGCTATCTCGACTTCCTTCCGGCGCTCCGCAACTTCGACATCATGTGCGGCAATCGAGATCGGCGGATGTGGGACATCGCCCACGGTCGGCCGGTCCCGGAGACAGTGGATGACTCAAACCTGCCGGCTATGCCGCCGGTGAAAGAAACACGCGGTGCCAACGAGTGGCTGCCGGCCACGGAGGAACAAAAAGCATTCAAAGTCGACCCGCGTTTCGAGGTGAATCTCTTCGCGGGCGAGGAGCAGTTTCCCGAGATTGCCAACCCGATCCAGTGCCGCTGGGACGCCCGGGGCCGAATGTGGGTCAGCACGTCGCAGGCCTATCCTCATGTCTATCCGGGCATGGCATCGCGAGACCGGCTCGTGATCCTCGAAGATACCGATGGCGACGGCCGAGCCGATACGTCAAAGGTCTTTGCCGACAACCTCCACCTGCCGCTCTCGTTCGAGTTTGGTGGTGGCGGTGTCTACGTGTCCGAGCAGCCCTATCTCACGTTTTTGAGAGACACCGATGGCGACGACCGGGCCGATGTCCACGAGGTAATCCTCTCCGGCTTCGGCACGGAAGACTCGCACCACTCACTGCACGACTTCATCTGGTCGCCCGACGGCGGCCTGCTCTTCCGGGAAAGCATTTTCCACCACTCGCAGGTCGAGACGCCCTATGGCCCGGTTCGCCAGCAAAACAGCGGCTGGTTTCGCTACGACCCGCACTCGTTTCGACTGACGAGCTTCGGCACCTATCCGAGCACCAATCCGTGGGGCGTGACCTACGATCCCTGGGGTAACCACGTGGCGAGCCACCCGATCTTCGCCGAGGCGTTTCACTCCCTCGACCCGCCCTACCCGCAGCAGCATCGCCCGCCCACCGGACTGCAGGCCTATTCGGGCACCTGCGGTCAGGCCTTCGTGGATGCATTGGGCTTTCCTGAGGCCCTTCAGGGAGGCTTCATCAAGGCCCGCTACAAGCCGACGAATCGCATCGAGATCCACAACTGGCTTGAAACCGACTCCGGCTACAACGAGCAGTATGTCGGCGACCTGCTCTTCTCCACCAACCTGAGTTTCATCCCGGTCGACTGCCACTTCGGTCCACGAGGGGATCTGTTCGTGGTCGACTGGTACAACCCGGTGAAGGGCCATGCGCAATACTCGCTCCGCGATACCCGCCGCGACCGCGAGTCAGGCCGCATCTGGCGGATTGTGCCGAAGGGGCATTTGCCTGTCGCGCTGCCGGCGATTGCCGACGCGAGCGAAGCCGGGCTGACTGCCCTTCTGAGCCATGCGGAATTTCGTGTCCGCTATCTCGCCACCCGCGAACTCGCCCTCCGCGATCGTCAGGCCGCGGTCGCAGCCGTCGAGGCGTGGGTCAAGGGGCTTGACCCAGCCGACTCCCGCCATCTGCGAAACAAGGCCGAGGCCATGTGGGCATTGTCCACGCTTGGCCAGCCACAGCCGAGCCTGCTCCTCGATCTGGCTGGCTCGTCAGACCATCACGCCCGCGCCGCAGCGATTCGCCAACTGCGGTTTTGGCATGATGCGATACCGGATCATGACGAACTCTTGATGCGAGCCGCCACGGATGCCGCGGGGCTTGTCCGCATGGAGGCGGCGATCACGGCCAGTTGGATCGGCACAAAGGCGGCGCTCGATGCCGTGCTCGAGATCTGCCGTCGTCCGCTGGCCGGCCATCTTGCCTACGCGGCAACCTGTGCGCTTGAATCGCACACGCTTCGCCGTCACTGGGAGCGCGATCCTCACTCCCCAGTGCCCGCGATTCTTAAACGTACCCAGCGAAGCCTGAAGATCACCGAGCCCAAGCCAACCGCCGCGGAACGAAAGTTTGACCAGCAGCCGGGTGTGAGCGAAGTGCGGATCTCCTGCGAGCCAGAGCGAATGCTGTTCACGACACGACAGTTTGCCGTGCTGCCAGGCCAGCCCGTGAAGCTCGTCTTCACAAATCCCGACGCCACCGACCACAACCTCGTGGTCGTGAGGCCGGGAGCCCTCGCCGAGGTGGGAATGGCGGCCAACGACATGGCCAAGGATCCGAAAAACGCCTCAGGGGACTTCATCCCCGAATCAAAGCGCGAGTTGATCATCACGGCGACGCCGATGATCGGCCCCACCCGCAAGGCCCAGGCTTACGTGCTACGGTTCACGGCACCGACGGAGCCAGGCGTCTACCCCTACGTCTGCACATTCCCCGGCCACTGGATTGTGATGAACGGGCAGATGGTGGTGGCCAAGGATGCGGCCGAGATCGAGGAACTGCTGGCCGCCTGCCAGCCGACGATTGTGAAGGCTTGGACGCTCGATGAATTTCCCACGGTGAGCACCTCCCGTGATGAGGCGGCCCTCACACGGGGCATGCATGCCTTCGTGAAGGCGCAGTGCACGCAGTGCCATGTCGTCGCCGGACATGGCGTGAACCTCGGCCCGAACCTGGCCGAAAGCGTGAAGAAGTATCGGGGCCGCGGCCTTCTCGAACAGATGCTTGAGCCGTCAAAGTCGATCCACGAAAAGTATCGCATGATGCAGTTCGTGCTCGACAGTGGCCGGATCGTATCGGGCGTGGTGCTCGAAGAGACGCCCGACACCTATCGCGTGGCCACCAACCTGCTCGCGCCGGATCAGGTCACCGTATTGAAAAAGGGTGAGATCGACGAGCAGGTGCCGACCACGGTGTCAGCCATGCCGGCCGGCCTGCTCAACGTGCTCACCCGCGACGAGATCAACGATCTTGTCTCGTTCGTCGAGGCCGGGAACGATCTGCCTGAATCACTTCGCCACGCCACAACCCACGGAAAAGGATCGACCTCGACCATGAACGAACGGAATTAACCAGGGTTAGCTTCCTCGAAACCTCGATCAAGAGGCCGTTCAAAACCGGTGGTTGAGCCACGTGCGAGCGTCACCAGCGGAAGAGGCTGGTAGGGAGAAATGGTCGTCGTGGGGATACTCACGGATCTCGACGCTGCCGCCGAGCCGCTTGACCGCATCGGCATAGGCCTGCTGCCACGCCACGGGCACCACCGTACCGCCCTGGAAGGCGTCGATGCACAGCAGCACGGGAGCAACGGGCGCGCGGATGGCTGCGGAGCCGGCGGTGACCGCCTTCTTCCAGGCATCGGTGTTCGTCGGCGAAGGTTGCATCACAGGCCCCTTGAGCCTGAAGAGCCGCGCGATGGTGTCGTTGAGGTGATGTACTGACTGCGTGTTCCATGTGGCAGTAATGATCTCCTCGCCGACGGGCGTGAAGACGTCTGCGAGTTGCAGAGTTTCGTGGTTGGCGATCTGCGTGCCGGCCAGCAGCATCACAACGTGCGAATCGGGTGCGATCGATGAATTGCTGAGGGCCGCCGCAGGCCCCGACCTGCTCGTGAACGCGATCTCACCAGCTGCTGGAGACATCGGCACGGTGCCAACAAGTTTCAAGTCACGGTAGTCGGCAGGGTCGAGTTCGGCGACAGCGGCTGCGGCTCCGCCTCCCTGCGACCAGCCGATACACCCAAACGCCGTGCCTGCTCCAACATTGAGCATTCGTGTGGCATGAACAAGGTAGACCGCATCGCGGGCTTGGGTGCGGTTGACCCCATACTGATGCTGCCCAGGCGTGCCGAGGCCTTGGTAATCGGTCGCGCAGACGACGTAGCCGTCATCGATGAATCCCTGCAGGCCGGGTACGCCGTAGTCGATCTCACGGGTCGATGTCACATCGAAATAGGTGATCAGTTCACAAGCGGGGCTCGGCTGAGCTGAGGGGCAGGCGGCATCGCCGAGGCCGGTCGTTCCATGACACCAGGTGAGGACTCTGCGATTGTCACCACACTCCCGTGGGGCGACCACGATCCCACTAACCTCGTGAGCCACGCCGGTGACGTCTTGAGAGACGTATCGGACTTTCCAGGCTCGCGCACCTGTGATCCGCGTAGCGATCGGCTGATGAGAGAGCAGCGTGCCCGGTGTGCCAGCGATCAGCGGCGGAGCCAGCCGCGGCGGGGAAGAATGCTCCGCCGCGGGCGCTAATGCACGCATGCCGACTGCGGCGATGAGGGCTGCGTGGGTAAGGAATCTCCGGTAGAGCATGCCAACGGCTCCGGTGAGGGGAGTAAGAATACCAGTAGGTTAGCCACTCTAGCTCGAACGTATAGCTCAAACGCCCCTCTCCCAATCGACCCGACGAAAAGCCAGCAAGCCATATCCACTTGCCGTGAGAGGCCATTCGACTGCTCGGCACCCATCAAACGCTTGCGAAGGTATTGTTGGCCGTCTTATTCTGCGAAGATGCTTGTGTATCGGCTCTCATTGATGAAGCCCGGCAACGGTTTCCTGGATTCGTTCAACCACGCACCGCTGCACGAGAAAGGACCGGACTGAGCCATGGAGCCAGCGCAGCGATTTTTTGAGGTTACCAACGCTGTCGCCCTGCTGGCCTGGATTGCGCTGGTGCTTTTTCCCGACCGCCGGGTCGTCTCGCACCTACTCTGTGGGATCGTCGTGCCGGCGATCCTTGCCGCTGGCTACGCGGGGGTAATCGGCTGGAAGTTCACCCAGAATGGCCCGCCACCCGGCGACGTGATGACGATCGCTGGCCTGCGGGCGATCTTCACCGACGACTGGGTCTTCGCTGCCGCCTGGACCCACTATCTCTGCTTCGACATGGTCGTGGGCAGTTGGATCGCCCGCGATGCCGTGCGGCTGCTGATCCCATGGCCGCTACGGACCGTCGCGCTCGTGCTCACGTTCCTCGCCGGCCCGGCCGGCTTCCTGATTCATGTGATCAGCCGGCTGGCGTTGCGTGGTGCGGTTGCCACCAGTGATTTATCAACTGAATCGACAGGCCCTTGACTGGACCGACCAGCCCTCGCCCAGACATTCAGGCGCCCAGCCCAAGAACGTCCTTGCAATATCGGATGCTGCGGTCGAGTTCGGCGAGTTGATACCGTTGCTCAGCCTCCGCCTTGCCTTCTTGTGGCGGCTTGAATGGAGGAATCGACCGGCCGCGTTTCACGACGGCTAGAAATGCCGCCAAATCTTCCGCCCGCGCCGCAGGGAACTGCCGCCAGAATTCGTCGCGGTAGATCGGAAACGTCCGTGGAAACCCCGAAATCGTCTCGATGTGTACCGTGACGCCCGGGCACTGCGCGGCAAAGAGATCAAAGAATGCAGGAAGATCGACACACCCCTCTCCCATCGCGGTCCACTGGGCGGTGACGCCCTCCTCTGACTCCCAGGCCATCGTGTCACGCAGGCTCGTAGTGAGCACATGCGGCGCCAGGGTGGCCAATGCCCGCACCGGATCCTCGAGCGTCCAGCAGGCGTTGCCCGAGTCGAAATTCACACCCACAAAATCTGGCCCCGCATCCTCGACAAGCTGCTTCAGTTCCCGCGACTGCATGTCGCCAGCATGGTTTTCCACGGCGATCTTTACTCCGGCATCGACTGCCCGGCTCCGCGCCGCCTTGAGCACCGCCACCGTGTCGGCGATCCGGGCCTCGATACCGCCATCGGTGAGCCGGTCGGATTGGTTGCCGAGAATCACCCGGAATGCGGGTGATCCAAGAGCCCGTGCCATGCGGATGCCCAGCGCCAGATGCTCGTCCGCCGTGCCCCAGGCAGCCTTGAACGTCTTCGAGGTGGGGCAGATGCTCCACGAGCCGAGCACGATCGCCACACCCTTGTCCGCGGCATACCGCCGCAGCTCACCCAAGGCGGCATCATCGAACCGTCCCTCGAAGGGACCGAAATCGGTAATAAAGACCGACCCACAGCCGAGCGTGACGGCATGATCGATGAGTTGGCGGGCGTTCCAGTTCATCGCCCGCACCGCAAAATTATCGTAGCCCAGCCGAATCGTGGGCTGGCGGTCAGCCGCCGCAGAAATCGGGACAGATCGCCCCGCTGCGAGGGCCACGCCGGAGATGAGAAAGCAACGTCGTGTGATGGTCATGGCAGTGTTTTCCGTGGGCCGGATGCCGCACTATAACATGGTCATTCGTTCGCCGTTCTGTGATCATATTCGAGGGTGACACGATGACCTCCGCATTGCAGCCTCTCGGTTCGTCCACGCGGGCCGGTAGGAGAAGGTCGAGCCGCATTGCCTGGTGCGCAGTCACATTGGCCTGGGCTGTCAGCGTTCGGACGGGGGTCGCCTCTGAGCGGCCCAATGCCTATGCGCGGCCGGTCGACGTCGCCGCGTCGGCGGACGATCGCTGGCTCGTGGTCGCCAACGCAGCGGGAACGATCACGCTTGTCGACCGTGTGGATAGCAGGCAGGTCGATGCCCTGACCATCGGCGGGCAGCCAGTGGCCATTGCCCGAATCCGTGACCAGCAATTCGTCGTGGTCACACGCGAGGGAGGAACCCTGCTCCGCATCGACGTCGACCACGATCGTCTCGTCGAACGGGGTCGGGTGCGGCTGGGATATGAACCATGGGCAGTCGCCACGACCGCCGACGGCAGCCGGGCCTTCGTGGCCTTGTCGGCCGCAGGACAGATCGCCGCGGTTGACACCGGCTCGCTTGCCGTGCTTGGGCTCATCGACGTCGGCCCGCGACCGGCGGCGGTCGCCGTCTCTCCTGATGACCGTTTGGTTGGTGTGATGTGCGCCAGTCCGATGCAGCTTGCGCTCATCGACGCCGCGACGGCTCAGGTGCTCTCGCGACATCCCTTCCAGGGCTTCAATCCCGGCCACGTCGCCTTCAGCCCAGATGGTTGCGATCTCTATTTCACGTTTACCTATGACGGTGGCAGTCATCCATCGCCAGGGAACATCCGTCGCGGCTGGGTGACCGGTAGCCGAATCGGCTGCCTCCGCATCGCCACGGGGCAACTCGCAGGGCTCACGCTCGACGTGCCCGGCCGTGCCGTGGGGGATGTCTACGGGCTTGCCATGACCCCTTCCGGCCACCTCCTCATCTCCGCCGGTGGCACCCACGAGGTCCTCCGTCTGTCGGCGAGCGATCTGCCGTGGACACAGATCAGCGGCAGCGAGGTCATGAACCGGGATCTGGCTCGTGACGACACGCGCTTCACCCGCATTGATGTCGGCGGCCGCCCCCTGGGAATCTCCCTCACGCCGGATGGTCGGCGGGCCCTTGTCACAAACGCCCTGCTCGACAGCATTCAGGAAGTCGACATTACCAAGACGAAGGTCATCCGGACCCACGCCCTGTCCATGCCGTCCACGCCCACCGAGGCCCAACGATTGGCCCGAGCCGGCGAGGCGATTTTTTACGACGCCACCCGCAGCCTCGACCAGTGGTACAGCTGCCACACCTGCCACTACGAAGGGGGCGGAAATACCGTGACCTTCGACACCCGGAATGATGGTTCGACGGGAACCTACAAGACGGTGTTGCCATTGTGGGGTGTTGCCCGCACGGGCCCGTGGACATGGCACGGGTGGCAAAGGGATCTGCCCACGGCGTTGGAGAAATCCCTCGTCGACTCGATGCAGGGACCACGGCCAAGCCAACGCGACGTGGCCGCTTTGGCGGCCTTTCTTGACACGCTGCAGGCTCCCCCAAGTCCGTTTCGTGAACACGATGGATCGCTCTCAGCCGCCGCCCAGCGCGGCCACGAGATTTTCATCAGCCCGCGGGCGGGGTGTCGTTCGTGCCACGCGGGAGACGACTTTACGTCGGCCGATCTCCATGATGTCGGGCAGGGACGCGCCTCCGACGTCTATCAGGGCTTCAGTCCGCCCACACTGCGCGGCCTGCATCGCAAGACGATGTTTCTTCACAGCGGTCGCGTCACCTCGTTGCGAGTGCTTCTTGCCGGCCCCCACGGCCCCGATCTGGTGAGCGGCCTGGCCCCGTTCTCAACGCAGGAACTTGATGATGTGGTGGCCTATCTTGAATCACTCTAAACGACTGTATCGCCACCCCTCCGGAGATTCTCTGATGCACTGTGGCAGGCTCGCTGGGGTCGTTTGGTTCGCCATGCTGGGGCCGCTGGCCCTGGGAGGGACGTTCAATCCCGACCGTGCCATCGGCGACATCGTGCCCGCGTGGCAGGATCTGCCCGGTGTTGATGGAAAACGCCATGGGTGGGACAAAGTGGCCGACCGTGAGTTCGTGGTGGTGGTCTTCACATGCAACAGTTGTCCCTATGCAGTTGACTACGAGGATCGCGTGGAAGCCCTCGCCCGACAGGCCGCGGCGGCCGACAGTCGCTTTGCAGTGGTGGCCATCAACTCCAATCGGATTCCCGACGATGCCCTGCCGGCCATGCGAATGCGGGCCCTTCAGAAGGGGTTTTCTTTCCCTTACCTGTTTGATGAAAGCCAGTCCGTTGCCCGGTCATTCGGCGCCGTCCGCACCCCGGAGTTCTTCATCCTCGATCGCGACCGTCGGATCGTCTACATGGGGGCGATGGATGACAATGCCGACCCGGGCCGAGTGACCAAGACGTATCTCGCAGACGCCCTGGCCGCCTTGCAGGACGGACGCCCCGCACCCGTTACGGAGACCGCTCCCGTGGGCTGCATGATCCGCTTTGTCAGAAATAACACGAGGAACCGCTGATGAACACGCTCCCGAACAAGGCCCATCCGCTCATGGCACCCCGGTCATGGAGGGTCTGGCCTTCCCCCATCGCCGCGCTGGCCGTTGGTGCCATGACGCTCCTCACCGGAATCTGCCTGGCTGACGACGCACGATTCGCCCCACCGAAGGATCTCGACGGTTTTTTTCCGTTCACTTCCCCCACCTCCGTTGATGCCTGGAACCATCGTGCCGACCACGTTCGCCGCCGCGTGCTCGTGTCGCAAGGCCTGTGGCCGGCACCCACCAAGTCACCGCTCAATCCCGTGATCCATGGCACAATCACGATCGCCGACGACTCCGCACCGGGCGGGGGATACACGATTTCAAAGGTCTACTTCGAAAGCCTTCCCGGCTTCTTTGTGACTGGCAACCTGTATCGCCCGCAAGAAGCCTCCGGAAAACGTCCTGGCGTGCTGTTTGCCCACGGCCACAAAAAGGATGCGCGGCTGACACTCGACTCACCCGAGCACGTCCGTCGCGAGATCGCGGCAGGGGCGGAGCGTTTTGAGCAGGCCGGGCGAAGCCAGTATCAGGCCATGTGCGTTCAGCTGGTCCGGATGGGCTGCGTTGTCTGGCAGTGGGACATGCTCGGGGATTCCGATTCCCAGCAACTCTCCCGCGAACTCGTCCACGGGTTTGCGAAGCAGCGGCCCGACATGAACCGAGCCGAAGCGTGGGGCCTGTTCAGTCCGCAAGCCGAGAGCCGACTCCAAAATGTGATGGGCCTGCAGACCTGGAACTCAATCCGTTCTCTCGACTTCCTGCTCTCGCTTCCCGATCTCGATCCCGAACGGGTCGCGATGACCGGCTCGAGCGGCGGTGGGACGCAGACAATGATGCTGGCAGCGGTCGAGGATCGGCTCGCGCTGTCCTATCCCGTCGTGATGGTGAGCACGTCGATGCAGGGGGGCTGCACCTGTGAAAATGCGTCGCTCCTGCGAATTGGTACTGGAAACGTCGAATTGGCTGCACTCTTCGCGCCGCGACCGCAGGGCATGAACACGGCGGACGACTGGACCCGTGAGATGGCGACGAAGGGCTTCCCTGATCTCCAAAAGCTCTACGGCATGCTGTCAGCAGCAGATCGCGTCACGCTGCTGCGTGGAGAGCACTTTCCGCACAACTACAACGCTGTCACCCGTATGGCGTTTTACACATTCCTCAACCGGCAGTTTCACCTCGGGTTTCCCGAGCCTGTCATCGAGCGCGACTTTACGCCCCTACCGCCGGAACAACTCACCGTGTGGGATGAGTCGCATCCGGCACCACCGGCATCCGACCCAACATTCGAGCGGCAACTCCTTGCAAGCCTCGCAGCAGACGTCGAGCAGCAGGTTCGTGAGGCCACGCTAACGCAGGACGGTGTGCAGGAACTTCTCCAGCCGGCCTTCGAGGTCCTCATCGGTCGCTCGTTTGACTCAGCCGGGAGTGTCGCCTGGCACCTCGATGACAAGCGGCACGAGGGCGACACCGTTACGCAAATGGATGGCGTCCTCGCTAACACCACCCACGGTGAGGAGGTGCCCGTGACGTGGCTCTATCCAGCTACGTGGATGGGAGACGTCGTGATCTGGCTCGACACACTAGGCCGATCTGCCATCGCCGCAGAGCAAAGACCTGCAGAGGTCACGGGGCTGCTGGCCCGGGGCACCGCGGTCGTTGCCGCCGACCTGTTTCATGCTCGGGAGGCGGCCCGTGTGGGAGCATCGCCGCCACGGCAACGGACCGTCGACACTCCCCGCGAGTTCGCCGGCTACACCTTCGGCTACAACGATCCGGCCTTCTCGCGGAGCGTCCACGACATCCTCACGATCCTCTCGTTTCTGCGAAATACCGAAGTGCCAGGCCACCCGAAGCCGGCACGGGTTCTGCTGGCTGGTTTCGGAGACGCAGCTCCACTTGCACTCGCAGCCCGGACAGTGGCCGGGAGTGGGATCGACCGATCCGTTGTCGACACGCAGGGGTTCCGGTTTGCACACCTCGATGACTGGCGGCATCCGCTCTTCCTTCCCGGTGCGGTCCGCTATCTTGACGTGCCCGGATTGGTGGCAGCCGGAACATCAAAACTCCGACTGCGGGGCGAGACCACCAAAAAACTTCTGCCAATCAGCCGCGATGAATTGGCAGGCAAATCGGTCGGTCTCGACGAGGCGGCCGAGGGTCGCGAACCCCTCGTCAGGTGGCTGGTCGAGACGCGGTAGATCAGCGACGGCCTGCCAGCCAGCAGCCCCCCGTGATCAGCATCGGCACGGCGAGACAGGCAACTCCGATTCCCAGAATCACAGCGGTGGCCGGCAACACATCAAACCGTCCGCGACCGGCAAGTGTCTGCCCCAGCGCGTACAGCAGCACAAGCCCGGTGCCGACGATCGCCGACGCCATGAACTGTCTCCGGCGTTCCTCAGTAATCCCCGCCCGTCTGCCGGCCCACGCAAGCATGGGAAGCCACTGGATGGCGTGAATCACCGCACCGTGCGGAAACTTCGGCACACCAGCCTGCCCAAACTGATCGGGCTCGAGCCCCTGCTCGAGGCGATATTCACCGTTGACGCTGACCCAGATG
>JAYQOK010000013.1:0-38703 GCA_038144795.1 Candidatus Kuenenia sp. | reverse complement strand
CGTCCGCACCGCACTCGAGAACCAGAACTATCAGATCACGGCCGGCAGCGTCGGCCAGCAGCCGGCCCCGCAAGGGCAGGCTTTCCAAATTCCGCTCTCGGCCGTGGGCCGGCTGGTGACGGTGCAGGAGTTTGGCAACGTGATCGTCAAGGAGACGCCGGCAGAGGACGGCGATGTGGCGGCCGTGATCGTGCGGCTGCGAGACGTCGCCCGGGTGGAACTCGGCGCCCAGTTTTACGACCAGATCTGCCGGCTCGACGGCGAGCCGAGCGTGGGCATGAACATCTACCAACTACCCGGTTCCAACGCGATCGCGGCCGCCGAGGCCGTGCGGGCCAAACTGGCGGCCCTCGGGGAGCGGTTCCCGAAGGGGCTCGAGACGCGGGTGGTCTACGACACCACGCCCTTCATCGAGGAGTCGAAGGCGGAGGTGCTCAAGACCCTCCGCGATGCGACGATCCTGGTGGCGTTGGTGGTGCTTCTCTTCTTGCAGAACTGGCGGGCGACCCTGATCCCCCTGATCGCGGTGCCGGTGGCGATCGTGGGCACCTTCGCCTTCATGGCCGCACTGGGCTTCAGCCTCAACAACCTCTCGCTGTTTGGACTCGTGCTGGCGATCGGCATCGTGGTCGACGATGCGATCGTCGTGGTCGAAAACGTGGAGCGATGGATCGAGCAGGGGCTCTCCCCACGGGAGGCGTCGTTCAAGGCGATGCAGGAGGTCACCGGACCGGTGATCGGCGTGGCGCTGGTGCTCTGCGCCGTGTTCGTGCCCTGCAGCTTCATCGCCGGGATCGTCGGCCAGTTCTTTCGGCAGTTTGCCCTGACGATCGCGGTCTCGACGCTGCTCTCGGCGGTCAACTCCCTCACGCTCTCACCGGCATTGGCGGCCATTCTGTTGCGTCCGCACGGGGCGGCCCCAGACCCCATCGACCGCTTCCTGCGGTTCACCTGCGGCTGGATCTTCCGTGGCTTCAACGCCGGATTTGGCCTCCTGACTCGCGGCTACGCCTGGGCGGTAAGAGGCTCTCTCCGGCTGGCATGGCTGATCCTCCTGGCATTCGCCGGCCTGCTCGTGCTCACGTGGGTCTTGTTCACACAGACGCCGGTCGGCTTCATTCCCGAACAGGACAAGGGCTATCTGATCGCCGACGTGGTGCTCCCGGAGGGGGCGAGTGTGCAGCGGACCGCAGAGGTGATGGCGGCGCTCGAGCGGCGGGCCCTCGAGGAGCCGGGCGTGGCCCATGCCGTGTCGGTGGCCGGGCGGTCGGTGGTGCTCGGGGCCAACTCGCCGAACTGGGGCGCGATGTACGTCATGCTCGACGACTTCGCCGAGCGGCGGGCAGTTGCTGCGTCGTCCGAACGCATCGCGGCCCGGCTTCGCCACGACTGGCAGACCACGGTGGGCGACGCCCGCGTGGAGGTGTTCGGGCCGCCACCGGTGGACGGCCTCGGCACGGTGGCAGGCTTCAAGCTCGCGCTCGAAGACCGGGGCGATTATGGTGCTGCCCAGTTGGAAGAGGCGACCGCGGCATTGATCGCCGAGTGCCGGGAGGATCAACGCCTCACAGGCCTGTTCACCAACTACTCGGCCAGTGCGCCGTGGCTCTTTCTCGACATCGACCGCGACAAGGCGACAGCGGTGGGCGTGCAGCTGACGGATCTGTTTGAAACGCTACAGGTGCAGCTGGGCTCCTACTACATCAATAACTTCAACCGCTTCGGCCGGTCGTGGCAGGTCAACGTGCAGGCCGACGCCCGTCACCGTAGCGATATCCGGCAGGCCATCGACGAGCTCACGGTGCCGGGGCTCGATGGACAGGCGGTGCCCTTGGCGACACTGGTGCAGGTCAAGGATCGAGTCGGCCCGTCGCTCATGATGCGATACAACCTCTATCCGACGGCGGCCGTCTACGGTGAGCCCGCCCCGGGGACGGGCAGCACCTCGGCGCTGGCGATCGTGCAGGAACACTTCGACCGGCTTCAACACGAGGCGACAATTCCGTCGCTGTTTGCCGACGAGTGGACGGAGATGGCCTTCATGCAGATCCGCTCCGGAGCCACGGCCACATTCCTGTTCGTGCTCGGCGTGGTGCTCGTCTTTCTCGTGCTCGCGGCCCTCTACGAGAGCTGGGCCCTCCCGCTGGCGGTGATTCTCGTCGTGCCGATGTGCCTGCTCTCGGCGGTCGTGGGCATCCGTCAGGCGGGCATGGAGATCACGATCTTCACCCAGATCGGCTTTGTGGTGCTCGTGGGGCTGGCCTGCAAGAACGCGATTCTGATCGTCGAGTTTGCCCGGCAGCTCACGCACGAGGGGAAACCGCTTTTGGAGGCCACGGTGGAGGCCAGCCGGCTGCGACTGCGACCGATCCTGATGACGTCGCTGGCCTTCATCCTTGGCGTGCTGCCGCTGGTGATCGCGGAAGGCGCGGGGGCCGAAATGCGTCGGACGCTCGGCCTGGCGGTGTTCAGCGGTATGCTTGGCGTGACGCTATTCGGCATTTTTCTCACCCCGGTGTTCTTCTACTCGCTCCTGCGGGGGTCCGTGGCCCGCAGCGGCCGAGGGGAAGACGGGCCCGCTTAACGCGGCTTCCGACCGCGGAGCCATTCCGGCCAGATGCACCAAGCATCGAAGCCCGCGGGAGGCTGCTTGCCGATGTAGTCATCGCACGCGCCGCCGGCGACGCTCGGCAGCGGTTTGCAACACTGCCCGCTGGCGGCGAGTTCCTCGAGCCGCAGCTGCCAACCGCCGCCGAGAGCCCGGTAGATCTGGATCATCCCCTTGGCAACTGCGCCGACGTTGTCGTTGAGCCTCACCTGCTCCGTCACCTGCGTCTGCTGCACCACAAACACCCGGTTGAAGTCGCTCGCTCCTTCCTTGTACTGGATCTCGACGAGCTCGGCCGAGCGGGTTGCGGCGACGACCGCCTCCGCCTGCTTGGTGGCCGCGGCCCGGGCCTTGATCGCGGTCACAATCCCGTCCTCAGCCTCGCGGCCCGCCCGCAGCACGGTCTCCTGATAGGCCGCGGCGAGCGACTGAAACTGCGCATCCTGCTTGCGGATGTTGTTGATCAGCCGGCCGTAATTCAGGATCTTCCAGTCCACGACCGGGGCCACGAAGCCATACAGGGAGTCCGACTCAAACAACTGCCCAAGTTCATTGGCATACACGCCGAGGTAGCCGTTGATCGAAAACGAGGGGTAGAGCTCCGCCTCAGCCACCCCGATCTGGGCGCACTGGGCGGCGAGCAACCGCTCGGCCTGCCGCACATCGGGCCGCCGCCGCAGCAAATCGGCTGGAATACCAATCGCGAGCGCCGGTGGCACCATCGGAATCTCACTTCCACCGAGCCGCAACGCGAGATCTTCTGGAGGAATGCCGAGCAGGAGGCAGAGGGCGTTGGTCGCCAGCCGCGATTGCCGCTCGTAGGTGGGAATCAGGGCCTCGGTCTTAGACAGGTTCAGCTTCGCCTGCGAGACGTCGAGTTCGCTCGTGATGCCCCCTTCGAGCCGATCGTTGGCCACCTGGAGCGAGTCCCGCTGAATGCCGGCCAGGCGTTGCAGGTCATCCACCTGCTTGCGGGCGACGCGATACTCGACATAGCGATCAGCCACGTCGGCGATCAGCGTCACGAGCACACCATCATACTCCTCGACGCTCGCCTGATACTTCGCGCCCGCCGACTCGATGTTGCGGCGAAGCTTTCCCCAAATGTCGAGCTCCCACGACAGATTGAAGCCCGTAGCCCAGATGCTGAACGGTGGAATCGATAGATTCTCGAAGGCGTTGACGTTGTTGCTCAACTGCCAACGGGCATATTCCGCAATGGCGTTTTGTGACTGCGGAAAGAATCCACCCACAGTGATATTGTAGGCGGCCCGGGAGGCGAGCACACGAAAGCCCGCCTCGCGGAGGGAAAGATTTTGTTCATAGGCCTGGAGAATCAGCTGATCGAGCACTGGGTCGTTGAACTGCCGCCACCACTGCGTCTCGACGTCGGATTCCGACCGCACCTGCGGGTCATCCGCATTGATCCATTCGGGCTCCACAGGACCGACAGGGCGGAAGTAGGTCGGCCCCACCTTCATATGGTTCCGCCAGTACTGGCCCCACGGCGTGCAGCCCGGTGTGCCCAGCGCGCACGCTGCCACGAGTAGGCATACAGCCCGATGTCGAAGCCAACGCGGTGGCAGGTATTGTTTCATGGGTGTGGAGCCCGTCCACGACCGCGCCGCGATCGATTCGCTGGACATAACGCCGGTGCGCAGCCTGGCCCGTGGACACAGTCTCACCGTTAAAATCGTTATATTCCCCACATCTTCGTGAGGGTTTCTGACGCCTCACGGCAACGGATGAAAAGCTGGGGGAAACGGGCAGCGCGGCAAACCCCGGGCCAGATGGCTTGCCGCTGATCCACCGGGCCGCCGCAGCAGACCGCGGGCATTTGGAACCGTGGTGAAGCTGCGTGATTTGCCGCAGGGAGAGCGCTTTTCAGCCAGCCACAGGTTTCCAAGCAAAGCCCACGACGCTAGGCTCGCTCATGTCGCTCGGCAAACTTCCAGCCTTCGTCGCCCTTCGACACGACGTGGCAGCGATCCACCGTCATGAACGCACCCTTGACCCACGTCACCGATGATCTCCTGCCACCGCTGCCACGCTTTCCCGCCGGGCATCGTGTCGCGGACTGGAACATGCGTCTCGCCAAGGTCGAGGTGATTGGTGCGGGCATGATGTACAGCATGGCTGCGCTGCCAGGAAAAATACGGCACCAGCAGGCCGCTGTGCAAAACGTAACCGATCGCGTCCTGAAGCCAGTTGTGTTTCGCAAACGCTCGATGACCACACTCGTGGACGACGACCCAGCACCCGGTGTCCGCGGTCCCAGCAACGATGGCGTAGGCGACCCACGCAGGCAACCACGACCAGGTGAGCGGGATGAACGCGTACGCGAGGCCTCCGCTGCCGATGGTCATTGCCTCTTCAGTGACATCGCTTCCTTCATCGTGATCAACCGAAGCCAGGAGTTCGACCTTTCTCGCACACGAAAGGCGGGTTTTACGGAGGAAAGACGCCGGCTTTCGGCGACACCACGGTGTCGTGTTGCCGTTGGGGCGGTGTGAGTGAGATCCACGTGATTGGCGCAACCCAGGCCAGCTGGGATACGATAAGGGGGTACCGGTTGCGGTGCGCCGCCCGTCTTTCGAGCACACCCGATGCCCACGCCATCGCCCCCCGAGGCAACTTGCGGAACGGAGTTGACGCTCCCTGGCTTCCCGGCGGCACCGCGGCTGCTCAACCGGATCTTCTGGTCGTTTCAATGCCTGTTCTGGCTGTTGATCGCGACCTTGGCCATCAGCATGAGCCGGGCGGTCGATCCCGCCGCGCCAATCAACTGGACCGCGATCGGCTTCCGCATCACCAGCGGGTTTGCGGTCACGGCAGCCGTGTATCTGGTGTTTCAACAGCCCCGCTTGCGACGAGTCGGCCGGCCCCTCCGCTGGTTCTTGATCTGCCTGGCGACGGCGGGCCTGCTCGTCGGCAGCCTGCTGCCGCTCTCGCTCTGGGGCGTCACTTCTTCGATGGTCTGGATGGGCACCGAGTCCCTCGGTCAGATCGTGCCCCGGCTGGCGGCGGGCATGTTTTGGTGCACCGGATTCTTCGCTCTCGAGCTGGCCGATGGGCTCTATGCCTCCGACATCCGGCTCGCCCAGGCTGCGGCGGAAGCCGCGGGTCGGGAGGCCAGGGCGATGCAGTTGGAGGCGACGGCGTTCGAGCACGAGGTGCATCGGCTGCAGGCCCAGATGAATCCCCACTTTCTCTTCAATGCCCTCAATGCGATCGTGGCCTGCAAGGACAGCCCGGAGGACGTGGCCCGGGTCACGCAGGACCTGGCTGAGTTCCTCCGCGGCGCGCTTCGCGACTCGCGGCTGCTCGAACCGCTCACGCGGGAGGTGCAGACGCTCGAGCACTACCTGGCGGTGCAGCAGACACGGTTCGGAGCGAAGCTTGACTGCCGGATCGTCTGCGACCGCGCGGCGCGGGTGGTGATGGTGCCGCCGATGATGATCCAGCCGCTCCTTGAAAACGCGATCGCCTACGGGATGCAGACGAGCCCCGGACCGCTGAAGGTGGAGGTCTCGGCCCGCGTGGCCGCCGGGCAGTTGGAGGTGGTCGTCGCCAACTCGGGCAGCTGGGTCTCCCCGGATCCGGCCCGTTCCCCGGGCACCGGTCTCAAGACGCTCCGCAAGCGGCTGGCCTTGCTGATCGGCCCTACAGCGGAGGTGCTGGTGGAGACGCGGGGCGAGCATCCGCAGGCCGGCCACTGGGCGGGCGTGCGGATCGTGATCCGAATGCCGGCGGCTCGGACCGTGCCGCCCATGTCGATACGCACCGGCCTCCCGGGGGAGGTGCCTGCATGATCTCGATACTGTTGGTCGACGACGAACCGCTCGCTAACCGTCAGATGCGGGCGCTTCTGGCTGCCTTCCCGGAGGTCGAAATCACGGGCGTGGCCGAGAGCCTGGCCGAGGCCCGGGCCTGCCTCGCCGCCCGCATGCCCGAAGTGGTGTTCCTCGACGTCGAGATGCCCGGCGGCACCGCCTTCTCGCTCCTGCCCGAGATCGACGAATCGACCCAGGTGGTGTTTGTCACAGCTCACGAGCGGCATGCAGTAGAGGCGTTTGCCGTGGCCGCGGTGGACTATCTCGTCAAGCCTGTCGCTCCCGAACGAATCGCCGAGACGCTTCGCCGGCTCACGGCATCGTCTGGTGACAATGCCGCTGCCCGCAAGGATAAAGCCGCGGGCGAGGTTGAGGCCGAGGCGGTCGACGATGCCGCAGCGGCCGACCCGCGGCTGCAGGTACCGCTGCGAAACAGCCGGCAAAAGACCGTGATCCGGGTCGCCGAGATCTGCTGGATCGAGTCACTCCGCAACTACACCCGTGTGGCCCTGCACTCCCCGCCCCGCCTGCTGGTCTTCCGCCGGCGGCTGGGGGAGTGGCTGGCCGACCTGCCAAAGGAGACCTTTGCCCGCGTCAGCCGCTCCGAGGTGATCCATCTGGCTCTCGTCTCAGGAACGGAATGGACGGCGCGAGGTGACACGGTTGTCTTTTTCGGGTCCGGCGTCGAGCCCCTGACCCTGGGACGAGTCTCGACCCTACGGCTCAGCGCCCTCCTTGATAAAGGCGACGTGTGAGCGGATGTCGAGCCGGAGCGGCTTCCGGCTGCGACAGGTGCCGATCAACTCGCCGAGGAAGCGAGCCGTGGAACTGCCGGTGACCCAGTCATGGGCGGTGGAGGCACGCTGGATGGAGAGCAGCGGCCGACGGGTCGGTCATTTCGAATACGAGTATGCTGCCGCTGCAGCACCCCTGTTCGTGCACGAATCGTGCGCTTGGTGCACGAAAAAAAATGGGTTTCGGGGGCCAGTTGTCGTAGTGTGACACTGGGGCGGTGTGGCTGAGGTCTCGGGTGCTCTGCGCGGCCCGCCTCGCCTTCCCCCACCTCAGGGATCCCTCCATGCCGCGACCCCAGCACCGCGCCCCGCTCCGCCGCACTAAACGCGACCGCAAACGCCTCCAACGGATTCGCTCCCAAACCATGGGCATGGAGCGGCTCGAATCCCGGGCAATGCTGGCGCACTACTCGGTCTACAACCTCGTCAACACCTCCGATACCTATGCCCTCGTGTTCGAGCAGGGCACCAACCAGGGGGGACAGGATCTCCAGCCTGCCGAGGGCTCGGTCATCATGCCGGGCCTCAACTACGGCTATGCCGTGTTCGAGACCTACTCGATCGACGTCCGTCGTGACCCCAGCGATGCCGGCACATCGATCGGCACCGCGTCGGTCATCACGCAGCTCGATGACAACGACAACCGCTACCTGACAGACACCAGCGGCCTGCTCTCCTTCGCCTACAGCGAAAGCTATTCCAGCAACTTGAGCGACCCGCCGTATTACATCTCCGGTCAGCTGGTCGCGGTCAACCTGCCCACCTGGGGCTGGAACAACGACTCCCCCTACGACATCCAGTTCACCGC
This sequence comes from Candidatus Kuenenia sp., assembly GCA_038144795.1. Lineage (GTDB taxonomy): Bacteria > Planctomycetota > Planctomycetia > Pirellulales > UBA1268 > CACORA01. Next base: position 30,660 of record JAYQOK010000013.1, on the reverse strand, counting down.
GGCTTCCGGAACCGATGCGACTCCTGCGGTGGGCACGGTGATCGCCTCGGGCGACCAGCTCGGCGGTATCATGGGGACAGAGTTTGAGTTCAACATCCTTGTCGCCGGCGGCGCCGAAATCCTCGGCTCCTCCGTGATCAGTGTCGGAGTTGACACGAGTGGCAACAGCTATCTTTACGACCTGAGCAACCTCGCCACCTTCACCTACAACGGCGCTGATTCGGCCGCGTCCGGCTACACCGCCAATTGGCAGAACCTGACGATCGACCTCGCGCCGGCGGTCATCTCCAATGACGGCTGGACCGGCGGGATGGGCAACACGAGCCCGGTGGCGAGTCCGGGGCAGAGCTTCTGGGCGATCGACTATGGCTCGGAGGACAGCCGCTGGACGATCGAGGACGGGGCGGCCTGGCAATCGAACGCACCGATCGACTCCGGCGGCGGCACAAACTACGGTAGCCGGGCCTTCCCCGCGTCGCTCGATGCCAACTACCAGGCAAGTTACGGCCCGGGCTCAGGTTTCGACGGCCTCTGGCAGATGGACATCAAGATCGGCTCGACGGGCTCCTCCGACAACTCGTTCGTCGAGACCTTCTATCTCGCCGAGCGGGACGATCCGCGGGTGGGCCCACAGTATTACGCCGACGGCAGTGCGGATGGCGGCCCCGCCGGCTGGAGCCGCGAGATCGACATCATGGAGACCCGCTGGAACTCTGGCGGCAAGGTGGGTCCGCAGCTGAATCTGCCCACCGGCCAGGGCAACGGCGGCCCTTTCACCGGCTGGACGACCGACGACACCTACTACAACACCGTGCTCGGCGAGTGGAGCGACATCGGCGGCGCCCCGACGGAGCAGTTCGCCACCTTTGGCATCCTGATCCGCGGCGAGTCCCTCTGGATCTACGCCTACAAGCCCGACGGCACGCTCTGGTATTCGACCGAAGAGATCATCGAACAAAGCGACTACCAACAGGCCGCTCCGTTCGTCCCGTACATCGGCACCTGGGCCAATCCCGACGTCCTCGGCTCGGCCACGATCGATGATCGCTTTGAGACAGGCTACAAGAACTTCATCTACCTGTCGGCCGACAGCCCGCTGATCGCCAGCGCCAATCCGCTCGATAACCCCAACGCCTTCGGTCCAAACCTCGTCTCGGCCACCGAAGGCGGCCTGTTTGCCTTCTCCGGTATCGCCACGGTCGCCGACAGTCTGCGGCTGGCCGAAGACGCGCTGCCGCAGGTGCCGGGGCTCGATGTGTCGCTTGGCCAGATGCTGCCGGTTCGGCTCAGCGACATCCTCGGCCTTGATGTCGAGGGCAATGGCCAGACGACCTGGGGCGGCTTCGACGCGGCCTACCCGTTTCCAACGGTTGCCGACGTGCAGGCCGTCGCGAACACGATCGCCGTCAGCGGCAGCTGGACGGCCAACATGCTCCCCGCGACAGCCGGCACCGCCACCTCCGCCGGCTATGGGCTGCAGAGCAGCACGGCACAGCCGGCGTTTGCCCAGCTACCCGACCTCGAACTGGGCTCCTCAGACGGCTTCACGATCCAGGCCTGGTTCAACAGTTCAGATCTCTCGGCAAGCAACCAGCCGATCGTGGACTTCGGCGCAGCTGAAAACGCCGCCGGCACCAACATCGCGGTGTTCCTCGACGGCGGAGTCCTGACCGTCGGGCTCAACAACACCACCTACCGGTCAGGTCAGGTGCTCACGGGCAACAACTGGCAGCACGTCTCGGTGGTCGTCAGCGGCACCACGGCCATGCTCTCCATCAACGGCACGCTCAGCGACACGTTCACGCTCGACGCACCGGTGGCCGACGTCACGCGGCAGAGCAATTGGTGGGGCCACAGCAACAATGCTGCCGACCCGGCCTGGCAGGGCCAGCTTGACGAGTTGCGGATCTGGTCGCGGGCCCTCTCGGCCGCGGAGATCGCGGCCAACTACAACCTGTCGCTCCAGGGTTCGCCCGCCGGCCTGCTCATCTCTTACAAGGCAGACGAGACGTCCGGCAGTACGCTGGCAAACGCCTCGGGCAACGGCAACGACGCCACCCGGATGACGCTCGATTCCTCAGGCGATCCCGTCGCCTCCACGACGATCACCAGCAGTTCGCTCAGTTCGCTCCTTGCCCAAAACGGCGTGGTCCTCACCTGGAACCCGTCGCAGACCTATCATGCGGTCGTCTCGACCGGCAACCTGGACGAGGTGCTCAAACTCCGCCGCGGGCCCACGGCCATGATCCCCGTGACCGCCTCGGGCACGCTCCAGCTGACGCTCGCCCTCAACACCGCCGGCGACCTGCTCGCAGGAATCAGCACCTCGTGGGCGGCGACCGCCGCTGAGACCGACCTCGACCTCGATGCCGGGCTCGGCTATCTCGACACCACGATTGTCGATGGCTCGTATTCGCTCTCGGCGACCGCCTCGGCCAACCTCAAATCGGCGACGTCTCCCACGACGCTGCCCGGCGGCACGACGGCGACGAGTTCGACCGTCGCCTCGCTCAGCTACACCCAGGCATCCGCCAGCTATTTTCCCGCCTCCGGCACGATCATCGTCGCGGCGAACCTGCCCTTCGCGGGCGAGGTCGCCGGGGAACCGCTGCCGACGGGCGGCTCGGCACCGACCGTGTCGCTGCCCAGTTCGACCCGCACCTTTGCCGCCACGAGCAGCTACGCACAGCCCAGTTGGACCATGGCGAACATTGGTGAATACTTGTCGCTTGCGCAGCTCGACGTGCCGGCGCTTGTCTCGACCGGCCTGCACAGCACCGGCGGCAGCCTTGCCGGTCTCGACAGCACGTCGTGGCTCTCGGTGCCGTTCTCGAACGACGTCATCGGACTACGACTGGGCGCCGGCCTCGATGAAGTCGCGGCACTGCTCACCGAGCGGCTGCTCGTGATTCCGGCCTTCAGCCGGGTCTCGGGCTGGCTGCCGGAAAACAACTACGGTGCCAGTTTCGCCGTCAGCCGCGGCTCGACGGTCAGCTCCGTCAATCTCGTCGGCAATCTCTCCACCGACTCCCCGGCGGTCAGCCAGTCGAGCCCGCTGCTCGCCGCGGGCATCGCCGCCCGCTTCACGGCGCAGCTCGCCGGCACAGGGCTGGCCTGCCGGGAGACGCCCGGCCGCCCCGGCTATCTCGAGTTCTACGCCACCGACGCCTCGATCACCGGCTTCACGATGACGCCGTTAAACCCGACGACGGGTGACTATCCGATCGGCACCCGATCGGCCAACGCCTTGTCGGCGCTCGGCTTCTTCGCCGAACAGACCGCCGCCCTCGAGTTGGGCAACGGCAGCTTCGAGGGCCCCTATGCGGGCACGAGCACCACGCCCTACGTCGTCGATCCATCCGGTGGGCAATGGGTCTTCACCGGCACCTCGGGCCTGGCCCGCAACGGCAGCGAGTGGTATTCGCCGCTCGCTCCCGACGGCCAGCAGGCCGCGTTCCTCGAGGGCGAAGGGAGCATCACCCAGACGCTCTATGACCTCCCCGCCGGCACCTACCAGCTTTCGTTTGCCGCGATCCAGCGGAGTGACGTGACGGCCACCGGCCTGAGCGTGCTGGTGGACGGCACCGTGGTGATGAGCGTGGCAGCCGATGATCTGCTTACGGCCGCCTGGCAGCAGTTTACGAGCCCTGCGTTCACCCTTCCCCAGGGTAATCACACGATCGCCTTCGTAGGCCTCGGCGATACGACAGGCACCGCCGCCTCCGCCATTGATGCCGTGGTGATGTACAGCAACCTCACCGCCGACGTTAGTTCAGCGCCGACCTTCGCCACACTCCGCGGGCTCGTCGACGTGCTCAATCAGCACACCCTCGTGGGCGAAGCCGCCGCACCGTTGGCCCTGCCCGACAACGACACCGCTCTAGGCCAGGTGGCCATCGCAGCCGGCACGACCTACACCGCGGCGATGATGCCCGCGGCGATCCAGTTTGTGGCGAATGCTCCGGGCGGGTCGGTGACGCCGCTGGTGTTCGCCGTCAGCGGCAGCGGGTCGACGGCGACCTACACGCTCGCAGCCGCGGGTCAGTCGCTGGCGGTCACCCGCTCCGGGCTCCAGACCTGGCCGCTCGTGCTGCCCGCGTTCAGCCCCGACGCGACGGCGACCTACGTGCTCGGCTTCACCGACCGGGGCATGAGCGTGGCGGCCGACACGATCTCCACGACCGCAAGTTTCACCGGCACGATCGGCGGCGACTTCCAATCTGGCGGTGGCAGCTGGCTGGCTACCGCAGGCAGCCTCTCGTCCGCCACCGGCTCGTCGCTGGCCCTCGGGGCGACCTTTGGTCAGTCACTTGGAGGGAGCTTGGGCGGCACGCAGCTCACAGGCGGCCGCAGCTACGCCCTCGCATCCTTTCAAGGCCTCGCCCAGGCCGGCACCGGCTCGGTGGCCCGGCCCGACACCGACGCGGCGACGCTCGGCACCTACGTCTTCGCCGGCGCCGCCTACACGACCGCCTTCGTACCGACCGCGGTGCGGTTTTATGCCGCCGCGACCGGCTCGATCAGGCCGGTGCTGCTGGAGCTTACGAGTGGATCCGACTACACCGTGGCGGCCGTGGGGGACGCGATCGCGGTGACGGCGGTAGGGCTCAACGAGGCGGCGGTGTTCTTCCCCACGCTCGGCAGCCTCACGCCGGGGGCAACCTATCTCTTCGGCTATCAGGACGCCGCCACCGGCGTGGTGGCGATGCAAAGCGCGGCCACTGCCTCCGGCAGCTGGCTCACGGCCGCCGCATCCGCGGCCGTGTCGCCGGGCACGTCGGCAGCCTTCTCGGCCGCGGCGGTCCACTCGCTCGACATCATCGCCTCCACCACCAGCGGCAGCGCCGCGGGAGCCGACAATGCCGCCGCCTTCGACACGAGCTCGGGCAGCGTGATGATCGATCCGACCACGACCTTCACAGCCGGCTTCCTGCCGACGGCGATGCAGGTGCAGGCCGAACTGCCCGCCGGCGTCGATGCCGCCTTTGTCACACCGCTGGTGTTCGCGGTGGGCGGCACATCGGCCGCGCCGACCTACACGATCGTCGGGGCGGCCACCTCGCAACTGCTCTCGGCGACCGGCGTGGCGCAGCTGCCAGTGGAGTTTGCCCCCGCGTTGCTCTCCGGCCTCTTGGCCACCGGCAGCTATGTGATGGGCTTCTCGACCGTGGACGTGCAGATCGCCACCAGCGGCGCGATCACGCCGACGGCGGCCTTCAGCGGGGTTGTCGGCCGGGCCGCAAACACCACCGGCGGCAGCTGGCTCGTGTCGAACGGGCTCGGCACGACCCTGGTAGTCGGCGGCGTGTTTGCCGCGGCGGCCACCGGCGGGCAGATCGGCGTCACCACCGGCCGCACCTACGCCTGCACGTTCCTCACGAATGCCACGCCGGCGGCGAGTCCCTCGGGGCTGGCGAGCCTGCAGTATGCGGGCGGCCTGGCGATCGACGTCAGCTACGCCGACATCACCACCGCCGCCGGCGAACTCGCAATTGAGGCTGAGGCGATCGACGCGCTGGCGGTGCCCGGCGTCTCGGGGCTCACCCTCTCCGGCTCCGAGGATGTGCCGGCGGCCATTACCGCCACCCGGCAGTTTACGCTCTCACTCGACGCCTCGGTCATGACCACCGGGGCAATTCTGGCCAACCAACAGCAGCAGGCAACGGCGCTTCCTGTCACGACCGGCGTGCTTTCAGCCATCGGCGTGTCTCCCGGCAGCCAACGCTTCGGCATCGACGGCTATGTGTCGGACGTGATCGCCGTCACGCCAGGCACGCAGACCTACGAGACTGCGCCGACGGTCACGATCACCGACGCCGGCGGCACGGGCACCGGCGCCACGGCGGTCGCCAACCTCGATCCGAATACCGGCCGCTTCCAACGGGTGACGCCCCCCCCGGCCGGCTCCGGCTACCCGCCGCGGGTGTTCTCGATCTCCGGCAACAACGCCCCGGCGACGGCCGCCGCCCGCTGGGCGGCCGGCAGCGTCACCGGCGGCATGGTAGTCGATGGCGGAGCCTTCTACGCCGCCCCGCCCTTGGTCACAATCACCGATGACGCCGGAAGCGGATTGGGAGCGACCGCGACCGCGACGATCGCCAACGGCGTGGTGACCGTGATCACGATCACCGCCGGTGGCTCAGGCTACGTCCGTCCCCGGATCACGGTCGCCGCCCCGACGGTGATCAGCGGCACGGCAATGGATCTCCTGCCCGTACCCACCGCCACGGTCGTCGATGCGACCGGTGTCGGCGCCACCGCCACGGTGCTCACCGACAGCTCCGGCCTGATCACCGAGATCGCCGTCGGCGACTACCAGGCCACCGCCACCGCCACTGTCAGCAACGGGATCGTGACGGCGATCAGCCTCGCCCTCGGCGGAGCCACCTATGCATCGTCGTCGCCCCCCACCGTCACGATCACCGACACAGCCGGCAGTGGCAGTGGCGCGATCGCCACGGCGACCGTCTCGGCAGACGGCGTCGTGGCCGAGATCACGCTGGTCTCCGGAGGCAGCGGCTACGTCAATCCTGTCGTGACGATCGGGCCGCCGGCCACGCTCAACGGCGGCTACACGGCGCCCACGATCGAGCTCTCGATTCCAGGTATGCCCGACTTCACCTTCCTCGGCAGCACGGCGACAACGGTCACCGACGGCGTGTTCCGGGCGGAAATCACGAGCCCCGGCGTGCTCTACCAGGCTCCGCCGACCATCACGATCACCGACTCAACCGGATTTGGCAGCGGCGCCGCCGCGTATGCGGTGATGGAGGGGGGACGGATCGTCGACATCGTATTCACGAGCTACGGCTCCGGCTATTCAAGCCCCTTGATCACGATCGCCACCCCGTGGGTCGACATCTCGGCAGCCCCGCAGGGGCCCTCCGAGGTCAGCCACATCTTCTACTTCCTCGACGGCTCCACCTGGTCGACCACCACCTCCTCCAGCAGCGGCATCAGTCTGCAGTATCAGCTGATCGACCAGCTCACCCAGCTGGCCGATGCGGCGGCGATCGGGCTGGTCGGTGGCAGCGGCTCCGCCGAGCCGAATATCTACACCCTGCAGGCCTACCTCGCCCCGCTGCTCGGTGAGGATTCGCCGACGCTGGCGCTCGCGGAAAACCTGGCGATCGTCATGCCGACGGAGAGCAACGCGCCGCTCGTCTGGTATGTGTCGGCCCAATCAAATGACTCGCTCGTGGGCCAGGCGCTCTTCCCCGCCTCGGCCTGGTCAGTCGCCAATGTCGGTGCGGTGACGCTCGGCAATATCGAACTCGCCATGGACCTCGTGGGCACGAGCGGAGCCCCCGGCTTCACCGGCTCGGCCCAGGTGGGCTATCTCGACGTGGCGCTCACCGCCGAAAACTTCACGCCTGAGGTATCGTTCACGCTCCAGACCACGCCCGGTAGTTTTCAGTCGTTCGGCAGCTGGCAGTCGATCCTCACGAGCGACCAGCTGCTGGGGGCGAGCGCTACGACGACCGCGACCATCGACGCCTACGACCTGACCTTCGAGGCAGCCGTGAGCGACGCGGTGAAGGCCCTGATTGGCGGAGAGTTTACCGGCACCCCACAACTGACCCTCTCGGCGAGTGCGGCACAGGAGGGCGACTTTACGGCGGCGCTCACCGATGCCGCCTGGGGTGGAGCCCAGGGGCTGCTCTTCATCGACGCGGCCGATCTGGCACCGGCCTTCGAGGCGGTTGCCGGTGTCCTCGCCGCCACCGACACCGCCGGCCTGCTCGCCGCTCCCGTGCCCTTTGTGTCGGCGAGCCTCCAGGATCTGACCGGGTTTTCGGAGTTTTTCGTGGCGAGCATCGAGAGTGATCTGGTCGGCGAACTGCCCGCCGATCTCGACGCCCTGATCGACTGGGCCAGCGGCACGGGCGTGTTCACACCGGCCTTCGCAGCCGCGTCGGCCAGCGGCAGTTCGGGCTACGCGCTCACGCTGGTTCCCGACACCAACTGGCTTCACTCCGCAGCCGGAACCACCCAGATCGCCTTTGATGTCAACGCGCTGGCAAGCCTCGCCGGCGGCCTGCCAGCGGCCCAGAGCATGCTTGCTAACCTCGTCGTGCCCCCGGCCAACACGGGCGACCTGACGGTCTCGCTGACCGCTTCGTGGCAGGCGCCGTTCGGGGCCCTGCTGGCCGCGTCCGGCTCGGGCACGAGCCTCGCCTACGCGACCTCGGGCTACGTGGCGGGCTCGGAGTCCACCCGAGCCTGGGTGCTCGCCGACATCGAAGTCGTCGGAGCGGCTCTCGACTTCCAGGGCACCCTCGGCACGATGCCGGTCGTGTTCGATGCCGACGCCACCTCGACCGCTGAGGTGTCGCTCGCCGACGGCGGCATCGCTACCACCCTCGCGGCGGCAACGCTGGCCGCCGATCTCACTGCCGCCTCGCTCGCAAGCAGCGTCACCGGCGGCAGCTACTCGGCCGTGCTGCCGGTCTTCTACCCGACCTCTACCTGCTACGCTGGCAGCTTCACGATCGGCGGCACAGGCGCGGCCGCCGCCCCGCTGGCAGGCTTCCTCGTGCCGGGGGAAACCGACACCGTCTCGCTCGGCCTGCCCGACATCACCAACGCTGCGATCGCCTCGCTCTCGCTGGCCGACGCGATCGGCAACCCTGACGTCTTCCAGACAAACCTCGAGAGTCTCTCGGCCGCCTTCTCGGGGGCGTTCGAGGCCGCGATGGCCGGCCGGACACAGGTCGTGGTGGGCGACGGGGCGAAGGAGTTCGCAGCCGCCTATTCGACCTACGACGCGATCGCCGCCTACGTCGCCGCCACGCTCCCCGCCTTCGTGCCCCAGTGCGACCAAAACGCCATGGCCACCGCGACAGCCAGCGCCGGCGTAATCACCACGATCACCGTGACCCAGACGGGCGAGTCGTACCTCGCGGCCCCGGCGATCACGATTCTCGATCTGGCGGGTACCGGTGCTGGTGCCACCGCCACCGCTGTGATGACCGACGATGGTAACGGCAACCTCAAGGTCCAGTCGATCACCATCACTTCAGGCGGGTCGGGCTATTCGCAGCCGATCGTCAGCATCGGCACGGCGTCGGTGGGTGAGGAGTCTACCGAGGCGCAGCTCTACAACGAGGCCACGACCGCCTACAACGTGGTCCTCGCGACCCCCGGCCTCGTGCTCGACGGTTCGATGACCTTCACCACTGGCAGATACGTCGATGCAGTCTCGGGCGAGACGACAACCGGCGCCCTGCCAACCTTCTCCGACGCCGCGGGCAACCTGCTCACCTACAACTCCTTGGCAGAATCCTTCCTCAACTCGGCAGGCGACACGCAGCTCGTGCGGTCGGTCGCTTTCCCGCTGGTGATCGACTACACGCTGGCGGCCACCGAGATTCCTTTCCAACTCGGGATGCCGGGCCTACCGATCACGTTCACCGCGCCCTCCGCCCTCGACCTCACGGCCAGCGGCACCGCTGTGGTCGATCTCTCCTTCGGCATCGACGCCCTCGCCGGCTTCTTCGTCATTCCCGGCACCGGCAGCCAGTTCAGCGGCACGCTCGACGCCGGGCCAGCCGAAAACTTCACCAACTCCGTCACCGTCGGGATCCTGAGTGGCACGATGACGGCCGACGTCGGCGACATCTTCGCGATGGGATTCAGCACCACGCTCACCGATCCCGACAGCAACGGCCAGATCACGCTCAAGGAGATCAACTCGCTCCCGGCGTCACGTTTCTTCCAGACCACCCTCGCCGACCCCGTGATCGCCCTGGAACTCGACCTCGAACTGAAGGTGGCCGGCGGTGGGATGGCTGGGGCCCTGCCCGGGTTTGGCAACACAATGAGCGTCACGTGGACCCCAGGACACAACCAGCCGACCATCAGCTACGACAACTTTTACATCGACCTGGGCTCCTTCATCTCCGACTACATGGCGCCGATCGCCACCCGGCTGGGCCCGATCACCAGCGGCCTTCAGCCCTTCATCAACGCCCTCGACACGCAGATCCCGGTTCTCAGCGACGTGATCGGCGGCGACACGTCGCTGCTCGGCCTGGCAAACCGGTTCGGCGGAGCCGATCTCGGCTTCGTGCAGGCGGTGGCGGCGATCTCGACCATGGTCAACGACATCACGAGCGCCGTGAACTACATCAACCAAAATCCGGGGCAGAGTTATCGCGTGCCGCTCGCCGCGGCCGTGAGCTTCGCCGACGACTTCCGCAACGGCTCGACCGCCCTGGCCAAGCCGACGAAGGCTTCCGCCTCGCTGCCCACCCAGAAGCAGACCGCCAGCGCGCTCAACGCCTACCTCGGCCAGTTCAAGGGTGCGGCAAGCAACCCCTTCACGAATGCCGCCGGCAAGGTGGTCAACGCCAACTCGTCCTACGGCGTCTCCGGCGGCCTGGGGATCTCCTTCGACGTGCTCAACGTGAACTCGCTGATCGACATGCTCACCGGCCAGACGGCCACCCTGTTTACGATCACGTTCCCCACGCTCTCGGCCAACTTCAGTCTCGATGCCAGTTATCCGATCGCTCCACCCCTCTCGATGACCTTCGGCGGCGGTGTGAACGCCTCGGCGACGCTCGCGGTGGGCATGTCCACGGCCGGACTCGAACTCTGGATCGACGCGCTCGAGTCGGCGATCGCAGCCGATGTCGGCCTGCCGACCACCTCCACGGGCAGTTCCGACACGGTATCGTTCGACAGTTTCCTGTCCCCGGCGGCGCTCGAGTCGCTGGCCCTCGACGTGGTCGAGAAGGGGCTGTTTATCGACGGTTCGGCCACGAAGATCAAAGCCGGGGGATACCTCGCGCTCGGCGCCCAACTCAATGGCGGGGCGGCCAAGGCTGGCGTGGACGGCTTCTTCAACATCGACATGGTGATGTCGCCCAACGCCGGCAGTGATGGCCGGCTCACGCTCGAGGAGATGATCCAGCTCGCCGGCGACAACTTCTCGTCGCCCTTGAACCTGTTCGACTTCCAGTTTACCGGCAGCATCTCGGCCGATGCCTACCTGAAGCTCTTGCTCCCCTTCAAGTGGCGCACCGTCTGGAGCCATGACTTCGGCAGCTACACGATCTTCAATATCAAAAACGATCCGGCTCCGCCTACGGGATCCGCCGCCGACGTCGGCTCGCTATTTTTGAACATGGGACCGACGGCGGCCCGTCGCGGGGCGGCCACGGCCCACGTGATCGACGAGCACTTCGAGCTTCGGCACCTCGGCGGCGTGGCGGGGAATGAGACGGTCAGCGTACAGTTTTATGTCGAGGGCGTGGCCCAGTATGTCGACGCCGAGGGCAATCCGGCGCCGCAGGTCTACACGGGTGTGACGAACATCCTCGGCCTCGCCGGCGACGGCCACGATATCGTCGACGCGACGGGGGTGCTTTCGCCGGTGCGGATCGACGGCGGCGACGGGCATGACACGCTGCGAGGCGGCCTCGGCTTAAACACGATCACCGGCGGACCCGGCAACGACTCACTCTTCAGCGGCGGCCTGAGCAACATCCTCCATGGCGGCGATGGCCACGACGCGATCAGCATCGGCGGAGGGCGGGCCCAGGTGACCGGCGGAGCGGGCGAGGATACCTTCACCGCGGCCGCCGGAGGCAGCTTCAGCTTTGCCTTCGACGACAGCTTTGGCGGCGACTCGGCCGCTGCCGACATCTTCGCCGGCGCCACGCTCGACTTCTCGCAGGTGACCAAGCCGTTGGCCGTCACGCTCGGGGCCACGAGCACCGTATCGCTCGGGGGAACCCACTTACTCTCCTGGACCGGCGCCGGCCCGGCCCGGATCATCCTCGGGGCGGGGCACGACCAGGTTGCGTTTGCCGCCGGCTACAAACCCGTCGAGATCGATCTCGGGGCCGGCCGCAACCGAGTCGAGATTCAGGCCTTCGAGCCAGGCTCGCTTGTGTCGATCGTCGGTGCTGATCTGGACACCAGCAATCAGCTCACAATCCGGGAGTCTGTCGCGAAGGCGATCGGCCTCACGGCCGGCGGCGTGACAAGCGACAATGGCGGCAGCTTCGCCTTCGATCTGGCCCGGTTCCGCAAGCTCTCGCTCCACGACGCCGACGCCGATGTCTCACTCGACTTCGCCGGCATCGCCCCCGAGCGGCTGCATGTCTCCGCCCGCACCGCGGCTGTGGTGTCGCGGCTCGAGAATAAGCATCTGCGGCTGATCGGGGCCGAGGGCGTGGCCGTGAATGCCGACATCTTCGCCGCCATCGGCGGCAGCGTGGCGCTGAGCACGACCGCCCTCGGAGCAGCCGTCAGGCTCGGAGAGTCGATGGCGGCCTCGATCACCGCCGCTCGCGGTAACGTTGCGATCGACGGGGCGAGCCTCGTGATCGGCGACCTGGCGACGACGCCCTTCACGATCACCGGCGGCGGCCTCGACAACGACGCTGCTGCCACGACCGTGCCGGTCGGCAGGGCGCTCGTCCGCAGCACGTTGCTCGGGCCCGGTGGCGACTATTCCGGGATGTATCTGGCCGGCCGCGACCTTTCGGGGGTCGATCTCACTGGAGCGAATCTGACCGGGGCCAACCTGGCCGGGACGAACCTCACTGGTGCGAGGCTGTCGGGCGCAGTGCTCACGGGCGTCAACCTGGCCGGGGCAAACCTAACTGGCGCGCGGCTCCTCGACACCGTGTTCTCTGGAATCACTGGCGAGCCAGCAGCCCTTCCCCGTGGGTGGGCGGTTAACGCCGGCGCGGTCATTTTCACTGGCATTGACGTACCGGCAGGACAATTTGAATTCCTCGGCGGCCATCGATCGGGAAGCGACCAAATCGTGAAATCTGGTGACGGCACCCTCTTTCTCACCCGGGCCAACAGCCACTTCGGCGGCACGTACGTCGAGGCGGGCACGCTCTATGTCATTCATCGCGATGCTCTCGGGTCCGGCCCAGTCTTCATCGCCGCGGATGCGACCATGACCCTTGATTTCGGCCTGCGCACGATCGACATGGACCGCGTCACGCTTGCGGACGGTGCGGAGCTGATCGTGATCACGGCGGATGGTGAGACCACGTATTCCTCGGCGTCGGCCTCGATCGCAGAAAACGCTGATCCATCAAGCATTATCTATACCGGCATGAGCCCCGCGGTGATGACAGCCGTTTCTTGGAGCGTAAAGCAGGGGCTTGACGATGACGCATCGCTCGTGACGATTGATGAGATTTCTGGTGCGGTGCGACTGGTTACCGCGGCGAACTTTGAGGCCAAGCCTCGCTACCGCTTCACGGTGGTTGCCGCGGAGGCGGGTGTCGGCACCGCAGAGACGCAGGTGCTCCTGCAGGTAACCAACGTCAACGAGGCACCAACGGTCGGGACGGTTCCACTCTTCCGCGTGACCCGCAGTGAGGCTGTCGATTTGGTATGGCAGGCAACGCCCACGGCCTTTGCTGATCCGGAGTCCGATCCGCTCATGGTCACGTTGACGGTGGCCGCCGGTGAAATCATCGCCGCCAGCACCGCGGCGATCACCGTCGGCGGCACGAACACGACGCGAACCTTTCTCGGCATCCCGACGGCGCTCAACGAGTTCTTTGGCACGCTCGGAAACATTCGGTACGCCCCGGCCGCGACCGGAGACACGGACATCGAGCTTCAAATAACGGTCTTCGACGGAGAGTACCTCGATGATTCCACGGGAGACATTCTCGTTGCAGAACAGCTCATTCAGCGACCGCAACTGTTGCGGTCCACGACGATCCGGGTGGGCGGTTTGGGCATGGGGCCCGCTCCCGTCGTAATCTCACCCGCGGATTTGAGCCAGGCCGTGGTCAGTGACCCGGCGTCGGTATCGTTCGTCGTCACCGCTGTCTCCTCCGGCCGTGTTGAAAAGTGGGATGGCCAGACATGGGTCGATGTCTCCACGCCTCCCGCAGGAGGCTCCCCGCAGGAACTGCTCCGCATGCTTGCGCTGCGCATCATCGGTGCTGGCGACCAGATCCGGTGGGTTCCGCCGGTGCGATCTGGTGGCGGGAGCACAGTGAACGCCTTCCGGATTCTGGGCTGGGACGGTTCCCTCTCTGCGGCCAACGACACCGATGTGTCGCTTGAATTCCCCTCGTCATGACGGCGTTTTCCGCCGCGACACGGACGACGATTGCCTCGTCTAATTGTGGCACAAGCAGGGTCAACACGCTCCGTCTTCCGGGCAGCTGACCGCTCTGTTGCCGGGCCATCGAACCCAGAGCCCATCCCGAACGTAGAACGGGTTCGTTCGCCGAGGAGGGCCCATGCCGTCAATCCATCTTCAGACCGAAATCCCCGGGCCCCGGTCTCGGGAAATTTCCGCGGCGCGGCAGCGGCATGTGGCGCCGGGGCCGTTCCACACCACACCGATCGTCGCAGCCCATGCCGAAGGGGCCGTGATCACCGACGTCGATGGCAATCGCTTCCTCGATTTTGCCAGTGGGATCGGTGTCACCAACCTCGGCCACCGCGATCCGTCGGTAATGGAAGCGATTGCCCGGCAGGCGGAGCAGTTTGTCCACACCAGCATCAACGTGGTCGCCTACGAGGGGTATGTCAGCCTCGCCGAACGACTCAACTCGCTGCTCCCTGCTGCCTCCCCCTGCAAACCTTCCTCGCCAACTCGGGCGCCGAGGGGGTGGAGAATGCGGTGAAGTTTGCCCGGGCGGCCACCGGGCGGCAGGCGGTGATCGCCTTCGAACACGGCTACCACGGCCGCACCTACATGGCGATGGCGCTCACGGCCAAAGCGCATCCGTATAAGAGCGGCTTCGCCCCGTTTCCAGCCGAGGTCTACCGCGCGGCCTACCCCGACTTCTATCGCTGGCCGGGGGTGGCGGGTGATCCGGGGCCCTGCCCCGGTGGTGCGGGCACTGGCTGCCCCCTCGAACGGTGCCTCTGCCGGGAAGCGTTTGCGGCGTTTGCCGAAATGGCCCGAGCGCAAATTGGCGAAACGAACGTCGCCGCCGTGATCATCGAGCCGGTGGCCGGCGAGGGGGGCTTTATCCCCGCGCCGGCGCCGTTTCTGGAAAGTCTTCGCCGATGGTGCGACGAGCATGGGGTCGTGCTGATCTTCGACGAGGTGCAAACGGGCTTCGGCCGCACCGGCAGCCTGCTGGCCTGCCAGCAACTGGGGGTAACGCCCGATCTGGTCGTGATGGCCAAGGGCTTGGCCAACGGCCTCCCGTTATCCGCCGTGACGGGTCGGGCGGACGTGATCGATGCGGTTGGCGTCGGCGGCGTCGGCGGCACCTACTGCGGCAATCCGCTGGCATGCGCCGCGGCCCTCGCGGTGCTCGATCGGTTCGATGATCCCGCGGTGCTGGCTCATGCCCGGCACCTCGGCGTGCGGCTTCAGGAGCGGCTCGAGTCATGGGCCGCGCGGTTTCCGCGGATCGGGCAGACCAGGGGCCTCGGCCCGATGCGGGCGATCGAACTAGTGGCAGATCGACGGACGAAGGAGCCCGACAGGGCGGCCGCGCAGGCCGTGGTCCGCTACGCCTATGAGCATGGCGTGATCCTGATGGCCTGTGGCACGCACGGCAACGTGCTGCGGTTTCTGATCCCGCTGACGCTCACCGAGGAACAACTCGACGAGGGTCTCGCCGTCGTAGAAGCCGGACTGGTGAGTTTGGGGTGACAGGCTGATGCCCGTCGTGGATGAGACGAGGGGTTGCCCGCGCCACGGAGCTGGCGTTGGCAGCGAGCGCAGGCAGGATGCCCGAAGTGAGCGTCCAGCGAAATGGCACGGGAAACCCCGAGCGGACAGGAGGGTGTGACAGGCTGACGCCTGTCCTACTTCAGGAGGTCTTTGAAGACCTTCCGCACCTTTTGCACCTTCGGGGCGGCGACGGCCTGGCAATAGGGCTGAAACGGATTCTTGGCGAAGTAGTCCTGATGGTAGTCCTCGGCCGGATAGAACGTGCTCGCTGGAGTCACCTCCGTGACAATCGGGCCGGGGAAGACTCGCGCAGCATTGAGTTTCGTGATCACCTCAGCGGCAATCCGTTTCTGCTCGTCGTCGTGATAGAAAATTCCGGAACGATACTGCGTGCCGACATCGGCCCCCTGACGATTGAGCGTGGTCGGGTCGTGGGTGGCGAAGAACACCTCGAGCAGTTTTTCAAACGGCACCACGGCCGGGTCGTACTCGATCTCGATCGCCTCGGCATGGCCGGTGAGCCCGGTGCAAACGTCCTTGTAGGTGGGGTTGGGCACCTTGCCGCCGATGTAGCCGCTCGTCACGGCCTCCACGCCTTTGATCTCGGCATAGACCGCCTCGGTGCACCAAAAGCAGCCACCGGCAAACGTGGCCTTCGCCAGCTTCGGGGCTCCCTCATCGCCCTGCGGCTCAGCCGCTCCTGCATTGCCCATCAGCATTGCTCCTGCCACGAGAAAACCGGCTACGAGATAGTTCATGATGTCACCTTCCTGCCTGATCGAATATTCATTGTAGGAAGCCGCTGCGGATCGACGACATACCGCAGCGGCTTTTCGGCCCAGTCACCAGCGTACCCGACCCCGATCCGCGGCGTCCGCACGATCCACCGCCGCGGAATGTCGATCCCGCTCGGCTCCAGCCAGAGCCCCGCCTTGCGGCCGGCTGCCAGCCCGTTGAACGACTGATCAATTTCCAGCCCCTTGGTCACCCGCCCGGGCCCCACAAACTCCCCTGCCCCACGAATTAACACCGCCGCCGGCACGCCCTCTGCGCTGGTGACGACATTCAGCATCCAGTGCATGCCGTAGCAGAGGTAGATATACCAGCGACCCGCCGGGCCAAACATCACGGCATTTCGCTTCGTCATGCCCTTCGAGCCATGGCAGGCCAGATCGTGGGCCCCCAGGTAGGCCTCCGTCTCGAAGACCACTTGCCGCCGCAGTCGGCCATGGGCTCCGCGGACCACCAGCCACGCCCCGAGCAGCTCCCGTGCCACCCGGTCTGCCGGCCTATCGAAAAAGTCGGGCCCATGGTGCATGGTTTTCTACCGAACGGCGCAGCAAACCAGCCGCATTAGGTTTCCCCAGTCAACACTCGGACCGCCCATCGCGCCGCCGCCAGACCGCTCGACGCCGCCCCTTCCACCTTCGCGGTGCCAAAGGCATCGCCACAGCAGACGATCGGGGGCTCCTCGCTAACCGCGATGAGGGGCTCGGCGACAGGTGTCTTCGGCTGGGCAAACTTCCAACGATGCAGCGACCACTCGATCACCGCCGTGGAGGCTGGCCCGTCAATCCAGGCTGCTGCCGCCTCCAGCAGTTTTTCAGCAACTTCATCGGTCGGAGAATCAAAATGCTGTCGGCTGAAAGCGGCTGTGGCATGGACCGTGAGTGACGGCACAGGGGAAATCCCTTTTTGTTGGTTGTCAGCCAGCCAAGCGATCGGGCCGTTGGCTGGCCCCTCAGCCTCGAACTGGATGCCGCCGGGAGAGGGCACAAGACTCGGCCGGGCGAGTACGAGCATGAGAGCAAAGCAGGGATCATAGTCGATGCCCGCAAGTGACCGCAGAGTAGCTGGATCGATGGCGTCAGGAATCATGCCGCCAGCCGTTAGTAACTCAAGCGACTGCGGCACCGGCGCTGAGACGATCGCTGCTGTAACCCGCAGCATGCTCCCATCGTCGATGCCCACAGTCACGGTGGCGGCATCAATGCCAATCGAAGCTACCTTGACGCCCGCGCGGACCTCACCGCGGGCCGGATCGAATGCCGTGGCAATATGCTTAGGCAGGCTCGTCATGCCCGACGTACCCCGCCAGCGTGGATGGCCATCGCCGGGGGGCAGCATGCCGCCCCCGTTGGCGGTGGCCCGCGTGAAGCCGTCGCACCATTCGGCGACAGCGCCGGCGTCATGCGCTTCGCGGACCAGCGTGCCAAAGGCCCGGCCTCGGACCGTAAAGAACTGCGCGCCGTGATCGCACACCGCCGCGCCGAGTCGCCGCGTGGCCATCCGGCCTCCGACACTGCGGCCTTTTTCGAGCACGATCACGTGGAGCCCGGCGGCAAGCAGTTCACGGGCGGCAACGAGGCCGGCGATCCCAGCCCCCACGATCACAACATCGGCATCCTGGCCCGCCTGTGTCGTGCTCGTCATCGTGCGGTCTCACCACCCTGATTCTTTGGAAGAGCCCGCGTCGCTCCCGTTGAGATGCCACCATCGACGAGCAGCGTCTGTCCGGTCACGTAACCACTCGCGTCCGACGCCAGAAAGACCACCGCGCCGTCGAGGTCATCCGCTCGGCCTGGCCGTCGCAAGGGAATGCGATCGACAAGGTAGGCCAGCCATTCTTCATCGCGATAGAGCACGTCGTTTTGCGCCGTCCGAAACCAGCCGGGAGCCAGACAGTTGACGGTGATCCCATGCGGCCCGAACTCGTCGGCCAGGCTCATCGTCAGTTGCTTCACCCCACCGCGGCTGGCGCAATAGGGAGCCAACCCCGCGTAGCCAGAAACACTCGTCACGCTACCAATGTTAATGATCCGCCCGCGGCCGCGCGGCAGCATCGTACGGGCCACGGCCTGTGCCACGAAGAACGTGCCTCGCAGATTGGTGTCGAGCACCGTGTTCCAGTCATCCCAGGTGATGTCGAGCGCCGGCTTGCGGATGTTGCATCCAGCATTGTTGACGAGAATGTCAATGTTGCCATGGTGCATGGCATCGGTAACCGCAGCCTGAATGCTCGACTCGCTGCGAAGATCGAGTGCCACCGTCTCGACGACGCTCCCCAGCGATTCCAACTCCCGACACGAGTCGACTAGCGACGCAATGTCACGGGCCGTAATCACGAGATCGGCACCGGCCCTTGCCAGCGCCCGTGCCATCTGGAGGCCGAGGCCCCGGCTGGCCCCGGTGACCAGGGCACGGCGTCCAGTGAGATCAAACAGCGTGTCTCTCATGGCTTCCTCTGAATTCGCGGTTGTCGCGTCATGGCTTAAGGACGACTTTCACCAGCCCCGGCTCGCGGCGGTGCAACCGGTCAAACCAGTCGGGCCCTTCGACGAGCGGCGCCACGCGGCTCACGAAGCTTGAGAGATCAACTTGTCGAGTTGCAACGAGGCGAATCGCCTCGGGATAGCAGCCGGCCGACGCGCACGATCCTTGGAGCCGAATCTGCCGCGTCACCACCGCTTGAAGCGGCAGGTCGATCGTCGGCGATACGTTGCCCACGAGCACGACCGTCCCGCCCCGGGTGACGGCCGCAATGGCGGTCTGCACCGATGCTGTCGCACCGACCGCCTCAATCACTAGATCAGCACCATCAGTATCGATCGAAGACGTTCCCCACTCGGCAGCCTGCCGCCCGGCATCCTCACCGCCACGAAAGACCGCGGTCGCGCCGAGCCGAGTGGCCTCCTCCAGCCGCGCCAGGTCCATGTCGATGGCTGCAACCCGGGCCACGCCGCGGGCCTTCAGCGCCGCCACCACGGCCAGGCCGATCGTGCCCGCTCCCACCACCACGGCTGACCGCGTCTGCAGACCGGCATCGCCAAGCGTCACCGCATGAAGAGCAATGGTGAGGGGCTCAAGGAGCGCGGCCGACACGAAGTCGACCGCCTCGGGAATCGGGTAGACGCACCGTCTCGGCACGACGGCATACTCGGCAAAGCATCCATGCCGGCGATAGGTGCCGCACGAGACACCGAGAACTTCCCGGCGCGTGCAGAGATTTTCACGGCCTGCCTGACAGAATTCACAGCCGCCGCAGAAAATAGTGGAGTCGATGGCGACCCGCGTCCCAACGGTAATGTCAGCCACGCCAGCGCCGAGCGCGTCGATTGTGCCCGCCGCTTCATGGCCCATCACGAGCGGGGGAATCCGTCGGCCTGTCGACCCAGTAAACCCATGAACATCGCTCCCACAGATCCCGCAGGCAGCAACCCGCACCCGCACCTCTTCCGCTCCCGGTGAGGGCGTTTCGACATCGGCCACCGCAAGTGCGCCGGGCGTGGAGAGGAGCAGTGCCTTCATACGGGCCCACATGGTACGCTGTCGACGTGGCTGGCGGGAGGGTCCGCCCCATTTCGGCAGGGATTCGGCAGGGAAACACCAATGGCTTCCTGGCAGCTTGTGGCTGTGGTCATCACTGGCGTTGCCGGGCTTGTGGCAGCCGTAATGTGGCTACGGATTCACCCGTTTGTCGCGCTCCTTGCCGTCGCCATCGGTGTGGGGTTGGCTGCAGGGATGCCGCCGCAGAAGGTGATCGACTCGATCACGGCCGGAATGGGCAACACGCTGGGATTCGTGGCCGTGGTGGTGGGGCTGGGCTCGATCTTTGGCATGATGCTGGAGGAATCGGGCGGCGCTGAGAGACTCGCGGAGCGGCTTGTCGTGGTCTGCGGCCCGCAGCGGACGGCGATCGCCCTGGGGCTGGTCGGGTTTCTTGTTTGTATTCCCGTCTTCCTCGACGTCGCGTTGGTGATGCTCCTGCCGCTGGCTGTGGCGGCGGGCCGACGGACAGGACACCCTGTCACACAGTTCGCGCTCCCGATGCTGGCCGGAATGGCCGTGACCCATGCCTTCGTGCCGCCGACGCCCGGGCCGACCGCCGTCGCCAACCTGCTCGGCGCCGATCTCGGCTGGGTGATTGCCGTCGGCATCATGGCTGGGCTCCCCACGCTGCTGATCACGGCCGTCGTCGCAGCGCGGGTGCTGGCGCGGCGCGCGGCAGGCGACGTGCCGGAGGCCACAACTCTGCCAGCAGCCGGTCGGGGCCACCGTTCTTGGGCAGCGCCTCATTTGGGCGTGGTGATCGCCCTGCTCGTGCTGCCGCTGGCACTGATCGTGGGTGACACGGCTGTTCGCGCCTCGATCGGCAACGAATCACCGGTGGCGATGTGGCTCGCACTGGTCGGCCACCCCTTCACGGCGCTTCTCATCGCCACGCTGGGCACGTTTTATTTTCTGGGCATCCGTCTCGGTATGCCGGCAGCCGAGGTGCAGCGGGTCGCCGAGCGGGCCCTCGAGCCGGCGGGTGTGATTCTGCTGGTAACCGGCGCGGGAGGCGTGTTCAAACAGGTATTGATCGATTCCGGTGCGGGGCAGGCCGTGGCCGCATCGCTGACGGCCGCGGCGCTGCCAACCGTGGTCATCGCCTGGCTGGTAGCGGCCGTGATTCGCGTGCTTCAGGGATCGGCCACGGTGGCGATGATTACGGCGGCGGGGCTCATGGCGCCGCTGGTCGAGGCAGCCGGCCGAGCGGAGCCGTTTGCTGCCCTGGTGACGATTGCCATCGCCGCTGGTGGCACGGTTGCCTCGCATGTCAATGACTCAGGCTTCTGGCTTGTCGGCAAGTTTCTTGGGCTCTCGGTCGGTGACACGCTTCGCACGTGGACGGTACAGGAAACAATCATCGGTGTGCTGGGGCTTGTTTTCGTCGTCATCATCGCCGCCACCACCGGCAGCTTGTAAGTTTGAGCACAGGCCGGTCACCCCATCGCTGGAGACATCTCATGGATCGGTCATGGTTGCTTTTTTTCATCGGCAGTGTCATCTCCGTCGCGGTTGCTGGCCCAGGCCCGTCAGCCGCGGCTGCTGAGCGTCCCAACGTTCTGTTCATCGTCTCTGATGATCTGAACACGCTGGTGGGCTGCTATGGTGATCCACGAGCCAAGACACCCCACATCAACCGGCTGGCAGCGCGCGGTGTGCGATTCGAGCAGGCATACTGCACATTTCCACTCTGCGGCCCCAGCAGGAACTCGTTCCTGACAGGGCTCTACCCCAATTCGACCGGCATCCTCGCCAATGCCCAAATCTTCCGGCAGTCGATTCCGCAGCATGTGAGCCTGCCGCAGGCCTTCCGGCAGGCAGGCTATTTCGTCGGGCGGATTGGCAAGCTGTACCACTACAACGTGCCGTTTTCAGTCGGTACCGACGGCCACGATGACCCTGCGTCATGGGAGTTGGAACTCAACCCAGCCGGAATCGATCGCCTGGAAGAGGAGCCCAAGATCTTCTCGCTCGTGCCCGGCCAGTTTGGCGGCACGCTCTCTTGGTATGCCTCCCCTCGCCCCGATGCCGAGCATACCGACGGGCTGTTGGCTGCGGATGCAGAGTGGGTGTTGGAACGGTGCGGTCGCAATCGCAGCCGACCCTTCTTTCTCGCCGTGGGTTTCTTCCGCCCCCACACGCCCTACGTCGCCCCCAAGGAGCCCTACTTCGGCCTCTATCCCGAAACGTCGATGCCGGTTGTCGCCGACGTGAAGGCCGATCAGGCGGATCTGCCGGCCGCTGCCCTCGGCAGTTACAAGAAGGAACAGGATGGGATGACAGACGACCTCCGTCGGCAGGCCCTCCAAGCCTACTACGCGAGCATCAGCTTCATGGATGCCCAAGTCGGCCGAGTCATCGATGCGCTGGACAAAAATGGTCTTACCGACAACACAATCATCGTGTTCACCAGCGACCACGGCTATCACACCGGTGAGCATGGTCTCTGGCAGAAGCAGAGCCTCTTTGAGGAAAGCGCCCGTGTTCCACTCCTCATTGTGGCTCCAGGTGTTTCCCAACCGGGCCTGGTGGCGCCAGCCCCCGTGTCCCAGGTCGATCTGTATCCCACACTCGCCGCGCTCTGCAGAGTCAACACTCCTGACACTCTGCAAGGGCAAAACCTCGAGCCATTGCTGAGCAATCCACAAACACAGGGCCGCGGCTGGGCACTGACGCAGGTGGTCCGTCGACGGGGAAAGAACCAGCCGTCATTCTTCGGCTACTCGTTGCGGACATCGCGGTGGCGATACACCGAGTGGGACGAAGGACAGCAGGGACGCGAACTCTACGACCACGCGTCTGACCCCAAGGAGCTCGTGAACCTCGCCGACTCAGCCGACCATGCGGCCACCATTGCCGAGCTTTCCGCGAAGCTCGGCGCCGCGATTGCGACGACGATGCCCACTTCTGGCGAAACACCGCCGGTTCGCGAGGGGCCCTGGAATCCCGGCCTCGTTCGCTGACGCCCCGTCATGTGCCTGGAAACAGCGTTTTCATCGGGTCGGTCAGACAGGCGATCCGGCTCCCGGCGAGCACCTCGCCGGCGGTGCAGCCCGCCATGATGCCGGCCGTTTCGGCCATCGCCCGCACCCGCGGAAACACGTGGGCCTTCTCTGGCGGAAACTGCGAGACATAGCAGCCGATCGCCGCCAGCTTCGTGTCGAGGTGGCCGGCGATATTGATCACCACAGGCCAGTGGCCATGCGGCACGGTAGGCACGCCGGCAAAGAGAAAATAGGTGAGCAACTGCGGAACGGTGTGGACCGGCAGTCCACCAAAGGTGTCGTCCCACTTGGTGAGCCGCGAATAAAAGACGGCCGCCTCGGTGATCGCGACTGCCTGCGCGTGGTCGGGAGACGCGAGCGGAGTCTTGTCGCCGAGGCCAAGCACGAGCCGCGGCCGCCAGCGGCGAAACACTTTCGCCAGCGCCACCCGCACCTCAAACGAATCGAAGAGTCGGCGGTTGGGAAAGTCAAGATGTTCCCGGTGCACCACGCCGAGCACCCGCGCCGCGGCGGCAGCCTCCGCTAGCCGCTCCTCGGGCCCGCTCGACCATGGCGTGGGCTCGCCATCGGTAAGGTCAACGATGCCCACACGATAGCCCTGCGCGGCAAGCAGCGCCAGCGTACCGCCACAACCGATTTCCACATCGTCGGGATGAGCCCCGACGGCGATCACATCGAGTGGTTCGGGAAGATGCGGCTCAGCCATCGTTGGTCACACCAAACAACTCAGTGAGGCTTCGTGGCGGCCATCAGGAAACTTGGGTTGATCGCCTCGAAGCGAATGCGATCCATCTGTTCGATGCCGCGGGCTATGTTCACCATCCAGTAGGCGGCGTCTCCCGAACGGGCCCGCAGGAGCGAGTGCACTGCGGCCAGGTTTTCAATGCTGTTGCACGAGGTGACGAGCCGGCCGCCAGGCTTCAGCCGCTTCCAGGCTTCCTCCACAAGCATCGCGACGTGGCGGCCACTTCCGCCCACATAGATCGCGTCGGGATCGGGCAAGCCGGCCCACGCCTCCGGCGCCTGGCCAAGCACGGCATGCAGGTTGCCCACGCCAAACCGCTCTGCATTCTCTTCGATGAGCCGGTGGTCGTCGGGGTCCATTTCGATCGCGTAGACTGATCCTCCAGCGGCGATCTGTGCCGCCTCGAGGCCGACAGAGCCGCTTCCGGCTCCCACGTCCCAGGCAATGCTCGTCGGTTGCAGTGCCATCTCGGCCAGGGCCAGCGAACGAATCTCGGCCGGCGTGAGCAGACCCCGTTTCGGCCGCGACTGCAGAAAGCATTCGTCAGGGTTGCCGAAAAGCCGCCTGCCAACCTCACCAGCCGCGTCGGTAACCCGCGTCTTCCGCACGAGGATCATCACATTGAGCGGACCGAATGTGTTATGGGCGATTTCGGTGAGGCTCCCCTGAGTGACACGCTCATCGGGCGAGCCAAGGTTTTCGCAGACATAGGCCTGAAAGGAGTCGATGCCGTTGTCGAGGAGAGCCCGGGCGACTGCGGCCGGTGGCCACTGCTCACTCGTGAACAGGCCGACCGTGTCGCTGGAGCGAATCTTGTCGATGACGCGTTCGATCGACTGCCCTGAAAGATTGGCAAGAAACGCCTCCTCCCACGACTCTTTTACGCGGGCAAAGGCGAGTTGCATGCTGCTGACATGCGGCACCACCTCGAAGCGATCCTTGCCGAATTTGGAGCATACATAGCGGGCGGTGCCATAAAAAAGCGGATCACCGGAAGCGAGCACGACGAGCCGATTGGTGCCTGCTGCAGTAATTTTCTCGCACAACTCCTCGAGCGTGGCAGCCACATCGAGCCGGCCGGCCAGATCGGCTGGCAGCAGCGATCGGCAAACCTCAGGGCCGAGCAAGATATCAGCGCTTTCAAGCACCTTGCGGGCCTGGGCGGTCATGCCGTCAACACCGTCATCACCGATGCCGACGATATGCACTTTCTCCGCAGCCACTGACCCTCCCGTCATGCGCAATCCGTAGTCTTCGCGGTGAGGCCTTCCACGGCCGGCAGCGCTGCATTGAAGAGTTCGCTCCCAGGATCAAGCCTGGAACGAACTACCGCAGCCGCAACTCTTCTTCGCGTTTGGATTGTTGAACGTGAAACCCCGCTTGTCGATCTCCTCGTGGAAATCAAGCGTGGTGCCGTCAAGGAAGAGATCACTCTTCTTGTCGACCACGACGGGTACTCCGTGCTGATCTGACTTCGTGTCCACTTTCGGATCCCACGCGGTGTCGAAGCCCAACGAATACTGAAAACCACTGCAACCCCCGCCGGCGACACCGACGCGAAGAACTGTTTCCGCGGTGAGTTTTTGGTCCGCGATGATCTTCTTGACCTCGCCAGCAGCCTTCTCAGTGAGCATGATCGACATGTGCGTTTCTCTCCTGCTTGGATGACTTCGATGGCTGCCACGAAATCTCGCAGCCCCGCATGCAAAAATTATAGCCCGTGCTCGCGATCCGGCCAAGGGCGTCCGTTCCCCTTCACATCCCCCGCAGCCGGGCAACACCCGCGGCGATCACCTCTGCGGCGCGGTCGATCTCGGCCTCGGTCGTAAACCGCGACACCCCAAACCGCAGACTGGCCCGGGCCTCATCTTCAGAAAGTCCGATCGCCAGCAGCACATGACTTGGCCGCGGGCTTTCTGACGAGCAGGCGCTGCCGCTACTCACCGCCAGCCCCGCCCCAGCCAGCGTCGCCAAGAGTGTCTGCCCATCCACCCCAGGCACATGGACATTGAGATTGTTGGGGAGCCGACCGCCGTAGTCTGCCGGGCTATCGAGTGGCGGCCCATTCAGCTGAATGCTTGGCACATCTCGCTCCAACCGCTGCCAGAGCCGATCTCGCAGACCACGGAGCCGCAGTGGCTCGTTGGCGACGCTGCTCGCTGCAAGGCGGGCCGCCTCGGCCATCCCGACAATGCCCGGCACGTCGAGCGTGCCGCTCCGCAGCCCCCGCTCCTGACCGCCGCCGAAGACAAGCGGATCGACCCGCGCCGCCCGCCCGCGCCGCCGCACAAAGAGGCTTCCTGCGCCCTTCGGGCCATGAAACTTGTGCGCCGAAAAGCTTGCCAGGTCAGCTCCGAGCTTATCGACATTCAGATCCATGCGGCCGAGTGCCTGCGCGCAGTCCACATGCAACACTGCCCCATGTCCGCGCACTGCCGCCGCGATTACCGGGATATCCTGAATCGTGCCGATCTCGTTGTTGGCAAGCATCACCGACACGAGAAATGTGTCGGGGCGGAGGGCCGCTGTCAGCGCGGCTCCGTCGAGCAGGCCCGTGCCCGCCGCCACCGGCAGCCGGGTGACAGCAAAGCCCGTTCGCTCCATGTGCTCAATCGGGTCAAGCACCGCATGGTGCTCGGTGACGGCCGTGATGACGTGACCGCGGTCATCACCGCGCCGGGCGGCGGTGCCGAGAATCGCCAGATTGTTGCTTTCAGTCGCACCGCTCGTGAAGACGATCTCGCGGGCCGTCGCGCCAATCGCAGCAGCGAAGGTCTCTCGAGCGACATCCACGGCCTCTCGAGCCTCGCGACCCATGTCGTGGGTCATGCTACCGGCGTTGCGATAGTGGTCGGGAAGCCACGGCAGCATCCCCTCAAGAACCCGCGGGTCGAGCCGGGTCGTGGAATGGTTGTCGAGGTAGATCGCCACGGCTCAGGCCATCCCGGCATCGGGCAGCGTGACTCGTGACTCATCCGGGTCGAGCGTGGTATCCGGATCGAGGACACTCCGGATCAACTCATGGGCGAGCATGATTTCGTAGGCACCGCTCCCGGTACGCAACCGTGTTGGCAGGGAAATCACATAGCGTTGCCCACCATTGGTCGTCGTAACAGATCCGCCACGCAAGGAAACGCTTCGTCCACGATGAAGAATCGTGACCACCTCGAGTGAGAAACCGTTCACGGCCTGATTGAAGTCGAGAACAATTGTAGATCCACCACTTGGAGCTGTTGGGCCCCACGCACCAGTCACGGTAATCGGAGTGCTGCCAACCGGGGGAGACGTCGGTGCATTCACGACAATTGTCAGCGTCTCACTCGACTGGTTATCAACAACGGCATTGAATTGATATGTCGCATTCGGGAGGTTGTCGGCTTCGTAAGACCAGACACCATTTTCATCCACCGGAACTGTGTTGAAAACAACAGTCCCATTCCTAATTGTCACCGAACTGTTGGCCGGTGCTTGCCCGCCAAGCACTAAACGTGACGAACTTGTGGTGCTTCCATTAGCGATCACTGCAGTCGTTCCAGGAACGACTGCAGTGATCGTGGGCGGCTGCTGTGTCCCAGGGTCGGTTGGAGTACCTGGCGTGCCCTGCAGATTAATTGTGAACGGGGCGCTCACTGGGCTCGAGTTGCCTGCTGCATCGGTGGCAATCGCTCGGAAGACATGGCTCCCAGCCGTGGTAAAGGCGGCTGATGGCGTCCACGACCACGTGCCGTTGGTCACAGGCAACACCGGTTGAACCAGCGAATTTTGGCCACTCGGCAGCGTCACCAAAACGCTGATCGTACTGCCAGCCGCCCCTGCCCCCGAAAGCGTGGGCGTGAAGTCATCGGATGTCCCGCCGCTGGCAACGGGTCCCACAACCGCTCCGAAGTTGTCCGTCGCGGCGGTGATTGATGGGGCGGCCGGTGCCTGCAGATCAACAACAATTGGATAGCTGCCTGACGTCCCGACCCGTCCTACGCTGTCAGTCACCGTTGCCTCAAACGCGACCGGCACCGTACCGGAGGCAATATTCAACGCCGGGGCAGTGAGCATCCAGTTTCCGAGAGCGGTCGCCACAACCGACCCCAGTGCCTGGGTCTGGTTCTGGTAACGGGCCACCACCCGGACCACCGAATTGGGAGCCGCTGTACCGGTTAAAATAGGCGTCAGGTCGTTGGTCGACCCTCCGGGAAGAATTACTCCCTCCACTGGTCGTTGGTCATCGCGAACTTCATCGATGGTCACTGATGGCAAGACAGACGCGATCAACAGGTCGAACGACACTGGCCCGCTCTCGTTCCCCGCCCGGTCCACTGCCTTGAAAGCCAACGAACGCGCCCCATCAGGCAACTCAGGCATCTGCAACGACCAGCTGCCATCTTGGGCCACTGCTGTAGTCACGGTGAAGGGGTACACATTCCAACCGACGTGAACAAAACCAGATGGCTCGGATGTTCCACTGACTAAGGGCTGAGAGTCGTCGGTTGTTTCACCGCTTCGCAAATACTTCTTAATCAGCCCCACGTCGTCGTAGACCGTGAATCCGGACAGAACTGCGGGCGCTGTCTGATCGATTGTCCAGTCTTCGGCATTCTGGCCGACTGAACTGGTAGCGTTGGCAAGCGTCTGTCGCACCTGAATCATGCCGGCCGCGTAAGTCCCCTCCGACAGTGTGAACGACGTCCCGGCACCTGGCTGCCATGTGCCACCCCCGTCAACTGAGTACTCCCACGTCGCCCCGGCCAATACGCTACTTACATCGACAAGAGGATTCCGCGTCACGTGATCAGTGAGAGTAGTCGGATCCCAGGCCACCCCCGTGTCCTGATTGAGTGACACAGCGGGCACCTTGAGCGGCGTCAACGGCCCGACCTCGGCCCAACCTCCAGTGCCGCGCTCGTTTGTCGCCCGCACACGGAAGCGATACGCATCACCGTCGATCAATCCGGATCGCACACTCACTGTGTCGAGCGGATTTGTGAGCAGGTTTCCGCTCCAAGCACCACCATTCCAGCTTTGCTGCAGTTCATACGCGGTGATCGCCGCACCGTTTGCGAAGGCGGTCCACTCCAAGCTCACCTGGCCCTCATCCGCATCAGCTCGGATGAAACTCGGCACAGCCGGCACATCAACTAACGACACCGTGAACGAAATCATCCCCCCGGCTGCATTTGGCAAGACGGTATTGCCGGCCAAATCGATGAGCAACGGCGACTGCAAACTGTCACCACCTTGGGATGTCACTCGGAACTCATACGTTCCCAGCGGGAACACGACTGCTGAGTCAAACACCACCTGGTTTCGCGTCTCGAGATAACGGAAGAAGTAGTCGGCTCCGTCAACAAGTCGCTGAGCTGCTGCCCCCGGATAGCTGCTGTACCAGATCTCAAAAGCATCTGTCGCAACAGTCGTCTTGTCGATTCCGGCACCGACGTCATCCAACTGCAGAACAAACTGAAGCTGCCCGCGAGCGGCCTGCGAAACAAGCTTCACAATGTTTTGGGCTCGTTCCTGGTCATCGCTTGAGTTGTCCAGCGGCACTGCAATCTGAATCGTTGGTTGCGTAAAGTCAACGCGGTCAATTGCTCCTCGATCCTTGAAAACATTCAACCCGAGACCGCTGCCCGTCCACGCCACATTTGGATCGTCAGACCGCAATTGCCCATAGATATCCCGAGCTGGAGCGAGGATCGGTGACTCGGGGATACCGATCTGGTTATTCACCACCACAAATTCATTTCGATCCTGCAGCACATCGATCGCACTGTCAATGGCCCGCGACTGAGGTGCCAGATAGAAGTTACCGCGGTCAGCGGCCACAAACGGATCCGTAGGCAGGGTGATCGAGTTGTTCGCCGTGACAGCCGCCGAAACCTCGGTCGTCACGTTGTAAAAGGCCGAATAGCCAACCACCGTACGGCTATTCCCAAGTCCATCGGTGATCGATGAACCGTCAACCAGAATTCCTGAGGCGAGGTTAGCAAACAGGTTGTTGAGCAACGTGGGGGCAGCACTCTGCTCGACACTCACCCCCACGCCCTGCGGTGCGTTTTGGGCATCCACATTACCGTAGATGGTGTTATTCACGATGCGGCCGTACGGCACCGTGGCCAACGGCGCGGCGTTGCCGCCTGAGTTGGAATCGCCACTGAAAAGGATGCCTGCGGTGCCGCTGCCCGCGATGACGTTATTTGTCACCACAACCCCGGGGGCAAGACGCCCGTAGTTGAGCGTGGGCAGATTGCGGGCCACACCCGGCTGGAGCGACACAAGACCGTTGTCGCGGGCTGAGTCGATTCGCACCCCGTAGAGCGAAGCTTCCGCAATGAAGTTGTTCTCAATCAGAAACCGCCCCTGCTGCCGGGGCAGATTCGAATCACCGACGAGACCGATGTTTTGCGTACGCGGTGCGGCCGTGATGATGGCATTGCGAACCACGAAACCGCCAGCCGGGAATTGCCGGAAGCCCGACTTGAACACGCCGATCACCGTCTGGCTGGCCAAATGGCTCTGACCAACGGGAAGATTTCCAAGCACTCGCGACAGTGATGCAACGAGATCGATTCTCGCCGTTTTCCATTGAGAATTCGTCACCGTCAACTGCGCGACCGTTGTCCAAGTGACTCCACCGTCAACACTCACAGCAACGCCGTCGCCCTTCGGAATCTGGTGATCCGCATCGGTCGTGAATGTCTCTGGGAGTGAACGAAGACCCTCATTCCAGCCCGTGGCATACTCAATCTCAAAGAAAGCCGACGGCTGTTCGGCAAGGTCAATCGACCAAGTCAGGGCGACGCCATCTCCAGGATTGGCTGCGTTTCCATTCCCCTGAAGCACGATGGCGTCAGCCGCTCCATCCAGATTGGTGTCAGTCTGGATTGCCTGCCCGTTCCCGAAGAAATAAATTGAGCCACCGATTTCTGACAGGGCATTACGCTAGATCACGATTT
>JAYQOK010000012.1:0-40243 GCA_038144795.1 Candidatus Kuenenia sp. | reverse complement strand
GGCCAAGGCTGAATTTGATCACGCGTTTGGATCACCAGTGGTCAAACATTGAAAACTCAGTCGATTGACTCCGAAACTCACATCGGAGCTGAAAGCTTTCATAGTGTGGCCGGGATAGATCAGTTATACAACAACTAGGATCGCACCTGCGCCGCTGACGCGAATGCGACTGACCAGATGCCATCACGCGATGATGGCATCGATCGGTGTGCCATGGTCGATTATGAGCCGCTTGCGGCCAGGTATCTCGAGTCGGCGAGAATCGAGGCCGAGCTGCTTGAGGATCGTGGCATGAATGTCGGTCACATAATGCCGATTCTCCACTGCGTGAAAGCCGAGTTCGTCGGTTGCGCCGTGTACAACACCACCCCGAATCCCACCTCCCGCCATCCAGACGGAGAAGGCAAAGGGATGATGATCCCGGCCGTCGGTCCCCTGGGAGCCCGGGGTACGGCCAAACTCGGTGCAGAAGATGACGATTGTTTCTTCGAGGAGCCCACGGCGATCGAGATCCACTAACAGCCCTCCAATCGGCTGATCGACAGCTCGTGCGTTTTTCTCGTGATTGGCCTTCAGGCCGCCGTGGGCGTCCCACGCCCCGGCACTGCCGCCGCCATGCTGGATCTGAATGAATCGCACCCCCCGCTCCACAAACCGCCGCGCCGCAAGCAACTGCCCGGCAAACTCTTTGCAGTGTGGCAAGTCGAGTCCATAGAGTTGCTTGGTTTCCTCCGTCTCGTTGGAGAAGTCCATTACCTCCGGCACGCTTTGTTGCATCCGGAAGGCCAACTCATAGGAGGCGATCCGTGCGGCGGTAGCCCGATCGGTTGGATACTCGATGCCCGTCAGCTCGTTGAGGCGTTCGACCAAGTCAAAGCCAATCTGCTGTGCATCCCGTGAAAACGGCCGTTCGGGTCGGCAAAAGTCGAGCGGATTGGTAGGGTTGATCTGGAGGGGAACGGCGTCGTGCGCCGGCCCGAGATAGTCGCCGTCCTTCTTGTTCCAGTAGGGCCGCGTGCCAATTGAAATGAACTGCGGCAGGTTGTCGTTGAGCGACCCAAGGCCATAGTGCACCCATCCGCCGAGCGTCGGCTGTTTGGGATCCAGCATGTGCCGACCGGTATGAAACTGTCCCTGGGCACCATGATTGGAGTCAGTGGTCCACATCGAGCGGATGACGGCGATTTTGTCGATGTTCCTCGCCGTGTGGGGAAACCAGTCGCTCACCTCGATGCCGCTTTGGCCATGCTTACGAAAGCCGGCCTGGAGGGGAAAGAGAATGTTGCGTTGTTGCCCGTTGGCATCGGGAACGGGAGCCCGTTCCACTGCCAGCTTGTCAGGATTCTGGACCTCAGCATAGGGCGTTTCACTGATCGACTTACCGGCAAACTGCGTGATCTTGGGCTTTGGATCAAAGCTCTCCATGTGGCTCACACCGCCATTCATGAACAGCCAGATCACGCTCTTCGCCTTGGGGGTAAAGTGGGGCTTGCCATCGGGCGGTGACCATGTGGCTGACCGCGCCAGGCCGTCGCGATGCAGCATCGCGCCCAACGCCAGCCCCGTGAAGCCGAGCCCCATATCGGAAAGAAACGCCCGTCTTCGCCGGTGATTCATGGAACCGCCTCCCGGGTCACCGCAGGGTCACGAAATCGTTGTGGTTGAGCAGCGCCCAGATCGTGTGGATTCGCACCGGGTCAATTGCATCGGTCGCCGTCACGCCGTTGGCCCGCCATCTCGCCATGGCCGCCTCGCAGGCAGCCAGCTCGTCGGGTGAAGGTCGCCGATGCAGGATCAACACAAAGGCGTTTTCAAGGAATGCCGCCTCGTCGGAAGACTCGGTTGTTGACTGGATGCGTCGTGCGATCTGCACTGCCGAATCGTGCACCAGGGCTGCGTTGGACAGCGCAAGGGCCTGCTGCGGCACGATGCTTTGATCGCGTTGATAACACTCCGTCACACCCGCTTCATCAAAAGTCCTGAGAAACAGATTCCGACTGATGTCGGAGTGCCAAAAGTAGAGGCTTCTTCGGCGGGACGCCGCCTGCTGCGATTCCGGCACCGGCGGGCCACCGATTGTTGATTCAAGCGTGCCAGCGAGTGCGAGGATCGCATCGCGGACTGCCTGAGACTCGAGCCGGATCGGCTCTCTTCGCCAGAACAGGCGGTTGTCGGGGTCGACGTTCTGGGCCACCGCAGCGCCCTTGGTGGAACAGTCCATCCGGTAGGCGGCCGACGTCAAAATCAGACGATGCAGATGCTTCATGCTCCACTCCTGTCCAACGTGTGGCCCCTCCACCAGTTCGCTTGCCAGCCAGTCAAGCAGTTCGGGGTGCAACGGAGCGTGGCCCTTACGGCCGTACTCAAACACGGTTGTCACGAGTGGTTTGCCTAGATGCCGCATCCAGATGTGATTCGCAGCCACCCGCGCCGTTTCGCGGGTCGGTGATCCAGTGGGCCAAGGCCGCACGGCGGCCGGTGCTCGTCGGGGGAAAGACAACGGACGGATCGTCCTTCCCTGAGTTCTGGAATCGCGTGGCTGTCCACTTCGCGCCCACAAAGCGCGTGAACGCCTCCCCTGGCTCCGCAGCAGCCTTCGCAGCCGCATCCACCGCGGCGCGGGCTACGGCCAGTTCCTTTTCGATAGCCTGAAGTGACGAGGGGTCCGTTTTCTCAACCACTGCCTTGGTAAGTTTTGCGGAAACCCTGGCTACCGTTACCCAGGCCGCAGCAACAGCGGCAGCCTTCTCTGCCTCGGATGCTGCCTTGGCGGCAGCAACAGCGGCCCCAAGTGGATTCTCCGCTGCCTGAGATGACGCGTCTTCGGCAGCCCACGCGGCTCGCATCGCCGCTGCCCTCCTTTCCACCGCAGCGAGCGAAGCCTGCGCCGCCGCGACAGTCTGTTCGGTCACCAGCGATCGCTCGG
Organism: Candidatus Kuenenia sp.; assembly: GCA_038144795.1. Lineage (GTDB taxonomy): Bacteria > Planctomycetota > Planctomycetia > Pirellulales > UBA1268 > CACORA01. Next base: position 37,317 of record JAYQOK010000012.1, on the reverse strand, counting down.
TGGCGTGTTCGGCTTCAGCTTCGGCGACAGCACGAGCAGCTGTCGCGAGGTGGGCCTCGATCACCCACGGCCTGCGCTGTGGCTCAAAAGCGGTCTTCGGCAGTGACACCGGAGTGATCTCCAGACCACGAAATGCCAGCACCTCCGGCACGCCTGGCTGAATCACACGTGACGTATCGGGCTTCATATCGTCGCCACGGATGAAGAGATAGGTTGGTCGGTCGAGATGGCCATCGAAGACGCGAGGAATGCCATCCTTTGTGAGGTCGCTCTCCCCGGCCAAGACGTCAACTCGAGTCTCAATTGGCTCGAAGAACGCACGGAAGCGGTAATAATCTTCCTGCGTGATCGGGTCGTATTTGTGGTCGTGACACTTCGCGCAGTTCATGGTGAGGCCGAGCAGGCCCTTACCAATATGTTCCACGGTTTCGTCCAACCAAGGCGTGCGGTTAAAAAGAAACCAGTTGCGGGCAAGAAACCCGGTGGCTCGAAGCTTGGCTGGGTCATCGGGATAGAGTTCGTCGGCGGCGAGCATCTGCCGCACCATCTCGTCATAGCCGACATCCGCGTTCAATGACTCAACGATCCAGTCACGGAAGTGCCACATGTGCTTCTGGCTGTAGCGGTGCTGTTCACCAAGCCCCCACCAGTCGGCATACCGCCAAACATCCATCCAGTGTCGCGCCCATCGCTCTCCGTGCCGAGGGTCAGCGAGGAGCGTGTCGACGAGCCGCTCGTACCAGTCGGAAGATGTGTCGGCCTCGATCGCGGCAAGTTGTTCCGGCTGGGGCGGGAGGCCAATCAGATCTACAAAGAGCCGGCGGACGAGGACGTGGCGCGGAGCCTCAGGCTGCGGGCTCACACCCGCCGACGTACGGACGGCCCCGAGGAAGGCGTCGATGGGATTGCCCGCCCCGACTGCACCCGGCGACTGCGGCACTGCGGGCCGCCGTCGCCGCTGAAAGGCCCAGTGTTCACGGGGATCGGCTTCAGGCTTTTCATTCGGCGGCGCGGGGCAGCCGGCCTCGATCCAGTCGCGAAGCATCGCTACCTGCTCTGCCGAAAGGGCTTCTCCCTCGCCTGCAGGCGGCATCCGTGAGCGCGGCTCAGCGTCACTCACCCGCTCGACGATTAGGCTCCTGTCGGGCTCTCCCTTGGTGATCACACTCCCTGAATCACCCCCATCCGCCATCAAGAACACGGTGTCGATCCGCAGCCCAGCCTCCTGCTTCAATCCCCCATGGCAGGAAAAACAGCGCTCGGCTAGCAGCGGGCGGATTTTCTCCACATAGTTCCGGAGTTGGGAGTCCATCGCCATTGCCAGTCCGGCGTTGGCGAGAAAGAACAGCGTCATACTGATGAGGAAGCGTCGTAGAACTGTCTGGGCCGACATGGTGAGCCTCCCGATACACGCTCGGCGTTGCCGCTTGATTGTAACCTCATGGAAGGTGGGTACCTATTCGTAGGGCTCCTGCTCATATGACGTGTGACAGAATCAAGACTCCAAACAGGCCAGCGAATGAAACAATTGTTTCCATCATGGTCCAACTCTTGAGCGTATCGGTGATGCTGAGCCCAAAATATTCCTTGAACATCCAGAAGGCAGCATCGTTCACATGGGAGCCGAAGAGACTTCCAGACCCAATCGCCAGCACCATCAGGTTGGGATCGACGCCCCCGGCAGCCACGACCGGCGCAAGAATCCCCGCAGCCGTGAGGCCTGCCACCGTCGCTGATCCCACGCTCAGCCGGATCACCACCGTCACCAGCCATGCCAGCACAAGCGGATCGAGCGGCAGTCCCTCAAGCATGTGACCTAGCTGTTGGCTCACACCGCTTTGTAGCAGCACTTCCTTGAATGCCCCTGAGCCGCCGATCACAAGCAGCATCGAGGCAACATCGCCAATGGCTGTGGCAAAGGTCTGCATCACCAGCACCAGCGGGCGGCCGCGGCCGAGACCGAGTGCAAGCGTGGCCACCAGCAGGGCCACGATCATCACGACATCGGGGTCTGAAATAAAATCCATCACGGCCGCTGCTGGCGAATCATCGGGCACAAGCAAGCCCGCTGCTGTCGTCATCACCAGCAGGACCGCTGGCAAAAGCGCTGTGAGGATGCTGATGGCCGGCCCGGGCAGGTCTGACTCCGACAGGGGCTTTGACTCCATGCCAGCCAGAGGCTTGGCGGGGATGCCTGCGAGCAGCCTGGCAAAGAGCGGACCCGCAAGCACGAGAGTTGGCACCGCGATTGCGAGGCCATACAGCAGCGTGAGCCCCATGTTGGCCCGAAAGGTGGCGACCAGAGCCGTCGGGGCCGGATGGGGCGGCAGCAGGCCATGGGCCACGCTCATCGTCGCCAGCGCTGGCACCGCCACGACCAGCAGGGGCAGTTGGTAGCGGCCGATGATGGCAAAGATGATCGGCACGAGCAGCACGAAGCCCACGCCATAAAACAAGGGAATCCCCACGACGAAGCCAGTCAACGCCATCGCCCAGGCAATCCGCTTCTCGCCGCACGCCTTCACGAGTGTGGTGGCGATCTGTTGGGCAGCTCCACTCTCCACCACGAGTTTGCCAAGCATCGCCCCGGTCACAATCACAAGGAGCAGTGACCCAAGCATGTCGCCCATGCCCTTACGAATCGCCGCGGGCATTGTTTGCAACGGCATGCCGAGCGCAACCGCTGCCGTGGCTGAGACGAGCACAAAGGCCAGCAGAGGGTGCACCTTGGCCCAGGCCACGAGGATGACGAGGCAGACGATTGAAACTGCGATCACGACCAGTGGCAGCATGGAATGTCATCCCAAGACGAAAGAACGATGCCGGGATTGTTGAGCGACGCCCTTGGTCACGCAACCCGTCCGCCGTGGCGTGAAGTCTGGTTGCCCGCTATCCTGCCACAACGGAGAGAGGTCTTTTGACCGGTATATCCGCCTGCTTCCTCACCCGGAGAATACGTCTGTCATGTCGGCCCAGCACGCCTTCGCAGCACTTAATCTTGCGCTGCCACCCGCCCCCAAGCCCGCCGGTGTCTACAAGCCCTGCCTCGTAGATGGACGGCATGTGTATGTCTCAGGCCACGGCCCTGTCTTGCCCGACGGCGGCCTGATCGCCGGCCGCGTGGGCCATGACCTCGACAAGGATGCCGGCAAGGCAGCCGCTCGCCAGGTGGGCCTCACAATCCTCGCCACACTCACCACTCATTTCGGCAGCCTCGACAAGATCAAGCGGGTCGTCAAGGTGCTCGGGATGGTAAATGCGACCGACACTTTCAGTGACCACCCGTTTGTCATCAATGGCTGTAGCGAACTGTTCGCAGCCGTGTGGGGTCCAGATCACGGCATCGGCGTCCGCAGCGCCGTGGGAATGGCTTCGCTCCCCGGCAACATTGCCGTCGAGATCGAAGCTCTCTTCGAACTTGCGTAACGAAAGACCCGTGCCAGAGCCTTCGATCACTGCCGCCCTCGCTCGGCAAAAAGCCCTGCCGCTCTTCACCACCGCCGATGTGGCGACCGGTCTTCGTGCGCTGGCGGCATTGCATGCCGGCGGCCTCCACATTATCGAGTTTACGAATCGTACGCCGGCCGCGCTGGCCGTGTTTCGGGAACTCGTCGCGGCGGCCGCCGAGGAGCTGCCTGACATAACGCTCGGCGCGGGCACAATCATCGACCGCTCACAGGCCGAGGCCTTTCACGACGCGGGGGCGAAATTCATCGTGGCCCCCAATCTCGACGATGACGTGGGCCGGGTCTGTGAGGAGCGGAGTGTGCCCTGGTGCCCCGGCACGGGCACGGTGTCGGAGATGCTCCGGGCCCATAAGCAGGGAGCCGCCGTGATCAAGGTTTTTCCCGCCGACGCCCTCGGCGGGCTGGCACTTATCAAGGGAGTGCGGGGCCCCTGCCCGTGGCTGAAGCTCATGCCGTCTGGCGGCGTGACGCTCGACGAGGCCAACCTGAAGGCCTGGTTTGCCGCCGGCGCGCACTGCGTCGGCATGGGGTCGCATCTCGTCGACGCCGCCTTGCTCGCGGCCGGTCGGTTTAATGAACTTACCGAACGAACACGCCAGCTCGTCGCCCTGCTGGCCACGGTACCGGCGGTATGAGATGGTGCCAGGCTGGTAGGGGTTTGATTGCCAGGTGGGAGCGGCATGGTTTTAATCGAAGCGAGATGGCAGAATGAGTAACTGCGATCCCATGAACAGTCCGCACCGCAGGAGCGACGTGATGATGCGACTTGATGCCCGGCGACGATCGGCGACTGTAGTCTTGGCGGGAGCGGTACTCGGGCTGACAGGGGCGGTGGCCGCGGCGGCTGAGCCGAGCCCTTTGGTGGTGCCTGAGGGCCTGGAGGCGACGCTCTTTGCGGCCGAGCCGCTGCTCTCGAGCCCCTCCGACATTGATGTCGATTCCCGCGGCCGCGTCTGGGTCTGTGAGGTGCTCAACTATCGGGGCAAGAAGGATACCCGTCCCGAGGGCGACCGGATCCTTGTGCTCGAAGACACTGACGGTGACGGCCGAGCCGACGCACAGACCGTTTTTCATCAGGGTCGCGACATCGATTCGGCACTCGGTATCTGCGTGATCGGTGAGGGGCCGGGCCGCAAGGTGATCGTGTCGTGTGCGCCGGATGTCTTCATCTTTCACGATGACGATGGCGACCTGAAGGCCGATCGTCGTGAATCACTGTTTACGAAAACCGGCCAGCCACAGCACGACCACTCCGTGCATGCCTTTGTCGTCGGCCCCGAAGGGCGTCTCTATTTCAACTTCGGCAATACCGGCATGGGAGTGCATGACCGCGACGGCAAGCCCGTGATCGACCGGTTTGGCAACGCGGTGCTCGACACGGGCAAGCCCTATCGGCAGGGCATGGTGTTTCGCTGCCGTCCCGATGGTACCGACTTCGAGGTGCTCGGCCACAACTTTCGCAATAACTATGAGGTGGCGGTCGATTCGTTTGGCACGCTCTGGCAGAGCGACAACGATGACGATGGCAACCGTGGCGTCCGCATCAACTGGGTAATGGAGTACGGCAACTACGGCTACAAGAACGAGGTAACTGGCGCGAGTTGGCAGGCAGCCCGCACCAATATGGAGCCCGATTCGCCCGAGCGGCACTGGCATCTCAATGACCCCGGCGTCGTCCCCAATCTCCTGCAGACGGGCAATGGCTCGCCCTGTGGCATCTGCGTGTACGAGGGGACCCTGCTGCCGGAGCGGTATCGAGGTGCGTTGCTTCATTGTGATGCCGGACCCAACGTGGTGCGGTCGTATCACGTCGCGCCAGCGGGGGCAGGATTTACAGCGATGATGCAGCCGCTCGTTGATGGATCGGCCGATAGGTGGTTTCGGCCGTGCGACGTGTGTGTTGCTCCCGATGGCTCGGTGATCGTGGCTGACTGGTACGATCCCGGTGTGGGTGGCCACGGCATGGGCGACACGGAAAAGGGGCGGATCTACCGCATCGCGCCCACGGGGGCTGCATGGACGGTGCCACCGGTCGATCTGAGCAGTGTGACGGGTGCTCTCGCCGCTCTGGCAAGCCCGAACCTCTGCACGCGGGCGCTGGCCGTCGAGCGGCTCGCCGAGGAGCCTGAGGCGGCGGCCGCGTCACTCGCGAAGGCGGCCACCGAAGCGACTGATTTGAGGCTCAAGGCCCGGCTGGCCTGGGCCGAGGGCATGCTGCCCGGGCGGGCCGCCGCGGCGATCAACCGGCTGGTCACCGACAGCGACGCGGCTCTCCGGTGCATCGCGGTGCGGATGTGCCGGCTTACAAAGGGCGACGTACTCGGTCTGGTTGAGAAGCTGCTCGGCGATGAATCTCCGGCGGTGCGGCGGGAGGCGGCGCTCGCCCTTCGCGGCATGTCGGGTGAGAGGGCGGATCGCGCCTGGGCCGAGTTGGCTGCGCGACACACGGCCGGCGACCGCTGGGAGACCGAGGCTCTCGGTATCGCCGCCGACAGCGTGACCGGTTTCGGGGAACCAAGCCAGTGGGATGGCCGGCTGGCAGCCTGGCGGACTCGGGTTGGGAAAGACTGGAAGACGCCCGCCGGCCGGGAGATCGTGTGGCGAAGCCGCGCGGCCGACACGCCGCGGCTGCTCTGTGAGTTGATCGGCGACCCGGCGATCACGACGGCCGAGTCGCTGGCGCTGGTCCGTGCGCTCGATTTTCAGGGCCCAACCGCAATGCATCGTGAGGTACGGGCGGCGGTCGCGTCGTTTTCGGCACCGGAGGAGAAACTCCGCGTGATTCTCCCGGAGCTTGTCGTGCGGCTGGAGACGACGGCGGCTGAGGACACTGCGATTGCGAAGCGAATTAACGAGGCGGCAGGCTATGTGGCTGGCACTCAGGCGTTCATCGACATCGTGAAGCGGTTTCAACTGCTTGATCGGATGCCAGCGGTTATCGCACTGGCAGCCGCTCCCAGCACCACGGAACAACTCGCCGTGTCAGCGGCGGCGACAGCTGTCGCCCTCGGCGACGCGACCATGCTGCGAGACGGAGTGGCGGCGGCCGATGCGGTGGCCGTGCCGGCACTCCTCGCAGCATTCGGCTCCACCAACAGCATGGTCGCCCGAACCTTCTTGGAACAGTTGGTTGCCGATGCGAACACTCCCGCGGAGACGAGAGCTGCAGCAGTGCTTGGCCTCGGACGGACTCAGGCCGGCGCGAAGCGGCTCGTTGAATTGGCCGCAGCTGATCAGTTGGTCGGCACGCTACCCCAGGCGGCGGCTGCAGTGATCGCGCTTTCGCCTTGGGCGGACATCAAGCAGGCGGCGGCGAAGGTGCTGCCGATGCCGCAGCCCAAAGGGGGCGGAGCGTTGCCTACGATCGCCGATCTGTCGCGGCGAGGCCGGGGTAATGCGTCACGGGGAAAGGCCGTGTTTGCGGGCGCCGGCACGTGTGCGAAGTGCCACGTCGTGGGCGACGAGGGGAAGGCTGTGGGGCCGAATCTTTCTGGCATCGGAACAAAGCTCTCTCGCGTGGCCCTCTACGAGGCGCTCCTCGCCCCGTCGGCGGCGATCAGTCATAACTACGAGACTTACACGGCGGTGCTCGATGACGGCCGGGCGGTGACGGGCCTGCTCGTGTCGCAGTCGCCGGCCGAGGTCGTGATCCGTGGCGCCGACGGCATCGACGTCACGATGAAAGCTGAAAGCGTGGAGGAGCTCGTCAAGCAGCCGGTCTCGCTTATGCCGGCCGATCTGGCCGCCGCGCTCACGGTCGATGAACTAGTCGATCTCGTCGCCTGGCTGGAAACGCTGCGGAACTGATTTCGGTGCGCCGAAGCCGAACCGCGTGCTTCCGCTCAGGCGAGGATGGGTTCGATCACATGGCCGTGGACATCGGTCAGCCGCCGCTCGATGCCGTTGTTGTAGAACGAGAGCCTCGTGTGATCGAGGCCGAGCAGGTGCAGAATTGTGGCGTGGAGATCGTAGATGGTGGCCACGTTTTCCACGGCCTTGTAGCCGAATTCGTCGGTGGCCCCGTGGTGAAAGGCCCGCTTCACCCCCGCCCCGGCGAGCCAGACAGTGAAGCCTGACGGATTGTGATCGCGGCCGTTGGCCCCCTTCTGGAAGGTCGGCATCCGACCAAACTCGGTGACAAACACCACGAGCGTGTCCGCCAGAAGACCACGGTTTTTGAGATCGCGAAGCAAGCCGGCCACCGGCTGGTCGAGGATCGGGCCATGCACCGCATACTGATCGACGATCTTCTTGTGGCCGTCCCAGTTGCCAACGCCTTCGCCCATCGCGTAGGCCCCATTGAAGAGCTGCACAAAACGCACCCCCTTCTCGACGAGCCGGCGGGCAAGGATGCAGTTGCGGGCAAACCTTGCCTTGAGTGAGTTTTCCACATCATTGGCCCCGTAGAGGGCGAGTGTCTCGGCCGACTCGTCGGAGAGGTCGGCGACCGCGGCGGCCGAAATCTGCATCTTTGCCGCCAGTTCGTAGGCGGAGATCCGGGCGGCCAGATCGGTGTCGCCGGGATGCCGAGCCAGGTGGTCTTCATTGAGGAGGGCAAGGAAGTCGCGGGTGGCGCGATCGGCGTCGGCGGAGATCGTGGCCGGGCGGGTGAGGTTGGGGATAGGCCTGTCGGCATTGAACGGCGTACCCTGGAAGACCGCGGGCAGAAACGCGCTTTGCCACTGCCGCGGGCCGATCTGTGGCACACCGCGAGGATCTGGAATCGCCACGAATGCTGGCAGGTCGCGACACTCGCTGCCGAGGGCATAGGTCGTCCAGGCGCCGATGCTCGGGAATCCGTCCAGCGTGAACCCGGTAGACATCTGGTTTTCAGCCGGCCCGTGGGTATTGCTTTTGGCCGTCATCGAATGGATGAAGCACATCTCGTCGGCAAGTTCACCAAGGTGCGGCAGTAGGTCGCTCGTCATCGTGCCGCTCTCGCCGCGGGGCTTGAAATCCCACAGCGGCTTGATGAGGTTGCCCTGTTCGCCCTGAAACGTGATCAGCTTCTCACCGCTCGGCGTCGGCATCGGCGAATCGTGGAGTCGGATCAGCTCGGGCTTGTAGTCAAACGTGTCGACATGAGAAAGCGCCCCCGAGCAGAAGATCATCAACACGTTTTATGCTTTAGGGGCGAAGTTGGGCTGCCGTGGGGCATAGGGCTGGGCGGGATCGATGATCGGCCGAATCGGGGGCCCGCTCGCCAAAAGCTGTTGCTCATGGAGGAGGGCTGAAAGCGCGATGCCGGACAGCCCCGTGCCGCCCCACTGGAGAAATGCGCGGCGGTCAAGCAGGTGGCGGCCGGCATGGGTGAGGGTGTGTCGCATCAGTACACCGTGATGAATTCGTTGGCGTTGTAGAGACTGCGGCAGAGAATTGACAGGCCGTGGGCTTCGATCAGTTCGCGGCCGGCGGCGATTTCGCGATCGGATGCCGGGCGGCCGAAGGCGAGCTCGATGGCGCGGGCGACCTGGAGGCCGGGGTCGCTGCCCGCCTCGCGTTCCACCCGTGTCGCGAACCGCGTTGCCTGGTCGAGGAGGAAATCGCCGTTCATCATGTTGAGGGCCTGGAGCGGTGTCGTGCTCACCGTTCGCTTGGGCTGCACCTGGCCGGCGTCGGGGCAGTCGAAGGCGCCGAAGAAGCTGTCAAGCTCGGCCCGGGGCTTGCTCTGGTAGACCATGCGGCGGAAGTCGTCGTCCGTAAATGTTGTCTTGGTGACATAGACCTTCACGTAATTCGTGTTGGGCTCGAAGAGGTCGAAGCCCGGCCCGCCCATCTTTGGATTGAGACTGCCGCTGACGGCGAGGATCGCATCTCGCAGCGGCTCGGCCTCGAGCCGCCGTGGCAGGTAGCGCCAGAGGAGCCGTGAGCCCGAATCGACAGCCAACGCATCGGGCCGTGGCGCGCTGGCCTGCCGGTAGGCACGGCTGGTTACGATCAATCGATGAATCCGCTTGAGCCGCCAGCGGTCAGCTGGATTTGCGGGATCGACCAGTTCGCTTGCCAGCCAGTCGAGGAGCCGGGGATGGCTGGGCACGCCTCCGTTGACACCGAAGTCGCTCGGTGTGTCCACGATGCCGGTGCCGAAGTGGTAGTGCCAGAGCCGATTGACGATCACGCGGGCCGTGAGCGGATTGGTCGGCGACACGATCCAGTCGGCCAGGCGGCGGCGGCGTTCATTCTCGGAAGACTCGCCGGCAAGCTGCCATGGCTCTCCAAACTCTGAGAGGCTGCCGGGCGGCACCACCTCGCGGGGCTGCGTCGGATCGCCTCGGAAAAACCGGTGCGTCTGCGGCGGCGTGACAAACCTGCCGGCATAGGCCTTGGGCAGATCGGTCAGACTATCGAGCTGCTTCGTAAGCGACGCGATATGTTCCGACAGCGATTCAAGCTCGGCCAGTTCGTTGGGGGAAAGCTCGGCGGCCGCCATGATCGGGCCGATCGCCTCGGCATGGACATAGTCGCGGGGCAGCCGGTCAACATGCCGCGCCACCGGCTGCCACGACTCGCCGTCGAGCGATATGGCGATCTCATACTGAGTCGCCACCCGGTCGGAATACTCGGGCTTGGGGCTGCGATCACGGCTCCACACGACGCGGCTAATTTCTTCCACCTCCGGAAACTCCAGTTGCACCCAGCCGCCACCGATCTGGTTGGAAATCCACGATCTCCTGTTGCCGTACTTGCCATCGTTGATGTGCTCGAGTTTGTGATAGCTGCTCTTTTCATAATCGCCCGATGACGACGGCTTGGCGTGGCGGGCCACGTTTTGCCCGCTTGGCGTCAGCACTTCCAGTTCATCGATGCAGGGCTCCGCAGCACTTGTCGCGAGCACCGTGAAGCGAACGACTTTCGCCTTCACGGGTGCGAATGCATCAGCATTTTCACCGGCCATTACCCGGCTGCGGAGGTGGGCAATCCGTCCTGCCGCATCACTTGACGAATCCTGCTCCTCGAAGATCACCACGTCGGCTGTCACCGGCGCCGTGGTCTCACCGGCGACGAGCAGCAGCCGCGAGGCCTCCGAAAGCTCATGCACACCGGAATCGCGGAAGCCGCTCCACAGCGTTTGATTGATGGGCGGATCACCAGAACCGTCAGCGAAGAGCCGCTGATCAACCACGGCGATTTCCTGCTGATCCGTGGTCGAAGCCAAATCGCCATCGATATCGAGCACATAACGGGCATCGCGGGCGTGTGAATCCCAGCCAGCTCCCCACGAAAGCCAGATGCGATACAGGCCAGCCTGATGCGGAGCGTAGGCGAAGACAGCCTGCCCCGGCTGCGGCGTCCACCAGTGATACTGCTGACCGAGATTGGGGAGCGATTTGATGTCGCCCGGCTCTCCAGCATGGCCACGACCGCTGCCTTTCACATGATCAGCAATACCCTTCGGTTCGGCGAGGGTTGTGGCATGGGCCTGTGTCAGGTCGTCGATGACGATCGTCCGCCGCAGCTTAGCTGCGGGCTGGAGGTCGGTGATTCGTCGCTGCACAGGCCGCAACTCATCCTGCACCGCCGCAATTCTCTTCAGGCGGATGCCGTTGTCGGGGGGCAGGATCTCGCGTTCCCCATGCTGCACACCCTCAAAGATGGCCTTGATCGCGTAGTAATCAACCTGTGGGATCGGGTCGAACTTATGGTCATGGCAGCGGGCACAGCCGATGGTGAGGCCAAGAAACGCAGAGCCAGCCGTGCTGACCATGTCATGGAGTTCGTCGGCCCGCTGGTTGGCCGTGAGGACTGGATCGGGAGACTTCACGCGATCGACCGAGCCGCCTACTAGAAAGCCGGTCGCGGCATCGACGCCGGTCTGGTCGCCACAGACCTGTTCACTCACGAACTGGTCGTAGGGCTTGTCGGCATTGAGCGACTCGATCACCCAATCGCGATAGGGCCAGGCATTGGGGCGAGCCTTATTGGTTTCGAACCCATCGCTTTCGGCAAAGCGAACGACATCGAGCCAGTGCCGTGCCCAGCGCTCGCCGTGATGCGGTGAGCCAAGGAGACGATCGACGAGGTCACGGTAGGGCTGGTCGGTGCCGCCGGCCGTGCGGCAGGCATCTTCGAAGGCGGTAATCTCCTCGGACGTTGGCGGCAGTCCGGTCAGATCGAACGAAAGCCGACGAATCAGAGTGTGCGGGGCGGCCTCCGGATTCATCACGAGATTGGCGGCCGCGAGTTTCTCGAGGACAAAGGCATCAATCGCGGCAGTGCCGGCTGGGGCAGTGGGTACCGCCGGTCGAATGAGTTGCTGAAATGCCCAGTGGTCAGTCCCCTTGGTTGGCTTCGGGCCCGACTCGGGCAGGAGTGTCGCGATTGACTGCATTGAGTCAGGCCACACTGCACCGGCGACGATCCAGTCGCGGAGGATCTTCTGCTCGTCAGCCGTGAGGGGATCGCCGTCGGCCGGCATCCGCAGTTCCTTGTCGTCGGTCACGATGCGGATGAAGAGTTCGCTTTCGTCAGGCTTGCCCGGCACGATGCCCGTGGACCCGGAGTCACCGCCGGCAAACGCCATGTCGCGGGTGTCGATCCGAAAGCCGCTCTCGGGAGATTCCGGCCCGTGGCAGGCCCCGCATTTGGCAGCGAGGAGCGGGGCCACCGCTTGGACGAAGGGTTCGCCTTTGGCAAGAGGGGCCACGACAAACGACAGCCCCACGGCAAGGCAGGCCAATCCAGACGGAACGAACTGCTTCTGCGTTCGCATCACGCGTACCCTAGCTGGAGCGTCATGTCAGCATCACCACCGATGACTCTAACGAAACCTGATGACGTTAGTATCGACAACCCTTCGTACGTGAGCCAACTCATGGGGCGGGGAAACTTTACGGTTTTTGCTTCCCTAGCATGAGTGTCTCGTCAAAAGACCGGAGGCCTGCGGTGGCACCGAGGCCCGTGACACAGCAGGCGGCGGTCGCGGCACCGAGCAGGCCCGCTTCACGGGTCGGTAGGCCCCGCAGAATACCCGTGAGCAGCCCTGCGAGGAAGGAATCTCCAGCGCCGGTCGTATCGGCTACCGGCCCGGGCGCCGGAATGCATGGGATCTCGATGAACTCGCCAGCCGCCGCGCTCAAGACAGTCCCCCGTGTCCCGAGTTTGACGCCAAGCATCCCAACCGCGCCGCGGCTGCGGTAGCAGTCAATGATAGCCCGTGGATCCTGCAGTCCTGTCTGGTGCAGTGCCTCATCGAGACTGGGCACGTAGATGTCCACCAGGGGTAGGGCCGGGGCCAGTTCCGCGATGTCGCCACCAGTGCCGGCTGTCTCCACCGCCACAAGGCATCCGGCTGACTTCACGGCGGCGACAGCTTCGGCAAACACCGATTCAAGCGAGGGCAAAAGCCCAAAATACCCGATCACAGCTAGCCGACTTTTAGCGAAGAGCCTCAACTGGCCTCTCAAAAAAGCGATGTCAATCGCCTGCGGTGCGCCGACATGGTGGGCAAAACTCCGCTCACCAAGAGGGTCGATCAGCACCGCTGTCGTGCTCGTGGCCAGCGTGGGGTGGACCGTCAGTGCAGTGGTGTCGAGTCGCTCAGCCTCCAGACGTGACCGGATGAGACTGCCCCATTGGTCGGCTCCGACCAGACTCGACGCGGCCACCCGCATGCCGAGCCGCCGCATGGCGATGCCCGTGTTACAGACAATGCCACCGGTGGTCACGTCAATCGGATCGACATGGATCAGCCTGCCACCTCCCACCGGCGTGGCGAGGGACACTGGACGTATGAGGATGTCAGCCACGCAGGTGCCACAGACAAGGCAATCAACGTCGTGTGTCATCAGGACGTCCTCTCTGGGAAGCGATCGCGTTCCATCGCCCGGAGCCGGGCGGGCGTGGTGCCAGTATGCCGCCGCACAAAGGTTGTCATGTATTGCAGTGACGGGAAGCCCGCCTGAGCGGCAACTGTCTTCAGCGGTCTATCGGTCTCCACAATGATCCTTCGCAGTCGCTGCATCCTCTGGCGGACGAATTCGGCATGAATCGAGCGCCCAACGGCAGCCTGGAAGCGATGCTCGAGCGTGGCAGGGGATAGCCCGTAGGCCTGGGCAACGCCAGCTACCCGCGGTTTCTGCCACGGCGATGCCCGCAAGGCGTGCAGCATCGCGACCACGACGACGTCATCACTGGCGAGCGTGTCGGTCGAGACACGGGTAACCACACCGATCGGCGGCACGACAACTTTTGTCGGCACGCTTTTGACGTCATCGCTCGCGCTGCGGCGGGCCGTCATCATTCGATCAAGGAGCGTGGCCGCCTCATAGCCGATCCGGCGGGCCGACTGGTCAATGCTCGATAGTGGGGGGCGTGTGAGGTCACAGATCAGCTGGTCATTGTCCACACCGAGCACAGCCACATCGCCAGGTACTGTGAGGCCCAGTCGCTGGCAGGCCTCGAGCGCGTGACGGGCTCGAGGATCATTGCCAGCCATCAAACCCACAGGTTTTGGGAGCGACATGAGCCAGGCCATCAACTCCTGCTGAAGGGCCTCCCATTGCCGGGCAGTGCCATGACGGCCAGTAAACACATGACATGCCCGGCCAGCAGCTTTCACGGTTGCTTGAAATGCCTCGGCACGCTCGTCTGACCAGCCGGACGTGCGGCTCGGCGGGTATCCGTAGAACGCCAGCGTGGGAACGCCACACCCGAGGAGGTGCTCGGCCCCGAGCCGACCGATCGCGGCATTGTCGGTGTAGACGTAGGGGATTGCTGAGTCCGGGTCGTACCAGCCAAATCCGCCCCCCACGCCGACGATTGGCACGTCCGTCTTGGCGAGGGCCGCCGCGACATGGCGATCGTCGAAATTGGCGATGATGCCATGGCCGTGCCAATGACCCAAGTCGGGCAACTTCTGGAGTGGATCCTCTTCCACATACAGGCTCCACGTCGCCGAGTTGCGGGCAGAAGCAGTCCGTTCCCGAACGAACTGCGCAATGCCGCCTATGATCAGTCGATCATAGGCCCGGGTAGCGTCGAGAATCACGGCCACAAGCGGAGCGTCGGCCATGCGAATCCTCCGCAGGGGTCACGCATCGTTCAGCACAAGCCGCTTCCGCGACAACTCGTCATCCAAGGTCGGACCAAAAAAAGTGTCGCCGCGACAACACAACTCACATCTCCCAAAAATCTCAGGGGACTTCCGCGAATCCGCCAAAAATAGCACACGCGCGTTACAAGAAAGCATAAACGATTTATGCTTTATTGGAAGAACGCTTCTCGCTGGCAATACCGGCACAGTTTTTCCACTTCCCGTATTTTTGCGTGGTCGGATAGGGTGTTGGTCGCTGGAGGTACGACACCCACGCGGGATCTGGCTCTCCAGCAACTGAATCAACCGCACAACGGATTGCGATTCGGTTTGGTCTTTCCTCAAAGGAGTTTGTCAATGAAGCGCTTTTCTTCGTTCGTGACGATGTCTGCCGTTCTGCTGGTAGTGGGTTTCATGGCTGCCGATTCGGCTTCGGCCGCCGGCCGCCGCAACCGTGCCAGTTGCGACTGTGCTCCCACCTGTGCCGCTGAGCCGTGCTGTGCGGCCGAGCCGGCCTGCTGTGCCACTGAGCCCTGCTGTGCAGCTGAGCCGGCCTGCTGCGCTGAGCCCGCTTGTTGTGCCAAGTCGCGTCGTCGCGGTCTCTTCGGCCGGCGTGCCAGCAAGAGTTGCTCAAGCAGCTGCACCAGTTGCTGTGCCGAGCCAGCCTGTGGGGCAGAGCCGTGCTGTAACGCCGGCTGATCCGCCAGACCGCCTAAGTTCAGGTGGTCGAAGAATGACGAAAGCCGGGCTTTCCCCTTGGGAGGGCCCGGCTTTTTCATGCGCTTGTTCCAGAGATACTCATGCGCAGCTGGCCATCTTGATCAGGAGCGTTACGACGCTGCAGCAGCCTCTTCAAGGAGGCGAATCCATGGCCCTACGAAGTGGCCGTGATCATGGAACGTTCGCCCACTGACGAGGTTGCGATCGATGACACATGGCTTATCAACAAAAATGCCACCCGCTACCTCGAGATCAAAACGGCATTTTGGAACAGTCGCCATCTGCCGGCCCCTGACGCAGCCCGCATAGGCCGGAATCTCAACACCGTGGCAGACGCTTGCCACCGGCTTGTCCTCGGTGAAAAAATGCTGGGTGATTCGGACGAGATCGATGTCGTAGCGGATGTATTCCGGAGCCCTGCCACCACTAAAAAATATCCCGAGATAGTCTTCGGGGCAGACCTCGGCAAAAGCGTGGTCAGCCTGTATCTGATACCCCTCCCACTCTTTCGTGATCGTCCATCCTGGACGCACCTCGTGAAGCACCATCTGGTAGAGACGCCGCTCAGGTGCGATGACAATCGGCTGAAATCCCGCCTCCTGCAGCCGATAGTACGGGTACAGGGTGTCGACAGTTTCCGTCGCGTCTCCAACAACGATCAGCACCCTGGGAGCGAGCGTGGATTTTGGCTTATCGGCGGACATGGTTCAGAGACTCCTGACGTGTATTTGGCCGCCATATGACGGTACGATACTGTTGACGCAAGATCATACCTTCCCAACGGCTCAGCCATTGAGGGTTTCATGCAATCCATCCGGTTTGTCTTCCCAACCAAACGCTTCTGGCCCCTTCATCACATTGTCCAGCCTGCGTGTCGACTCGCCGTCATGGGACTCGCGGTTGGAGCGGTGGCGGGAAACATGATCCGAGCCGACGAAATCACCGTTCTCGTCGGAGCCGCCGCTGGCCGACCACCGTCATCTCCGACGGCTGAGATTGTCAATGAGCCGTTCGCCGTCGACTTTGACACCCAGGGCCGCCTGTATGGTGTCGAGTTCACCCGAGGCAACCGCGTCTTTCGGTCACGCAGCCCCATGACGGATGGCGTTCGCTCCGTGGCGGTCGAGTTTGTCGCCGGCCTGTTCCAGCGAACCGATGGCAAGACACCTCTGCAACTGCCGCCGACCGCGTCGGCCGATGAGGCAAAGTTTAATGGCATGCACGACGTGGCCGTCGGCCGGAACGGCACGATCTATCTGGCCGACACGTTCAACCACGTGATTCGCACCCTCAACCCGAGCACGCAGCAGGTGAGTATTTTCGCCGGCACCGGAAAACCTGGCTCCCGCGGCGATGGCGGACCAGCCGCTTTGGCGGAATTCAATCAGCCCTATTGCGGATCGCTTTCGCCTGACGGCCGGCGGCTGCTCATCGCTGATATCCGCAATCATCGCCTGCGGGCCATTGATCTCGACTCGGCAATCGTGACAACAGTCGCGGGCAATGGCATGTCGGGGAAGCCGGTTGACGGAGTCGTGGCCACGGAGACACCGTTGGCCGGCCCCCGGGCGGCGTGTGAAGCCCGTGACGGCACAATCTATCTTGTCCTGCGCGAGGGCAACGCGGTTGTGGCGATCCGTGATAAACGTGCCAAAACGGTGGTCAACCACTCGGGCAAAGCTGGCTACGGTGGTGACGGCGGTCGCGCCAGGGACGCGCTTCTCGCAGGACCAAAATATGTCTGTATGGATCGGCAGGAGCGGGTGCTCATCGTCGACACAGAGAATCACTGCATTCGTCGCTACGATCCGCAGAGTGGTACGATCGATCTGATCGCCGGCGTCCCGAGAAAGGCCGGCGCGTCGATCGGTGTCGAGTGGCGGCAGACAGAGTTGCGGCGGCCGCATGGCGTGCGGATTGCCCCCGATGGTCGGCTCGTGATCGCCGACAGTGACAATGACCGGTTGCTCATTGGGTCATACGGCCCCTGAGCCCACGCCCGGGTGCGAAGATCGGCTCGGGTCAGGACTTGATCCGACGTCAGTCTGCTCGTTCGATCGCGTACACAGATCGCTCCGAACGGATGAAAAGCCGGCCGCCGGCGACGGCGTACGACGCGAATGTGCGGTCCCCGTCACCGAGTTGATTGCGGCCCACCTCTTCAAAAGTGGTACCCTTCCGAACTAAGGTCGCCAAGCCGTTCTCGTCTTGGAAATAAAGAATCCCGCCGGCAAGCAGGGGAGATGCAGAAAAGTTGCCACCCAATCGTTTCCGCCAATGCTCCACACCGCTTACCGCATCGAGGCACGCGGCGACTCCCCCATCGGTGACGAGGTAGAGTTCACTCCCGTCGAGCAGGAGTGAGGGCGTATGCGGCACACCCTTGTCGAGTTTCCAGGCGAGGTGGGTTGCGGTAACGTCGCCAATGCCGTTCGGGCGCACGGCATACAGCGACGGCTTGTCATAGCCTGAGCAGATGTAGACCAACCCGTTGCCGTAGACAGGCCGCGGAATCACGGAGTATCCACCGGGATAATCAAACCGCCAGCATGTGCCGCCCGACTGCGGGTCATAGGCGAAAACGGCATCGCTGCCCGGACAGATCACCTGGTCGACGTTGTTTCCGGAGACCTGTGCCGGTAGCCAGAGCGGTGTGCCAAAAGAAAACCCCTTCTGAGATGAAGTCTCGCGGTCGGTCCTCCAGCGAATATCGCCCGTCATTCGATCAAGACCGACGACATACTGCACGTCCTTGCCATCACAGCAGATCACGAGGACGTTTCCCGCAAGCACGGGGGAACCACCGTTACCGTGTTGCGGCTCATAGGGAAGCCTTCTGGTCCACACTGGTTCGCCGTCGAGTGTCGTGCAAGCTGTTCCATGGGGACCAAAGTGGACAAAGATCCTGCCATCCGCGATGAGTGGAGTGGGACTCGCGTGACTGTTTTTCTTGTGCATCTGCACGGGCCCTTCCATGGTGAACAGCACCTTGCGAAAGAGCAGACTTCCATCGCGCCGATCGAGGCAGAGCAACTCGAGCGTATGGGCCCCCGCCGGTGGCTCGAGCGCCTCAGCGACAGGGACAGCGGTGGTGAGAAAGAGCCGGTCACCAGCGATGATGGGAGACGACCAGCCAAGCCCGGGGATCGGCACCTTCCACGAGACGTTGTCCGTCTCTGACCAGCGCTGGGGCAACGGTGCGACGGGACCATGGCCATCGCCGGTCGGTCCACGAAACTGTGGCCACTCCGTCGCAGTCAGCGGGCTGACGCACCACGAGCCAACGATGACGAGGCAGCCCAGTCGACAGGCAACGTGCAGCCCACCCATAACCAACCCCTTTCTGAAAACGCCATCGATGACTCGGCGAGAGCGAGCGGCGCAGGAGCCGCCTGTGCCGAACCGGCATGGTAACGGAAGGAAGTTTGGGCGGCTACGGTGCGACACGACAAAAACCCGTCAGCCCTGATCAGGACAGGAGCGACCTGATCACCTGGGCATCCTGTCCATCGGTAAGCGTGGCGTTGACCCCCGCGCGAGAAAAGACCAGCCGCGCATGGTCGAGGCCAAAGCAGTGCAGCAGTGTGGCCTGCCAATCATAGTGGTGCACAACGTCGGTGATCGCCTTGTGTCCCCACTCGTCGGTGGCGCCGTGAACGTATCCACCGCGAAAGCCGCCTCCGGCGACCCACTGCGAGAAGCCATACGTATTGTGGTCGCGGCCCCACTTCTCTCGGCCGGAGTCATTTTGGCGAACGGGAAGTCGCCCCATCTCCCCACCCCAAGACACCACCGTGGTGTCGAGCAACCCGCGTTGCTTGAGGTCGGCCACCAATGCTGCGGAGGGCTGATCAACGGCCCTGCAAAGCTTGGGGAGGGCTGAGATCAATCCGCCATGATGATCCCAACTCTGGCCGTTGTTGAGGACCTGCACGAACCGTACTCCCCGCTCCACGAGCCGTCTGGCGATCAGGCAACGCGTGGCGTAGTCGCTTGTGTCCGCCTCGTCGACACCATACAACCGCCGAATGTGGGCGGGTTCGTCGGAGATGTCGAGGGCCTCCTTGGCGGCCGTCTGCATCCGAGCAGCGAGTTCGTAGCTTGCGATGCGAGCAGTCAAATCATGTGCTCCCGGATGCTCGGCAAGATGCCGCTGATTGATCATCCCGAGCAGATCGAGTTGCCGCCGCTGCGGTACGCCGGCGAGACCGGGCGCCGGGTCAAGATTGAGAATCCGCGGTTCGGCCGCCCGCACCAGGGTGCCCTGATAGACGGACGGAAGCCAGCCGCAGGTGAAGTGGTCTTCCTGAAACGTCGGCAGCCCCTTGGGATGGCCAAGCACCATGTAGGCGGGCAGATCACGGCTCTCGCTGCCCAGACCGTATGTCAGCCACGAGCCCAGGGCTGGCCGGCCCGCGAGGCTGCGACCACTGTTGATCGCGTAGAGCGCCTGAGCGTGGTTGTTGACGCCCGAATGCATCGAACGGATCAGGGTGATCTCATCAGCGATGCCGCCGAGGCCAGGGAGGAGTTCGCTGAGTTCCATACCGCACTGACCACGTGGCGAGAACGACCAGGGAGAACCGAAGATCTTGGAGGAAGCCTGAGCGACATTGTCATATTTCACCTCGCCAGGAAACGGCTCACCGTCGTGCTTCTCCAGCAGCGGTTTAGGGTCGAAGAGGTCCATCTGGGATGGCCCACCCATCATGAACAACGAAATCATCGCAGTCGCACGGGCTGGTTGAGGCGGCGACTTTGGGAGGGTATCAAAACGGCGTGGTGCCGAGAGATCCGGTTTGGCAGGCGCTGCAAGCAACCTCTCCTCATCGAGGAGGCTCGTCAAGGCAAGTGAGGCGATCCCGAACCCACCGGCGTGCATGAGATGACGGCGGGAACAGAGGCGTGCACGGGGCGATGTCATAGCGAGCCTCCAAAACAACCAAAGCGATCAATCAAGGTAGAGAAACCGCGTGGAACTCATGAGAACCTGGCAGAGGCTGGCGAGGGCTGCCGCCTGGGGATCGGCCATGGTGGCCCCCGAAGGTGGCGTCTGATCTGGAGCATTCGCCGGTATGGCAGCGACATGAAATGCCCGGAAGGCCTCGGCCTGCTCGGCCAGATACACGAGCGCCCGTTCGCTCTCCTTCGATTCCGGTTCCCGGGCCGTGAGCATGATCCATGACTGCCTCACCTGCCGCCGGAGGTCACCCGGTGCCACCTGGCGCACCCGATCAGCCATCGCCGCTGACTGTTCGAGGATAAAGGCGTCATTGAGCATGAACAGTGACTGCGGTGCGACCGTGCTTGAACTGCGTTGCTCACAGTTGGGGAGCATTGCCGGAGCGTCGAACGTCTGCAGAGCCGTCAAGGGTGTTGTGCGGCGACAGGTGAGATACAGCGATCTCCGTGCCGCGCCGTCTCCCACTGGCAGCACCTTGATCACGTCCCCGTTGGCATTGAGCTCCTCTCGCCCGGCCACGATCCTGCCCAGTGGGTCTTTTCCGATACTCACGGGCGGCCCGCCCGTCTTCGTCACCAGTCGCCCTGAAGCACAGAGCACGGCATCGCGAACCTGCTCGGCATCCAACCGACGAATGAGCCAGCGGCCATAGAGACCGCCATCCGGATCTGCCGCCGTCGCCTCGGCGTGCCGCGAGTCCTGTCGATAGGCGGTGCTTGTCACGAGAAGCTTATGAAGTGGCTTTAACCGCCAACCCGAGGTCACGAACCTGTCTGCCAGCCAATCGAGCAGTTCCGGATGGGTCGGTGGTTGCCCCCCAAGGCCGAAGTCTCCCGGCGTGGGAACAATCGCACGGCCGAAGTGGTGGAGCCAAAATCGATTGACCAGGACACGGGCGAGAAGGGGATGTCGGCCGCTCGTCAGCCAACGCGCATAGGCCAGACGTCGGCCGCTCGAACCACCTGAGGCCTCCAGCGGATTGAACGGCTCAATCGCCGCGCCTGCAAGCACGGCCAGTTCCCCGGGTGGAACCTCCTGGCGAGGTTGCTCGTGATCACCACGATAAAACACCTGCATCACGGGGACGCGGCCCCGCACTTCGGTCGTGGCCATGACAAAGTCCTCAGGCGGCTTTGTTTTTCGCAACGCAGTCGCCTCAGCCCGCCGCGCTTTCACCTTGTTATCGGCTTCCTTGTCGTACAGGTCGAGCGAATAGAGTGCGAGGGCAAAGGGATACCGCTTGATCAGAGCCTGTTGTTCTGGTGACTGTTTTTCTTTTGAGGTCGACCGCGCTTCGCGATAACGATCCCGAATCTCCTCCGGCAGTTTGAGAATTTCCCTTTCAAAAATGGCATCCAGAAAACTTCTTTCGAGGGCTTTCGCATCGGCTTCGATTGCAGCAGCCTGTTCTTCGATTTTGGTCGCTTGGGAGACATCCCCGGGCTTCGCGAGCGAGCAGTTGCGGGCGGTCGGCGAGCGCCATTGCTGCCAATCAAACGCCGGTTCAAAAATCGCCCGAAAACGGTAATAGTCGGCATGCGAGATCGGGTCGAAGCGATGATCATGGCATTGAGCGCAGCCGACCGTCAGCCCCAGCAGGGCTGACGAAACAACTTTTAGTTGTTCCGCCACAGCTTCGTTCCTGGCCAGATTGACATCTGCAACCCTGTCGCCGGTGCCATCCGGGGCCATCCGCAGAAATCCGGTGGCCGTGACCTGCTCGCGTCGGACTGGGTCGAGCATTGCTTCAGCAGTCTCTCCATGAACAACACGGGCGAGTTCATCACCAGCCAACTGCTCTACGATAAACGTATCCCAGGGCTTGTCTTGTTGAATTGCGTTGATGACATAATCGCGATAATGCCAGGCATACGGTCGCAGCGAGTCGGCCTCAGCATGGCCGGCGGAGTCGGCATACCCGGCGACATCGAGCCAGTGTCGGGCCCATCGTTCACCATAGGCTGGGGAGGCGAGGAGCCGATCGACAAGTTGCTCATACGCATCCGCCGCGGTATCAGTGACAAAAGCATCGATTTCCTCGACGGTTGGAGGGAGGCCCGTGAGATCAAACGTCACCCGGCGGATCAAAGTCCGACGGTCGACATCGGGGGCAAACGTCATCCCCCGCTCCAAAAGCGTCCGCGCAAGAAACGCATCCACATCGGTGCGGATACGCGGATCGGCGATCTCGGGAACGTTCGGTCGGGTCACTGGTTGGAATGCCCAGTGTTTTTTTTCTGCGGCCGCAAAGTAGGGGCCGGGGGGCAGTGTCTCTGGCTCCGACTCTCCCCCCGCAGCGCCTGCAGCGACCCACCGTCGCAGCAGGTCGAGTTGGGAGGCGGACAGAGGTCTGCCTTCCTGCGGCATCGCCCCAGACTCGATGACGTGAATGAGAAGACTGGCTTCAGGCCTACCCGGATTCACGACCGGCTCACCTGCGTCTCGCAGCCCGATGAGAAAACGATGGAGCCGGAGATCGACTCCACCGGCAACCTCCTCGTCTTCACCGTGGCAATGGGTACAAGAGGCACGGAGAATCGGCCGAATGTCTCGTTCGAATGAGGGAGCGTTGATATCACCGGCTCTCACATGGACGGCCGCCATCATCACCGTGAATACCCCCATCGAGGAGGCGATACATCGGCTATTCGTCGAGAACATTGCCAAACCTCACAGCGTCACATCCGCTCACCAAAAGCGTACCATCTCACGCTAATTGGAGCGATTCGAGGGCGGAAGGTTGGGTGGCTTCATGGGTTCAGTTGCCCACTGGCACCTGCGTCGGATGCTGGAGATAGCCGACGAGGTCACGAATCTGGGAATCGTCGAGTTGGTCAAGCAGGCCGTCCGGCATGGGCGAACGGTCCGTCTGACTGATGTTATCGATCTCTTCCGTGGGGATCGTCACCCGCTCCTGCGGCGTCAGCAGGACGACCGCCCTTTCACTATGTTCGACCACGACTCCTGAGAGCACACGGCCGTCTGTCAGGCTGAGGATCGACAGTCGCCAATCACGATTCACCACGGCACTGGGATCGACCATGTTTTCAAGCAGGTAGCCCTGATCGTGCCGACCCGAACCAGTCAAATCGGGACCCAACTGTCCGCCTGTACCATAGAGCCGAAGACAGCTCCCACAGCTTTTCTCAAAGAGGAGCCGGCCGGCTCCAAGGTCGGGCCTCTCGTGCTGCGTTGCCAGCCGTTCAGAAAGCTGGCGGATCCGCTCCTTTTTTGCAGCTGGACTCTCCCGAAGATGGCCCCACACATGCGACACTCGATCAGAGAGTTCATCATCGCCGAGGGCGTGGATCTGGCGAATCACGGCGGCGGAAAGATCGCTCACCGGTATTCGCTTCTGCTCGACGGCAGCGACCAACTCACCCGCAAACGACCGCCGGGACACGAGGGTCAAAAAGATCGCATCACGGGCGGCTCCACGGGCACGGCATCCGGCATCGACAAGTTGTCGTCCGATGGCAGGGTCATTGAATCGAGAAAGACCCCGAGCGGCTACGGACTGAAGGTGCCGATCGGTGAGAAGGTGTTTACAGATGCTTCGCAGTTCTGGTGCATCGGCGTCAATCAAGGTGGCCAAAGCCTTGCGCCGCATTTCCACCGTGGCATGAGGATTCAATGCCACATCACGAACAGCATTGATTGCCCGACCATCGCCGAACAGGATCGCAAGCTCATCGGCATGACGCCGACCGCGGTCCCGAATCTCGCCTTCGGGGAGGGCATCCAAGGCGTCGTCGACCAGTGTCCATGACGTTGGCTGCGCTGCCTTCCGCCAGCCGGCAAAGCCCTCCGCAAGTCCGGCCAGCACATCGGCGAGGGCCGCCGAATCATGTTCTACCCCAGCCGCCGCTCCATGAAGCAACTGAACAACCCCATCCGGCGCGGTGTCGTAGAGACCGGCAAGTCTTCGAGCGATCAGTCGTCGTGTGGTTGGCCAGCGACACGAGGTGGCCACCTCGGCCAACGTCACCGGATTGAGGTCAGCGACGGGAATCAGTCCATACCATACGAGCAGCGGAAGATTGTGGTCCGTGGCATCCTCGGCATGGGACACAAGCGGTGTGGCCAACGCAGGACGTAGATCCACGGGGAGGCGTTGGAGCGTGGACGCGAGAGCGAGACGGACCAGACCAGAGGGTTCATGGCGAGCCAAGAGCACAAGCCGATCGAGCAACACCTCGGCCCGGCGACGAACGTCCGCGGCTGCCGGCAGGACCGGTCCGAGAGCGGCGTCAAGTGGCAATTCCTCGGTGAGAAGCCGGACTGCCCATGTACGAACATGATCATCGGAGTGATACAACAGGTCGTGCAGTCGATCGGAGTCTGATGGGTCAATCATGTGCATCGCGAGCATGGCACGGATGCGATGCGCCGCAGCTGAAACCCGTGGATCAATCGCCGCAAGCTGTTCGGCAGTTGTGAACTGTTCTTCGAGAACAGCGCGGGCTGCCACTGCAGAATCTCCGGCGAGAGGGGCTCGCTCGGTGAGGACCAGGCGGGCCTGACCAACCCACCAGCCGTCGGGATGCCGTTGGAGGCGGGCAAGATCGACATCGCTCAGGTTGTGAAGGTTGAAACCGCCGGGAGCCTGCCATGCCCCGGCGGCCTGTGTTGTGATCTCTGGAAGCCGTGGCTGGCCATACGCAACTCGAAACAGACGACCACTCGTCCGGTGGACACCGTCCCGCTCATGGCATTCGCCAGTATCGCTCCAATCAACCACGGTCACGCTGCCATCGGGGCCACTCATGAGCTCGATCCCACGAAACCAGTGATCACCGCTCACAAAGAAGTCAGGAGCGTGGCGGGCCACATAGCCACTGCCACGTCGCTGCAGAATTTCCTGATTGGCTCGGCGGCCATGAAAATTTAGCGTGAATAGTCGGCCCCGATAGTCTGTTGGCCAATTGGTACCGGCGTAAATCATGCAACCACTGTGGGCATGGCCGCCGCCAAGATCATCGGCTTTCCCGTCTCGGGAGTTCTGCCAACCGCCCTTCACGTCGAAGTGATAATGGTCGGCATGGTGATCGATCAGTTCATACGTGAACGGGTTTGGATCGATGCCGTTTGCCTGGGCAAAATGTGCCCCATGAATTAGGTGCCAAAGATGACCATTTACCGTGTTGACAAAAAAGCCCTCGGCAACAGCGTTCCAGTCGAGCCCCCATGGATTGGTCGTGCCAGTGGAGAGCACCTCGGCTCGCCCTGTGCGGGGTGAGTACCGCCAGATTCCTCCCTCCATCAGCAGCCTTGCGGCATCGAGAGCGTTGGGCCTGCCAATTCGCGCTGGGCAGGAATGGCCGCAGCGACCATAGAGCCACCCGTCAGGACCGAACCGGAGTCCGTTGGCAAAATTGTGGTAGCTCGCCTCAGATATTTCGAAACCGTCGAGGATCGTCTCAGCCGGGCCGTCGGGCCGCCCGTCGCGGTCCCGATCGGGAATGAACAAAAGCCGGGGTGGGCACATAGCCCATAGCCCACCGTGGCCGACCTCGATTCCCGTGAGCACCGGCAACGTGTCCATAAAGACGGAACGACGATCAAGGGTGCCATTTCCGTCGGTATCTTCCATGATGAGCACACGATCCCGTAAAGCATGATCAAATCGTCGACTTCCTTCGGCATAGGTGAAGTTTTCCGCCACCCACAGACGTCCGCGCGCATCCCAGGTTAATGCGATCGGATTTTGCACGTCTGGTTCGGCGGCCATCACGGTCGCACTGAATCCATGTGGCAGAACCAGCCCGCTCGCTGCGGCTGATGCCGCGGGAGGTCGGCCTCGCTCAGCAATCTCGCTGTCGTATGGCTCGGGGAAGGTGTCATCTGCCAAACCTGAACACGCGAGCACGCCTACCAAAAGCCATGCCCGGGAACCCACGATTGCCGATGCCCGCATCACAAACCCTCCCATCGCACCAGACCAAATTTTCTGATGAGCTCCGCGGCTTGCCTGGAGAAACACTATGATAGCGACTCGCGGTCATCTTCAGGAATCGACTCCCGTATCCCCTCAATCCGGCTCCGGCCATGCAGCCACTCTCTCGCCGCGCCTTGATCACGTCGCCTTGTGTGCCGGAACCGCACGGCGAGTTCATAGACGTGAACTCAGTGCTCGCTCGCTCCGACATAGATCCGGAGTACCGGCTCCGCAACGGGGGCATTCGTCACTCTGTAATGGGATGGTGCTTCAAGCCAATGGGAGCGGTAACGCTCGCTCGGCATGCCCGGCAGATTGGCCTGGCAGGCATTGAAGGCATCGACCGCAAGCATTACGGGGAGATTCGCAACCTCGGACTCGAAATCTCTCTGGTCAGTAGCCACGGCTATGCTCGCGGTCCCTGCAACCCTGAGTTTCACGCGGAGACTGAGCAGAAACTTCGCGAAGCAATCGATATCGCCGCGGCGGTCGGGGCCCGCAAGGTAATCACGTTCACGGGCATGCGGTTTTCGGGCATGGATCGCGATCGTGCCGCAGCCGACTGCATCGCAGTTTGGAAGCGCGTGCTGCCAACAGCGGAACATCGTGGCATCACGCTGGTGCTCGAACACCTTAATTCTCGTGATGACACTCATCCCATGAAGGGCCACCCTGGGTATTTTGGGGACGATGTCGACTTTTGCGTCGATCTTTGCAACCGCATCGGGTCTGCTCACTTCAAGCTTTTGTTTGACATCTATCACGTCGCCATCATGCACGGAGACATCATTCGGCGATTACGGTTGTACCGTGACCAGATCGGCCACCTGCACACCGCCGGCAATCCAGGCCGAGGTGAATTGGACGACCATCAGGAAATCAACTACCCGGCAGTCATGAAGGTGGTGGCTGAGATCGGCTATCACGATTTCGTTGCTCATGAATTCATACCGACTTGGGATGATCCGATTGTTGCCCTGAGACACGCCGCCAGGGTCTGTGACGTCTGATACACGAGGGCGCAATCCACGATAGAAGAGAGAATAATGACTGCTTTCAATCGATGCCTGGGAGCCTGGTGGTTGGTCGCCGTAATGTTCAGTCTTCCGGTGGAATTCACTGCGGCAGAGACGCTTTTTGATGGCCAGAGTTTTGCCGGCTGGGAGGGCGATACGACCGGTGTGTGGCGCATCGAAGATGGCCAGATCGTCGCCGGATCACTCGATCGTCGGCAGGAGAAGAATGACTTCCTGTGCACGACGCGACGCTTTGGCAACTTTGATCTGCGTCTTCAGATCAGGTTGGTCGGCACGGATGGCTTTGTGAATTCAGGAATCCAGTTCCGCAGCGCACGGATCCCAAACAGTCACGAGGTGATCGGCTATCAGGCTGACTTCGGCAAGGGCTATGATGGTGCCTTGTACGATGAGTCGCGACGCCGACGGATGCTCGCCCAGCCAGCAGCCGAGGTACTCGCTAAGATCTCACGACCGGGCGAGTGGCACGACTACCGGATCCGCGCCGAGGGTGCCCGCGTGCAGTTGTGGGTCAACGGGATTCAGACGGTCGACTACACGGAGTCCGAACCGGGACTTCCGGCCGACGGGGTGATTGCCCTGCAAATCCATGGAAACGCCATCTCAGAGGTGCGATTCAAGGATCTTTCCATCGAGGAATTGCCGCCGTCCGTGGCAGCAATCGAATGCCGACCACGAGACGGGCTGCCAAACTTCTTTGCAAAGGCGCGGGCAGGTGAGGAGATCCGTGTGGCTTATTTCGGTGGGAGCATCACCGCAGCGCCGGGGTGGCGGGTCGGCTCGCTCGACCGATTGAGAAAGGCGTTTCCGCAGGCTTCGTTCCGTGAGATCAACGCTGCAATTGGTGGGACCGGCTCCGATCTTGGGGCCTTTCGCGTGGGGCATGACGTGCTTGCCCGTAAGCCGGACCTCGTCTTCATCGAGTTTGCGGTCAACGATGGCGCAGCATCCGCCGCGCAGATCCAGGCGACCATGGAAGGCATCGTGCGGCAGATTCGTCGGGCTGACCCCACCACTGACGTGTGCTTCGTCTATACGGTTTCGGAGCCGGTCTTCGCCGACCTCTGTGCTGGCTTCTTTCAGCGATCGGCCTCCGCGATGGAGGGAGTGGCCGATCACTACGGGATTCCCTCGGTGCATTTCGGCGTCGCGGTCGCGGAGCAAGCCCGTGCAGGCGCACTTGTGTTTAAGGGAGACAAGATGACGCCGTTCGACCCGGCTGCAAAACCGATGCTGTTTTCGACGGACGGTGTTCATCCGTTGGTCGAAACAGGTCATGTGCTCTACGCGGATGTTCTCGCTCGGTCACTTGAGTCAATGACAACGGTCGGGCCAGCAGCACGTCCACATGACCTTCCAGCCCCCCTGCGGGCAGACCATTGGGAGGAGGCGCGAATGGTGCCAATCACTGCGACCATGCTGAGCGGGTCATGGACGGATGCGGCCGCCGTGGCGGATGAGCAGGCACGAACCTTTCAATCAAAACTGCCCGTGCTCTGGAAAGTCAGTACCGCCGGTGCCTCACTCCGCTTCGCGGTCACCGTTCCCGGGAGCCCAGGGGATAGACCGCGTCGAACCGCAGTTTACGATCTCCTTGGCCCGGGGGGTGGCGTGGTTGAGATTCGCGTCGATGGCGAACAACCGCGAACCGTCCCCCGCATCGACGGATATTGTACCTATTGGCGGCTTGCCACCCTCCCGCTCGGCGATCTCTCGCCAGGCACTCACGAGGTTGAAGTACGGTTGCTGGCCGACGCTCCAATGAAAGAGACAATCCTGTTTGAGAAAAATAGAGCCGACATGGTCAGAAGTCCAGCCAAGTACGCCCCCAACATCTGGTACGCATCGTCGCTCCTCGTCTTCGGTGAGGTGA
The DNA here is from genome assembly GCA_038144795.1 of Candidatus Kuenenia sp. GTDB lineage: Bacteria > Planctomycetota > Planctomycetia > Pirellulales > UBA1268 > CACORA01. The sequence goes on along the minus strand of JAYQOK010000012.1, from coordinate 8,287 downwards.
AGGCAATCGAGCGCTGAGCAGGAGTCAGGTCCAGAAATCCCGCTCCGGCCGCGTCTTCAAACCGTTGGCTTCCGCGTCGGGCTTGCCACCGCTCGAAAATACCTCAGTGACGGGATCGAAGGCGAGTGCTCGACCAAGAATCCAGGAGAGGGCAGCAGCGTGACTGGCCACATGACTCTTTCGCATGACCGCTGCGTTGCATACCGGTTGCCGCCTCGACTTGACACAATCAAAGAAGTTTCTGGCATGGAGTGAAGCGTCGGTCCCGCGAATCCGCTTGAAGCCGTCGCCGAGTTCAGCCCGCAGTGCTGCCGGTTCGATATCGATATCACCTTCGTCACCGGTCGAAATCCACCCCTCGCTGCCGATGAATTTCACCGGGCACGTGCCTAGTTTCGTGTTCCAACGTGGACCACGATCCTTGAACGGATCTGTTAGAAAATCGAGCACGAGCGTCACGCCGTCAGCATACCGACAGGTAATGTTCTGATCTGAGGGAATGAATTCGATTGGACCGGTGGCATCGTACCTACCTGCCCATTGGCAGAGGTCTACGGTATGAGCGCCCCAGTCCAACAACTTGGCGCCTGATTCAAAATCAAAGTAGCCCCGCCACTGACGCTTCACGACGTAGTCACTGTGATAGGGCCGCCAGGGGCAGGGACCAAGCCACAGGTTCCAATCGATTTCCTCGGGAGCAGGCGTTGGCTCTCCCGGCAGCCAGTCGTTGTTCAACGTTGGCATGTAGACCGAGGCGTGAAGTTCCTTGAGTGCCCCAAGTTTTCCACCGTGGACGAATTCGACGGCCTTCTGGAAATTGGGCACGCTGCGACGTTGCGTCCCTGCCTGAAAAATTCGTCCGGTTCGCCGCATCGTCTCATCGATCTGACCACAGATGTCGATCGTCAGACCGCATGGCTTTTCGCAGTAGACATCCTTTCCTGCCTCGGCAGCCATCATCGCCGCCTTACCATGCCAGCGGTCGCCGGTGGCGATGATGACACAGTCAAGATCATCCCGCGCTAGCAGCTCACGCAAGTCTCCGGTAGTCGTGCAATCGGCTGTGCCGTACGTCGTATCAACAAAATGCTTCCCCTCCATCCGGCATCGCTTCTGCACGTCTGCGATAGCGACGCACTGCACGTCAGGAAATTTGAGCATTTCCGTGAGGACGTACTTGCATCGCGGTCCGAAGCCGATTACACCAAGCGTCAGCCGGTCACTGGCTGCGGCCGCTCTTCGTTCATGACCGAGCGCACGCGATGAGACAATGGCAGGCGCACTGATGACGCTCGCCGTCTTCATGGCCGTGGAGAGAAACTCACGACGCGAAGGCTGTGCCGGATGGAGTAACGAGCCCGCCGGTGGATTGGGCTCTTGCATTGGATCGTGCGAAACGGTCATCTGAGAGAGTCTCCAGACTGAGTGGTTGTCGGGCATATTCTTTCCAGGTCGTCACTGTAGTTGACAGGCATTCGGTAATTCAACGTACCACCACAGTTTGCTTAGGGATGTCCTACCATGAGCAACTGCATTCCGATTCGGACCACCGCTGATACCTGTGAGGTGGCATGGTTTGCCGCCTTGTGTGGTGATGACTATGAGTTTCTCGGGGTGCCAGACGGAGAACTTCGTTCGAGTTATGCGCACTGCAGTGAGATCGTTCGGCGCGCTGATGCCAACGGATTCCAGAACATTCTCCTTCCCTCAGGATGGATTGCCGGGCAGGACGCGCTTGCATTTGCCGCTCTGCTCGGTCCCCAGACCCGGCAGATCAACCAACTCGTGGCCCTGCGGATGGGTGAGGTATGGCCGCCGATGTTAGCGCGGGCCATCGCCACACTCGACCACGCCCTGGAAGGCCGGCTGTGCCTCAACATCATTTCATCCGACCTTCCTGGGACGAAGGAATCGAATGATCTCCGTTATTCCCGGTCCAGTGAGATCATTCGTATCTTGCAAGGTCTGTGGTCCACCACGGGACCATTCTCGTGGGAGGGAGAATTTTATCAGTTTGCCCTTCCCTCCACAGAACCAGCCCAGTGCTACCAGCAACAGGGCGGCCCACTCCTCTACTTTGGTGGAATATCGCCGGCCGCTCAGGATCTTTGTGCTCGACACTGTGACGTCTTTCTCATGTGGCCTGAAACAGAGGAGCGGATTCAGGAAACAATGCAGACCGTGGCGGAGCAAGCCGCCGCATATGGTCGCACGCTCGACTTTGGGTTTCGCAGCCATGTGATCGTCCGCGAGACCGAGGCAGAGGCACGGGCAGCAGCAGATCGACTCATTTCGAAACTGGATCCCGGACGGGGCGAGGAGATCAAGCGACGGTCACTCGATGCCAGTAGTGCCGGAGTCCGACGACAGGATGCTCTTCGCGCTGCTGCCGGCAGTCTGTGGATCGAGCCGCATCTTTGGAGTGGTGTCGGGCTGGCACGCTCGGGCTGTGGCAGTGCGATCGTGGGTGACCCCGACCAGGTGCTGGCAAAACTGGAGCGATATATGGAGCTCGGAATTCGGGCCTTCATTCTCAGCGGTTATCCACACCTCGATGAGTGTGATCTCTTCGCTCGTCACGTCCTACCGAGGCTTCGCACATGCCGGCTTAACGAACTCCAGTGTCGCCGGCTATCTCACCCGGTTACGCCGCTGACGACAGCCCCACGCACCTGACGTCGCATCCCTTAACCATGAGAATATCGCCATGACCGCTCCCGTCCGTTTTGCGTTGGCTGGCTTCGGCGCCTGGGGCCGGTATCACGCCACCGCCATTCAGACCAATCCCGATGCTTTGTTGACAGCTATTGCTGCTCCTTCACCGGCCTCACGAGCTGCCGCAGCCGAGGCCTATCCGGAAGCGCGAATCTTCTCCGATCCCATGGAAATGATTCAGAGCATCGATTGTGACGTGGTCGATATCGTCACCCCCAGTCACACCCACCGCACGCTCGCGGAGACAGCCCTTGCCTCCGGTAGGTTTGTGCTGTTGGAGAAGCCGATGGCCACGACACTCGATGACTGCGCCGCCATCGTACGGGCCGCTGAGGAGGCGGAAGGGCGACTGGCGATCGGACATGAGTTGCGACTCTCCTCCCAGTGGGGCGAGATCCATCGGATCATCGCTTCCGGCACGATCGGCCAACCGCAGTATGTGCTTGTGGAGCTTTCACGAAAGCCCTACCGCCGTGGTGCCGATGGCTGGCGATACGATCCGGACCGCGTGGGGAGTTGGGTTCTCGAGGAACCGATCCACTTCTTCGATCTGGCAAGGTGGTATCTCGCCGGCAGTGGCGAGCCGGTGGAACTCGTCGCCTATGGCAACTCCCATGATCCAGCCAGGCCGACTCTCTACGACAATTTCTCAGCACTGCTCCGCTGCGCGGATGGAGCATACGCCGTAGTGTCCCAGACGCTCGCCGCCTTCGAGCACCATCAAACGGTCAAGGTGAGTGGAACACGGGGAGCGGTGTGGGCCGGGTGGAGCGGTGCCCTCGACCGAACAACGGAGCCAACCTCTTTTCTTCGGGTCTTTGATGGCGAGCAGTTGGTGGACGAACATCTGCCGCGGGCCAGCGGTGAGGTCTTCGAACTCCACGAGGAGATTGCTGCATGTGTTCGCTGCGTGCGACATGGCGCCGCTCCGATCGCAACGGCCCGCGACGGCCTCTGGTCAGCGGGCCTCTGCATCTTGGCGGAGGAGTCGATCCGCCGAGGACAACCGATCAACGTGGCGGCAGTGATCGATCGACAGGCAGAGGGGAAACGCTCATGACTGGCCACCCCGCGCCCTGGTACGCAAGCGTCACCCGCTATCAGTGGCTCGTGCTCACGGTGGCCTCACTTGGGTGGGTCTTCGATGCGTTTGAAGGCCAACTGTACAACATCACCCGTGGTGACATGCTGCCCGACCTCCTTCGCGTCACTGCGGACGCTCCGTCCGTCAAGCTCTGGGGAGAACGCTTTCTCGGTATTTTTCTGATTGGTGGAACGTTCGGTGGGTGGCTGTTCAGTTCGCTGGCCGATCGCTGGGGTCGGAATCCGGTGATGGCCCTCACGATCCTCTTCTACTCGCTGTTTTCCGGGCTCACCGCCCTGGCCACCGATGCCTGGCATGTGGGCGTGCTCAGATTTCTCGTGGCGATGGGCGTCGGGGGAGAATGGGCCGTGGGTGCAGCACTCGTTTCCGAGGTATTTCCCAAGGAGGCTCGCGAGCGCGCCGGTGGCATCTTTCACGCCACAAGTGTAGGTGGGTTGTGGCTGGCGGCTGCGGCGGGGCTCGCCGTTGGCAACCAATGGCGGGTGGCCTATCTGCTCGGCGTTGCGCCGGCGATCCTTGTTCTTTGGGTACGACTCTCGATTCGTGAGCCTGAGTCATGGCAACAGGCACGACAGTCGAAGGCCGAGCGGTTAGGGAGCTTCCGGGAGTTGCTTGGCGATCCGCGGTGGCAGTCTCGCGCAATCGGTGGGGCGCTGTTGGCAATGGTCGGGCTGGCCACGTTCTGGGGAGTCGTGGTAGCTGGCCAAGACATCGCGCGTGATCTCCTCGAGCGGATGAATGACCCGGCGGCGGCAAGGAAGGCGAAGGTGGCTTTCGGTTTCGTCCAAACAGCTGGTGCCGGACTTGGGATGCTGGCCTTCGGGCCCCTCGCCGCCCGCATTGGCTGCCGTGGCACTTTTGCCATCATGCATATCGCTGCCGCAGCAATGACACCTATCGTCTGTTGGCTCCCCTCGATCATTGGTGGCTACCTGCTTCTGCTGTGTCTCCTGCCGATTTTCGGATTCTTTGCACAAGGCATCCATGCCGGGTATGCCGTCTACTTCCCCACGCTGTTTCCCACGCACCTGCGTGCCACTGGCTCTGGGTTTTGCTTCAACACCGGTCGACTGCTTGCGGCGCCGGTCCTTATCTGGCTATCCGCCTGGATGAAGGCGACGTTTGACCTACGGCTGGCCATCACGTGTCTGGGCAGTTTTTTTCTGCTCGGTCTCGTGTTCCTCATGTTCCTACCGGAAACCAGGGGCATGGAGCTACCGGAATAGCCGAGCACCGGCTGGTCATTGGTTGGAGAACCCGTTTCATTCCCTCCTGAGTCGCTAACGCATGAACGATTCTATGATTCCCGTGTCCGTTCCCGCTGCCTTCGGCTGCGGCGATCAGCCCCTTCCTGCCGTTGGGCTCGGCCTGTGGAAAATCGAACAATCCAGTGTCGGCAGCCTGGTCGCCGAGGCAATCCGAGTCGGGTATCGGCATCTCGACAGCGCTTGTGATTACGGCAACGAGGCCGATGTGGGGGCTGGCATTCACAAGGCGCTCACGACTGGTCTTTGCCGGCGCGAGGATCTGTGGGTCACCTCAAAACTATGGAACACCTTCCACGATCCGCAACACGTCAGGCCGGCCTTGGAGCAAACGCTCCGTGACCTCCGGCTGGACTACGTCGATCTGTATCTTGTCCACTTCCCGATTGCGCTGGCTTATGTTCCGTTTGATGTCCGGTATCCACCGGGATGGTTTTTTGATCCTGATGCCGAAAGCCCCGAAATGCGGCCAGTGCAGATTCCGCTTGCGGACACATGGCAGGCGATGGAGCGTGTTGTTGATGCCGGTCTGGTTCGGCGGATCGGTGTCTGCAACTATGGGGTTGCCTTGCTTCGTGAACTCCTCGCTACCTGTCGCATTCCTCCAGCAGTGCTGCAGGTGGAAATGCATCCTTTGCTCGCCCAGGAAAAACTTCTGCAGTTTTGCCGACAGGCAAAGATCGCGGTTACCGCCTTCTCGCCGCTTGGCGCGCCTTCCTATGTGCCGTTGGGTATGGCCAGTGAGGCCGACAGCCTGCTGACACACCCCACGATCATGGAAATCGCAGCCGCGGTCAGTCACACACCGGCGCAGGTACTTCTCCGGTGGGGCGTACAACGCGGAACGGCTGTCATTCCCAAGACATCTCGCCCCGAACGGCTTGCGGAAAATCTCGATCTTTTCGAACTTTCGCTGTCCGGGGAACAGATGGCAGCGATCAGTAGCCTCGATGCCCATCAACGTTTCAACGACCCGGGCGTCTTTTGTGAGCAGGCCTTCAACACGTTCTTTCCAATCTACGAGTAACACCGCCAGATGAGGCCATCAATCATCGGCCGCTCATCACGGGTCCGAACGGGCGGCGAGTTCAGCGATTTCAGCATGGCTCAGAGCGCGGTCGAACACGGCAATTTCATCGAGCCGACCCTCCCACGAATCAGCACCGTCGCTCCTCCCACCAAAGCAAATGACATCACTACGACTATGGCCTCCTGCTCCCTGGCCGGAGGCCTCGACGTTGCCGTCAACGTAGGCGTGCCAGATGTCTCCCGCGCGGACGAAGCCCACGTGGTGCCAACGCCACCGCTCGATGGTTGACTGGCCAAGGTGCCGGTTCGAACCCAGCTGAACCGCAAGTTGTCCGCCGTCGGGACCATCCGCGATCACGCCGAGGTGCACGCCCGCCGGACTTGTTCCATGAGGCCAGTCGTGGGAAAAAAGCCAACCGGACAGCGGTCGGGCCTCGCTGACAAGACCATTCCAGCACCAGAGGCTGACCGTGTAGTCGCCCGCCGTCAAAGGGACTCGGGACGTCAGCCGCCCGCCGGCGAAATGGGCAGCCCGATTGATCACAGAGTCTTCGACAAGCCGGGAGCCGACCGGACCCTCGAGATAAAAGACCACGCCATCCTCAAAGATCCCGTCGTGACTCTGGCCGCCGGCATCACGGGCAACTGGTCCCGTCATGTCATCGAGCGGATAATAACAAAGCGGTTTGTGTGCGCGGATCACCCTGGACATCGCAGTGTCGGGAGGAGCCAGCGGCCGTCGGGGCTTCCCGCAGACCTTTTCGAGGAGTGAAAGATCAGCTTCGACTAGAATCGGCTCTGCAGCCACCTCAAGACCGGCGGATCGTGCGGCCCAGGTGTTGTAGCCACCAAGTCGATGCTGCTCAGGAGGCGGAATGTAACCATCACCGCCATTGGCGAGTTCGATCACCATGGTGTGAGCGGCGGGACTTTGCCGCTTGAGTTTGAGGCCGGTGAGCGCATAGGTCTCGTTGGGTGTCGTGGCGATCGCGACATTCCCGATTCTTAACGCCTGGACCACGACTTCCGTGGATTGCTTCTCATGCAGAAAGACCTGTTCAAGTGCATAGATTTCCGGTTGGGTTTGGGGAAGCTTTCCGGAAAGCGTTTCCACAACCTGACGGGCCCAAGCGAGCCTCGCTGCGTCGGGAACACGGTAGCGCAAGGGCACGCGCAACTCTGCCATCGAGAGATCGGCGTCGCTGTAGTCGCCGATAGCATCAACAGCTTCGATCGTTCGGGCAGCCAGCCCCGCCACAAACCGCTCCACCGGCTCAATCGTGTCACCGGTTCGGTAATCAGTTCGCCAAATGTCGCCGCTGCAGCCATGCGACATGATGGCGACGGGCGGATGAACCGCCTCCGACTGCCCGCGGAAATGTTGTTCGAGGGTCTCGCAGTAGGCACCAAAATAATCGGCGGCACCTCCTCCACCGAAATAGTGCATCGAAAAATTCGCCAGCAGCGCCAACGGGTGCCCCGCCGGCGTTTGAAAGGCGATCACCGCGAGTTCTGGATCTTCCGGGCCTGACTCGCCGGTGACGTGTGCTAGGTTCCCGCGGGCCGCGTGCATGGTCGCCCGCACCGTTCGATCCCCAAACGGATCAAGCTGCATCGAGTCCGGCCGTAGAATCCAACGCCGGACCGCAGTGAACGCATCCGCAGAGACAGACGTGAATCCCATCCGGGCCGGCTGGAGCCGCGACTGAGCCTCCACGATCACGTCGGCAAGTCGAAGGCGAAGAAGCGGCACATACGTCTCATCAGCCGGTGTGCCCAGCGCTCCCATCGCGGATGGAGCCGAGTGCGTGTGCGTGGCGGCGATCGTCATGCGATCGACCGGAATGCGCGTCTGCTCCGCGGCGAGGGCCTTCGCTCCATCAATGAGCTCTTTGGGGAGCATACAGCTATCCGCCACGACAACCGCGATCTGGGCACGGCCATCATCGAGAACGATGGCTCGTGCCTTGATGTCCCGAGGCTCGCCACGGCGGGCCGTCATGCCTCCGTTGATGTAGACAGGGAACTGCTCGGGGGTAATGTCGACTACCGCCGCACCGACCCGCAATTCGGCAGCACATGGCCGGCACACAACCGCCATGAGAAGGGCACCGAGCCAGGCCGACGGCCGGGGAAAGCCCCACCGACGCACGTATCGAAGTTGCATGAAACC